>CAILNN010000374.1 GCA_903835555.1 uncultured Verrucomicrobiota bacterium
CCGACCGGGCATTGATCCTGAAAAGGTTCGGGAAGTATTCGCCAAGAAGGGCCAGTTGTCTTGGGGCGATTATGTCCGCTGTCGGGTTCGCTACTTTACTGATGGAGCTGTGATTGGTAGTCGGGCGTGGGTGGATCTAGTTTTTGAGCAGCATCGCCAGAGGTTTGGACCCAAGCGGAAGGATGGGGCAAGAAAGTTTAGGTTTCTGGCCGGTGCGCCGGTGTTTGGATTGCGGGACCTGAGAATTGGTCCAATCGCATGCGGCCCCAGGCAGTCCAACTAGCACCGTCGTTTATGGAGGCAAACGATGGTTCGGCGGGTTTGGAAGTTTGCCGGAGCTCTGGCGCTATGTTGTCGGCACGGCGGCTTTGGTGACCGGCGGTATTAACCGGCGATACGGCGGTCCCGTTCCGGCGAAATGCCGCCTCGCGAAATGATCAGCGTCGACTCAGGTCGGACGACTACGGGGATGAGTGCCACCGTCCTTTTGCTTGTCATTTTCCCGCTCGCCTTCGCTACTCGCCTGCATACGATTTGCAGAATGAAATTCCGGGTCAGCCTCGCTCTAATCACTTCCGCAGTGGCGGGGGTATTAAACCTCCTCGCAGGTGCCGACTGGCCGGAATTCCGCGGACCCACCGGCCAAGGGCATATCCTGGCGACCAACCTGCCTATTCATTGGGATGCAAAATCGGGCGTGGCGTGGAAATCCCCGATTCCGGGCTCTGGTTGGTCGTCCCCCATCCTGGTTCGGGATCGGCTTTACCTCACCACAGCCGCCCAAGTCGAGGGCGGAAATGACCTATCGCTCCGCACTCTTTGTCTAGATGCAGGGACCGGTGCCATCGTTTGGAATGTCGAGGTGTTTAAGGAATCCTCCGGAACCCGAATTCATAACAAGAACAGCCATGCCAGTCCTACACCGCTGTTTTCGGACGGAGTTCTCTATGTTCATTTTGGTCATGAGGGAACTGCCGCACTGACTCCAGACGGAAAGATTCTCTGGCGACAGACCTCCCTTCGCTACTCCCCAGTCCACGGAAACGGAGGTTCCCCCATCCGAGTCGGTGACTCCCTGTTTTTTGCCTGCGACGGTGCCGCCGATCCGTTCGTGACCGCTTTGGACATCAAGACCGGCCAGCCCATTTGGAAAACACCGCGTGTGACCCCGGCCAGCCGCAAGTTCTCCTTCAGCACCGCCCTGCTGATCACCAATGCAGGTAAGGCTGAAATCATCAGCCCAGGCAGTGGAGCCGTCTGCGCCTATGACCCTGCTGATGGGCATGAGCGCTGGCGAGTGCTCTATGGGGAAGGGTATTCCGTGGTGCCACGCCCGGTATTTGGCCTGGGTCTGCTCTTTATCGGTACAGGCTACGATCGCCCCAATGTCATTGCCGTCGAGCCCGGCGGCAATGGCGATGTCACCGCGACGAATCTTCGATGGACCATAACCAAAGGCGCTCCCAATACCCCGTCCATGTTGCTCCTGGGCGAGGACCTTTATTTAGTCTCCGATGGTGGCATCGCTTCTTGCGTAGATGCCCGGACCGGCAAAGTGCATTGGTCGGAACGGTTGGGTGGCGATTTTTCGGCGTCTCTCCTCTATGGTGAGGGGAGAATCTATTTCCAAAACGAAAACGGCCAAGGATTTGTGGTCGCCGCTGGGCACGACTTTAAGCTTTTGGCCACCAATGATTTGGGTGAGCGGAGCTTGGCCAGTTACGCCGCAACTGACGGCTCATTCTTTATTCGTACGGAGCAAAACCTATTCCGGATCAATTCTCAATAGCACCCCCTCCTTTCGCGACAGTTCGGAAAGATAGGGCACATAGGTCCGAACCGTCTTATCCGTCCTATTTGGCAAGCGAGATTCCGACCACATTCCAGCCCCTATCCCCGCTGGAAAACCTGTCGAATCACTTCCTCGATCGGAACCTCTTCCACACCAAAATCGAGGATGGGCAACTGGTCCAGCAGGGCTTTCACCGTTGGGATCACCCGGTCTCGAACCACTTTCAGCTTCAGACTGCCTTCGTTTCGTTCCACCACTTCCCCGAAGGCGGTCATATCGGCAGTGGCAGAGGCATCCGAAGGGGCCAATTGGAGGGTGATGATCTTATAACCGGCAAAACGATCGACAATCTGGTCCAATCGTCCGTCAAAAAAGATGGTGCCTTTATCGATAATGACCACCCGTTCACACAATTCCTGGATATCCGCCATGTAGTGGCTGGTCAAAAGGATGGTGGTTCTTCGGGTCCGATTGTGGCGTCGCAGGAATTCGCGCACCACTTTGGCGGAAACGACATCGAGTCCAATGGTCGGCTCGTCCAGAAACAGCACCTTGGGCTGATGCAACAGCGAGGCGATCAATTCGCACTTCATCCGCTCACCGAGAGATAGCTCCCGAACGGCGGTAGAAAGTTTGTCCTTTATCGATAACAGTTCCGATAATTCGCCTAAAGTCCGTTCAAATTCAGGCTGCGACAGGCCATAAATGCGGGCATTTAATTCCAACGATTCACGCGCTGGCAAGTCCCACCAAAGTTGGTTTTTTTGCCCAAGCAAGAGAGCAAATTGTCGTCTATACCCGTCCTTCCTTTCCCAGGGGCGGAATCCCAGCACGGTCGCTTCGCCGCTGGTCGGATACAAAAGTCCGCTCAACATCTTGAGTGTCGTCGTCTTACCCGCGCCATTCGGTCCGAGGAAACCGACAAATTCGCCTTCCTCGACCCGCAGACTGACATCCTTGACCGCCACCACCTCGGTATGTTCCCGCTTCCATAAGCCCCGGATCGCCCCCATCAATCCAGGATCGGTTTTGCTGGTTCGAAATGATTTGGTCAGCCCTTGAACTTCAATTACCGCCATGCGGACTCCAACGTGCGGTAACTGTGGTCAAGTGCCAGCAAAATGATTTCGACATCAGGTCATCGCATTTTCTATTTGCCCCCGACAAAAGCTGCCATAGGATGGCGGACCTGCTTGACCGGTGGTGTAATGGCAGCACAGGGGTCTTTGGAACCCTTAGACATGGTTCGAGTCCATGCCGGTCAGCCATTCTCGTGGTATTGCTTCACACTCGGCGAAGCTTGACCTCTTGGCCACGGTTCGGCACAAAGCCAGTTATGTCGCATGTATCTCCCGCTGAACTGGAAGCCGCCATTCGAAACGTCCCCGATTTCCCGCAGCCTGGTATTCAGTTCAAGGACATTACCCCTGTCTTATCCGATCCCCGACTCTTTCGCGGAGCCATCGATCTCTTGGTAGCCGGGTTTCCCGCTGGTTCGGTCGACAAAATCATCGGGATTGATGCCCGCGGGTTCATTTTTGCAGCCGCCGCTGCAGTGCAGCTCGGGGCCGGATTCATTCCAGTGCGAAAAAAGGGCAAGCTGCCGTGGAACACCCACGAGCAGAGCTACGATCTCGAATACGGTTCCGCGACCGTCGCCGTCCATACCGACGCGGTTAAGCCGGGCGAACGGGTTCTGCTGCTCGACGACCTGCTTGCCACCGGTGGCACGGCCGCAGCCGCGATTGAGTTGCTCAATCGACTCGAAGCCAACATCATCGGTGCCGGATTCTTGATTGAACTCGAAGCGTTGGAAGGTCGTCGCCGTTTGACCGGGGTTCCCATTTTTTCGCTCGTGCGCTATTAATCTTCCCGGGGAGGTTTCCGCCCCTTCAGCTAGGGCGGCGACCTCCTGAAAGGGGCGGACCGGAGCTAAAGCGCCGTCCGCAGGACCGCCATCCACCATGGAATCTTCAGCAGCCTCGCGCCCATGCAGGCGTAAACCCACGGAAAGGCAGTCTCTCGCGCCTGTTGGCTCATGAACGGTTGCTGGCCGATGGTGCATCCAGCCGCCCAACGTGAAAACGCCGGGAGAATCACCAATCGATCGGAGACGAGAAAGCACGGGGCCTTCACAGATGAAGCAACCCGATCAGACAGCCGGACGCTCGGGTGCTCATGCCCCATCACGCGAATCGGTTCCACCGCATCCATCCGAAGGGATACATCCACGTCAACCCGGTCACCATGGTGCCAAAGCCATCCTTCTGTCCTCCATTCTATTGCCCATCGCACCGGTAGTTTTTCGGATGCAATGAGTGATTCCAACTGGCGATCGTGATTGCCCAGGCAAAAAATCAATTCACTTGCCGCCGTCAACCGCTCGCAAAGTTCCCGAATAACGGTCCTGATAGCCGGCAAGGGCAGGGCTTGATGGACAATATCGCCTAGGATGACGATTTGCTTGGGAGAATAGTCGCGCTGCAACTCCACCATACGATCTGCCGTATCATCGGGGATATCGATTGGGAGAAGAGCGCCTCGCTGTCGCTGAACCCAAGCGTAACCGAGATGGAGATCGGCGACGGCCAGAATCCGCTGAGCAGGCAGGAACACCGCGCGACGTGCATCCAGAACCAGCCCGCTGGCCAGAGACGCCTGCTGCACCGGAACTCGCGGAAAAGACGGAGGGGAGGGCGGAATCGGCAAAGCCATTTTGAAAACACGCCCTACGCCTCTTCCGTGCTTTGTGGTTCACCATCCCGAAAGAGGATATCCGCACACAACCCGCGCTTGGTAGCCCGAATAAACTGGGTCCATTCGGCCACCAACCCGTGATCGGGAAAATCCAGCGCCAATTGTTCAGCAGCCACCTTCAGGCGTTGTCCAGAGCGAAAAACAGACCGATAGGCACGTCGAAGGACCAAGCGATCCGCTGAAGCAACGCCCGCTCGTCGGAGACCGATGGTGTTCAACCCGCAAATGTGGTTATCGCCTCGGGCGATGCAAAACGGCGGCAGGTCTTTGCTGATGGCAGAGCCCCCCTGCATCAGGGACAGGCGGCCAATCCGGCAGAATTGATGCACCAGGCAATTTCCAGAAATAAACGCCTGACGATCGACTTCCACATGCCCACCCAGCAAAGCCCCATTGGCAAATATGTTGTCTCGCCCCACACGGCAGTTATGCCCGATATGGCTCCCTGCCATGAAAAAGTTGCCATCGCCGATCACCGTGGCTTCGTCCAGACGATTGGAGCGATGCACCGTGACATGCTCCCGAAAGATATTCCTCGCTCCAATCTCCAGTCGCGTCGGTGCCTCCCGATATTTGAAATCCTGGGGTGTGTCGCCGATGACGCACCCGGCGTGAAATCGATTTCCCGGTCCTATCGACGTATGACCGGTCAGGTAGACTTGAGGTCCGACTTCACAGCCTTCCCCAAGTTCCACATCAGCATCGATAACCGCGTGAGGGCCTACCCGCACCTGCGCCGAGAGTCGTGCGGACGGATGAATGACTGCGGTTGGGTGAATGAAACCGAATTCCATGTGTTGAACCAAGGACCCCCAAAATGGGCGGCACCTAAAGGCTCCGCCAGTTTTAGTCGTAGAAGTACCCCAGTTCACGTAATGACACAAAGTCCCGTGCCCGCGTCTGGCTTCGACGTCCGAGGATGATGTGGTCCACCAAGTCGATGTGCAACAAATGCCCGGCCCGGACGAGGTCTCGGGTGATACGAATATCCGCTTCACTGGGCGATGGGTCGCCCCCCGGATGATTGTGAGCGACCACGACACTATGGGCATTGGCTACAATCGCCGGGCGAAACACCTCCCGGGCGTGAACGAGGACCGAGTCAAGCGTTCCCCGTGAGACTTCTTCCACCCGAATCAATCGCCGACGGGTATTGAGCAGGACCACCACCAGTCGCTCGGTTTCGTAGGCCATCAAGTCATCCCGCAGGATCGAGGCGATCAGTTCGGGGTTGTCCAGCACAGGAGACTCAATCCGGCTTTCCGCCGATAATCGGCTTGCCAGTTCAAAGGCCGCTTTAAGCGTTACAGCTTTGTCGTGGCCAACCCCTTTCACCTTTTGCAACTCATCCAAAGGTGCCCGCGCCAGCGTTTCCAGCGTTGAAAATTGGTGAATCAACTCTTCCCCCACCTGCACGGCCGATGCCCCTTTGAGCCCGGTTCGGAGCAGGATCGCCAATAACTCGGCGTTCCGAAGAGCCTTCGCTCCTTGTTGACTCAACCGCTCTCGCGGTCGATCGGTTATTGGCAGATCATGAATGCGGAGGGGCGGATTCATCGGCTATCCTGATCGGGTTGTAGTGTCCGGGCATAGTCCAAGGTGTTGAGAAGAATTTTGCGAAATTGAACCGATCTTGAAAGGGAATTTTAGGCCTTTTGCACGGGCCTATCCGGGTCCGAGAAGGCATCTGTTGTCCTAGTTCTACTTTGTTACGAATGGCGGTCTCTCGCGGAAGCCGAAGGCTTCCCATCCATTAGCCGGTGGCTGAGTGTAGCGACACCACCGGATCGTCGCCAAACCTGGTAGATGGACCCCGGTAGGGGTGCCACCAAGAGACCTATCTACCGAAATCTCAAAACCGAATGAATCTGCCCGAGTTCCCGATGGCCGTGGGCACCTTTGCCTCCGATATCCTAACAAAGTAGAACCAGAGTCGCGTATCCGAAATGACTCTATCGAACCGCTAGCTCTCTGGCACCCGAGTCTCAAACGGATCCGGAAGGTGAAACAGTTGTTGTTCATCCAATCGGATAAAGTGCCAGTCGATTTCGTAACTAGCAGCGCCGTTCGACATGCGGGCCATCAAGGCGCTTCGCACCTTCGCACGGGTGTCGGACGGAGGCTCAGATAAAGGAGCTGGACTACCCAAATCGGCCGCCCATGGCCCTTCCCATTGCGCCATCGCCAAACCCAAGCTCCTTTCTGGATCCAGATGATGGTACTCCAAATCTTGTGCTTCCATCCATGGATCAGACCATGTCAACCCCTCACTGACGCGAAACGAATCGAGCAGTTGATACTTGGTCACCCAATCCACCCAGCCGACAAGGCTGCCCAAATCCTCGGCGAGACCCGCTTCGACCCGCTTCCACAGGTCGAGAATCGCATCGGTTTCTGCATCGCGTCCCCGAAGATGTATTTCGGCATGGCGACGAAAAGCGGAGAGCAACTCCACCGCATCGGCCTCCGTCCCGTCAACAAGACGCACCCTCCATGGAGGGCTGGGTTGGTGGGACATATCCCTCAAGGTCCGAACCGCATCGGCCAAGACAACCCGAGGCAGCGCATCCATCTCCAGCAAATCGAGCACTAGTCGGGTAGCCCCGACTTTCAAATAAAGAGCCGACGGAAGGACATTCGTATCGCCATGCAGCAGGTGAAGTCGACGGTAGGTTAGCGGGTCAGCCAACGGCTCATCGCGAGTGTTGATGATCGCCCGATTGTGCTGCACCCATTCGTAGAAATCATTCTCGATGAAGTCTGCCCGCTGGGAGATTTGAAATTCAACCCGGTCCTTAGCCTCCCGTTGCTCGCCGGCCGAGGACGGTCCCGGGCGATGCCCGCCTAGCCCAACTCGACCGCTCCCGGTAAACAGCAGTCGCAGGGTTAGAAACGCAAGCAGACTTAGGACGTTCTCTTCGCTGAGAGGTGCTTTTCTCAGGAGCGAATAGTTTTCGTGACAGCCAAAAGTCGCCCCGGTTCGATGATCGATGTTGTTTCGGAAAAACTGAGCTCGCGTCGCCAATCCCAGGGCTTTGATCGCTTGCAGTAGCAGTCGATCCCCGGCGCGGTCATAGGCAACCACATCCGCCACCCGCGCACATTCGGGCGTGCAATATTCAATGTGACCCATGTCGATATAAACCCGCCCGCCGTTGAAAAGAAATCCCCCATTCCCCGGTGGCTCTTCCCAGTCCCTTTCGTGAAGGTCTATCCAGCCATACCGTTGCTGGTCAAATATCCAGTCCCGGATTTGTTGAACCAACGGAATGCCCCCGTTGGACGGCTGAACCAGACATCCGTATTCCGTTTCAAGGCCGGTAATCCGCCGCGACGCCGAACGACCGACTTTCATTCCGCTTTCTCCAGAATCAATGGTTTGTAGGTTGCCTGAGTCCGACTTTCCCTCGCTAAAATGGCCAATTCTACGGTCTTGCCCGCTATGTCGAGAGACGGATGCATTTCGATAGCTGTTCCGGCGAATGGACCACCGCTCACCAGCTTTCGCCAAACCGCGACCATCCGTTCGACCACTTCCTGTTGCGAAAGGGCAGGGGAGAGCCCCGCCGTCAGCCATTCGGTTGCCGAAGCCTCATCGGTTGCTGATGTGTGGGCCACAGCGACCCCGCCCGTAAGGTACCGCACCGAGCCGTCATAGGATACTCGTGCCAGTACGTCATTCGCTTGGCCGAGTGCCACTTCGGCCACGATCATTTCCACCAGCAGCGGGGCGGCGAAAATCTGCTCAAAGCTGCCTTTAAGCGCCGGACAAATCGAAAAATTTAACAACCGTCGAGCCGTCACGTCCTCCGGGTCCCGCGTAAATCCGTCAAGATGAGCGGCTTCGATGGCTGTCTGGCGAACTCGCTCAATATCCACCGGATTCCCCAGCGCTGCCAAGGCCAGCCGATCGTAAACCTCAAATACCTTCGACTGCCCGGTCCCAACGCCCATCAGAATAACCCCTTCGGGACGTGACACGGCCAGCACTGGCGTCGCATCTTTGAGTTGGTCGCGAATGTATTCCCGGCGATTGGCGATAGCCTCCAACCACCGATAAGGTTCGTCCGTCATCGTCTTCCTTCCTGCCACAGTTGCGCCTGTTCTGCCTGTGAAAACGAGCGGATGCCGTCGCTGTTGAGTAGTTTCAACGTGGCAAAATTCCGTTGCCCTGGATCGATGCCTCCCGTAGCGGAATCAAATTCGGCGGCGGTCATGAGCAGTCGATTGGCCAAATTCACCGCGTCCGATATCCCCATCGTCGCTGGATGCGGCCCCCACGTTTCAAGGTAGTGAAGGACACTCTTGACACTAGCCGACCCAGACCCAGACCCGGCGTACGCCGCTGCCTCAAATTGAGCCCCAAGGGGATCATAAAAATAGATGGCGGGCTTTCGCGTGCTGGCATCGACACCGGCAAACAACGGAGCAACAGCTCCAAAGCCCTGGAGCGTCCCCGGCAGGTTTTCCCGCAATAGCCGCGAAAGCGCTCGAAGCTTGGCTGCCAAGCTCATCGGTCGAAGTTGACTGCGGCGATAAAACTCAAACGAGGTCTGAAGGGTTCTTGCCATTTCCAAGGCCACCGACGGACTTCCGGCGATGGCCATCAGTGAATGCGAATCGAGCTCCAGAATCTTCTCTGTGGTGTCGGAAAACACCACATTGCCAGCGGTGGCGCGGTGATCACCGGCTACGAGAATGCCGTCCGCGCAGTGAAACGCGAAAACTGTCGTCGCCTCCAATCGGGGCGCCGAAGACCCGTGTGTGCCGACACCCGCCGTGACCGCCTCCCGGCGGGGCAGCAGGGCCAAAAAGTCGCCGTTCATTCGCCAGTTCGCTGGCGGTATCGTTTCGCCTGGTCCGGATCCACCTTGCGCATCCGGTTGAGTAAATCCTCGGTGTTCGGCTTCTCCACCTTCGGTTCGCGAGGACCGTCGCTTCCCCCGCCAGATGGCGGAGCTGGTGGACGTGGTCTTTCAATGGTTTCGGGCATGGTAGGAGTGTTTTAGGGAATTTCTCGTTGCGGGAAGGCTTTGGCAAATGGGAGGACCAACAAATCTTCGGGAATCTGGGAAGACGCCAGCACCACCAAAGCCTTTTCCACCATCGACCGCTCGAAAACGTCTCGAAGATCGACCTCAACTTCCGTCGATTCCCCGGCCAGAACTACCGCATCCCATTGGGCCGACTTGACCTTGGGTCCAAACCGCTCAATGCACCCGCCTCGAATCGCTGCACGGGTGGTTTGCGGAGGACGCAATTCTGCGTTCCTCACTCGGGGATTCGCGAATGGGAGTCGGAAGGCTCCCTGGTCCATCAATCCGAAGAAAAGGCCATTTTCCCGATCCAACGCATGATAGGCCAGATCAAGACTGCGTAGCCAGGGGTCCTCAGGCTGTAGTCCTTCGGACTCACGAAATCCTTCCAGCAACTTGAATTTGGCCGTCCAATCCAGTCGGTCGGCGGTTTTCAGCGGATTTTGGTCCAAATCAACCAGGATTTCTTCCCACGCTTGCAGCAATTCTTCGCCTTCGGCAGTCTCCAGCGGGGCATACTCACGAACCACCGTGAGGTATTGTCGTTGGATTTCGATTGCCGTCGTGGTTCGTCCTCCGCCAGTTCGTACTCGCCATTTCCATTCCCGGTCTCGTGAGATCGATTTCAGCGATGCAATCGGGTCAGCCAAGCGTGGGATTCGTTCCGAAGGACATCCATTTTGCAACGCCCTTAAGACCATCGCTGTCGTCCCTACCTTCAGATAGGTCGCATAGGGAGACAGATTGGCATCGCCAATGATCACATGGAAACGCCGATACAACTGCGGATTGGCATGCGGTTCATCCCGGGTATTCACCAGGGGCCGACGTTGCATCGTGTCCACGCTCTGCAATTCGGTAAAAAAATCGCTGCGCTGCGCTATCTGAAAACCGGGTTGCAAGAAATGGTCTTCGTCTTCCCATCCATATTTGCCCGCCCCGCAAAAAATTTGTCTCGTGACGAGAAACGCCTGAATTCCATCGGCCAGGACCTGCCAGGGCAGGGAGCGGGCCAGGAGATAGTTCTCGTGACACCCGTAACTGTGGCCGCGAAAGTCCGTGTTATTTTTGTATAATCGGACCGGGTTTTCTGTTGTCGCATTGATGCTCTGCGCACACGCCATCAGCAATTGATCCCCCGCGTCATCTTGCTCAATCAATTCACGCAGGCTGCTGCATTCCGGCGTGCAGTATTCCGGATGAGCATGGTCATTGTAGAATCGGGCACCATTGCGCAAGGCGAGATCGCTCTTGATCTCAGCAAAGCTCAACGGGCGGCTCAGATCCTGAGCAAAATAATTGGCTTCATCGGTGTCCTGACGCAACGCATTCACCCGAAAGCCGCGGGCGTCCTGGTGAGGGTCCTCCTGCTGGTAGTCCCAGCGCGACCGAACCCCCGGAACCGTCGCACTACGCACCAAGGCAATGGACTCTGCCACCACGTCCATCCCTTCGGGATCATCCCGCGTAATGCCGATCTCGGTTTCCAGCCCAAATTGAATATCCATGTTGGCAGTGCGAATGCCGCGTTCTTACGTCATTGATCTAAATCTATGGGGCCAATTCCGAAACCCTATATCTCGGGTACGGAAGACACTTTGATTCTGCGGTTTTTCCGTCGATTCCAGCGAAACTGTCCGAAGTTTGGGCGTTTTGCGCAGGATCAATCCCAACGGGATTGTGGAGCAAAGCCCAGGGTTGGCCCTCTTTGGGGCCTACCCTGGGTAATGGTTGGAATATGTATTCAACCCCAACGGGGTTGCGGATCAAAGCCGTCGTATACCGTCGCAGAAAGCTATTCAGGAAATCAGAGCCGGCGACGCAATCGATTGGGATACTCATATCGATGTGGTTGCCCTAAATTGCAGTTCCGCTGCCCCCTGCCCCCGCTCGTTTTCCCCGGCACGGTTCCAACCGCACCACGTTAGTCGCATCCAAGTCGGTCAATTTCAGCCAGTCCTCCGTCATGTCCGACGGTGGAAACAGATCGTTCTCACGGTATTCCGTCTCAAAGGCTCGCGTCAGGTCTTCCAGTCGAATGGGCGATTCAGCGCCTTCTTCAATCGACCGCCCAATGGCGTAGCTCTTCGACCGTTCAACAATGGCGGCAATAATCGCTCCGCTGGCCAAGTCTCCCCGGTAAAGATGCTCCCGCCGACCGCTGCGAAACAAGACTTCCAGGAACCGATTGGATTCCGTCTTGGCGTAGTGCAAGGCACTGATCTGTTCGAGCAACTTCTCCCGCGCTTCTGCCAACGGTAGGTCGTCCGTTAGATAAAGGCCGTAAATGGCACGGGCAGCACGTTCGTCCGGTCGGCGCACCCGAATCTTCCGGTCGATCCGGCCCGGACGCAAGATGGCCGGGTCAATCAAATCGGCTCGATTGGACGCCAATATGACCACCACGTTTTGCAGCGGTTCTAGTCCATCCATTTCCGTGCAAAACATCGGAACCAACGTCGACAGGATATTGGACCCCCCGCGCGGCGCGTGGCGCGTCCCCAAAATCGACTCCGCTTCGTCAATAAAAAGGAATGCCAGTTGCCCATCCGCTGCCTTTTCCCGGCATTGAGCAAAAAGGTCCCGAACCTGCCGCTCGGACTCCCCCAACCACATGTTCAATATTTCCGGTCCTTTGACGTGCAGGAAAAACTCCGCTCGGTCGATTCCCGTCGATTCCCGCAATTGCCGTCGCAGGTTGTAAGCGGTCGCCTTGCCCAATAATGTCTTTCCGCATCCGGGTGGGCCATACAGCAGGAACCCTTTGGGCACCTGGTGTTTGAATCGTTTGAATAGCGCCGAATGCAGAATCGGCAGTTCAATACAGTCCCGAATCGCCCGTACCGCTTCCTCCTGACCGCCAATGGCGCTCCAAGGAAGGGGAGATATGGAGGTGAGAGTCCGATCCACCCGCTTACCCGTGCCCACAATTTCGACCGCGACCCGCTGATTAACATCCAGCCGAACCTCCGTTCCCGCCTTCAACTTTTCCGCTGCCAACGGTGGAGCGAGCAAGACCACAGTCTCCGCGTGGCCGGTATCCTGCCCGATTCGCAGCCGCCCATCCTCCAGATGCTCGACGACCTTGACGATCGGCCCGCTTTTATCGAGCCCGAAAGCATCGGTGACAGCGAACGCCTCGTTCACCAAGACGCGCACACCCGCCGACAAATCGGTGGTTTTCAAGGCCGGATCAACCTGAGCCACATAATCGGTGCCACCCACACAAATAAGAGCCCGGGTATCGTTTAATCGCTGGAGAACGGTGGCCAGCCGCAGTGCCGGTGCCCGAAGCTTCTCCACCGCTTCCGTCAATTGTTCAACTGCCTGCCGGGCTTGGTCTTGGAGAACCTCCATCTCTTCGATCCGATCCCGTAGCAGACGGATTTCCCACGGATTCGCACCACGCAATCGCAAGGTAGCCGAAATGAGGTCACACAATTGGAGTGCCGACAGGTGCTCAACGTCCCGGGGCTCCAAAATCGGGTCTTCCGGAGTGTCCGCAGTCTCCTTCCGGACGGTCTTCTTCGCCTGAGACTTGGGCTGCACGCTGTCCATAAGTCCACCTTGGCATGCGGAATCGAATCCGCAACCCCTGGCCGTTCAACTGTCGCGTCATCGAGATGAGCTTCCCGACTTGGCACCCGCAATCCTTTGGTTCTTGTCCAAATGTATTCTCCCCGACACATTCATACTGGTCGGCTAGCAAGGGTCCGCTCCATTCCGACCCATCCGTGATAACCAAAATTCGTATCGAAAACTTCAAAAGCATTGCCGACCTGACGCTGAAGTTGGGGCGGGTCACGGTGCTCATTGGGGAAAACGGGAGCGGCAAGAGCAACATTTTGGAGGCGATTGGATTTGCAGCTGCGGCTGCCGGCAACAAATTGGACGATGAAGTCCTTTTCGCTCGCGGCATTCGGGTCACTGATCCGGAGTTCATGGCATCTGCATTTCCGGCAGAAGAGGATGGAACGAAGAACGGAAAAGCGGAAGAGATACGCATTAGCGTGGACCTTCCAAACAGTTCGCAACCATTGGTCTTCCGTGTCGACTCCTTCAAGGACCCGAAAAAACAAGGACAAACAAGTTGGCATCAACTTCTTCCTATTTACGATTCAGAGGTCCAACTAGAGTCACAGAACCCGGATGTAGTCAGTGAAGCGACAAAGCACGCCGATGCACTAATTTCCGATTTCGAGCAAAGACCCTCGCAGGATGCCACACCAATCGCGCAGGCCATCAAAAAAGAGGACATAATCAAACTGCTTGGAAAACTGGAAGCCAAAGCGAGGCTCTTACTAAACAAGCGAATAGATGCAAAAAATAAATCCGAATCTATAGGCCTACCGGATTTCCTCATCTACGCGCCTGAGAATAGCCGGCTTCGCGGGAATTCTATCGAGGGCTTTATTCGCCCACTTGGCACTCGTGGCGAGGGACTCTTCGCTTTGTTACAGTCTTTCACCGAACCTGAGCAACAGCCAGTCCTGACCGATCTCAAAAAGCGGTTGGATATGTTTGGTTGGTTCAAGGACTTTCACCTGCCCGAATCCAATGGCTTTATCCCGTCCCGACTTCAACTGAAGGACCGATGGTTGGCTCCGGAGTTTCCCATTTTCGATCAGCGTAGTGCCAACGAAGGTTTCCTATTTGTCCTCTTCTACTTTGCTCTGACGATGAGCCAACGTACGCCGCGATTCTTCGCCATCGACAATATCGACGCTGCTTTGAATCCAAAACTCTGCTCGGCCTTGATGCGTCAACTCGTCGAACTGGCAAAAAAATACGACAAACAGGTCATCTGTACGACCCATAACCCGGCGATTCTAGACGGATTGGACCTCCACGATGACGACCAACGGTTGTACACCGTCCAAAGGGATACTGACGGACGAACGGGCGTCAACCGAGTCAAGCCGCCCAAGCTCGAACC
>CAILNN010000375.1 GCA_903835555.1 uncultured Verrucomicrobiota bacterium
CAATTGGCCCACCAAAAGCTGACTTCTCGCTGCTTCGAGGGCCATGCGAAACTCCTCGTAGCTGCCAAAACGGTCTTCCGGGCGCTTGGCCATCGCCTTTGTCAGCGCCTCGCTCGTCGGTAGCGAAATCTCGGGCAGCACTTCGTGGGCAGGGGTCAATGCCGTGCTAATATGGGCGGCCACAACGTCCTCGACCGTTTGCGCCTCAAACGGAACGTGTCCAACCAATGCATGGTAGAGCGTACCGGCCAGGGAATAGATGTCGCTCAGGAAGCTTTCCCCCGTTTGCTGGACCCGTTCCGGTGCAATGTAGTAGGGAGTGCCGAAAACCGGTGCATAGTGGTCCTTCTCGGCGTCAGTTTTTCGCGCGAGACCAAAATCGACCAATTTCGGTTCCCCATCACTATTGAAAAGGATGTTGCCGGGCTTGATATCCAGGTGAAGAAGTCCGTGCTTCAACGCGGTTGAAAGAGCGCTGGAAAGCTTGATCCCAATATCGAGGACTTCGAGTTCGGGTCGCCGTTGCGACTCTTCAATTCGGCCATCGAGACTTCCGGCATCCGCCAACTCCATCACCAGGTATTTCTTCGATTCGTCCTGATCGAAGGTATAAATGTGAATGATATTGGTGTGATTGAGCGCCGCGCACGCCCGGGCTTCGGCGGCAAAAGCATTGACAGCCGCCTCGTCCTGGGAAATCTCACTCTTCATCAATTTGACCGCAACAACCCGACTCAATGTAGTGTCAAACGCCCGGTAAACGGTACCCATCCCTCCCGAAGCAATCTCGGACTGAAGCTCAAACTGTCGCAACTGCATCGGCATCATCACCGGGCGACCACACTTGGTGCACGGCGTCGACTCCAACGGAGCCAAATCCCCAGAAATGAAGACACGCGCACCGCAATGTGCGCAGGTGACCAGCTTCAATGAATTTCGGGCAGGAGGCATTTCTTCAATTCACTGTATCGCCTCTGCGCCGAACGACAAGGGGACAACCGGTCGCAATGAACATTATCGCTGTTTTGGAGCGGAAATTCGCCCGAACCATCCAGAGGGTAGGCCGACCGGTTGCGCCCCCCGCTCGCGGAACTCCGCCAGCAGTCGTCCTCGCGCGGCAATCATCCACCCAATGTTCCACGCCGTCATAAAGAAGACGCTCAGGAAGAGGAAATCCCATTCCACATTGGACTTGAATTGGCTGAAAATGCCGAAAAATGGCACCGACAAGCCGATAATAATTAACGGCCAGCCAACGATTCTCGAAAAAGCGATCCCTTGTGGTCTACGGTATTGCGAGCTGATCCCTATCCACATGCCCAACCATCCAATGGCGACAAGGTCTAAAACCAAAAGAAAGATTCGAGCGACCGTGAACCACCAAAAATGCCAATAGCCATCAGCCTCCATTTCCCCTGGAGCGACCACCATCGCCACAATATCGAGGCCAGCAACCAAGCCGGTCGGAATCAGGAATCGATACCGAAGCGCCGCCCAGCCAGACGCGATAAAATCCCGGGGAGTAAACGGGGCCACCAGCAACCATTCCATCGCACCGCTACGCCGATCATCCGTCCAAGGCCGGGTAGCCTCGTTGGACATCCAAGCTCTCAGGAGGACGTGGCCGGCAAATGTCATGGCTATATAGGCCGGTCCTAGGAGTTGGGAAGTAGTCCTGGTGCCTCGGGAAGAATTCGAGAGAAACAGCGAAAGAATTCCGAATGCCACGACAATCCACAACCCCAAGACCGAGAAAATGAGGTCGCCCCGGAACCAGCGGCGAAGGAACCGCCAAGCCAGCGGATTTTCATCCAACCATCGGCGTCGCTGCTTTTCTCGTTCTACTTTTAGGTTCGGAAATCTCCACCACGATTTCGCTGGTCGATCCTTCGCGGGACGGTCCTGCCAAGCCATTGGAAGTTTCCAGACCACCACGGCAAAGCAGACGAGTGTGATTAACAACGTATAGGCGATGGATGCCCAATAGCGCCCGTCGTTGGCCCCGTCGGCTTGCGTATTAGACCAAGCCGCGAGAGGCGAAATCCAACTAATCCACTCGGACTCCGTCCACTGCGAGGTGATTTCCTCGGAAATTCCGATTTTTTGTAATCCGAGGGCAACAGCAGACACGAGTACTCGTGGGCCGAAAGCGAGGAACACAAGCAGCAAATTCGCTCGCCCTGCTGCCCGCATCGATTCGCGGCTGTAGGTGGACACCGCTAGGCCGACCGCCAAGGATAATCCGAGTGTCATCAGCAATGTCAGGATCGATCGAGCAAACTCACCCCCCGAAATCCCCCCCAACAAAAGGCAAAGCGCCAGCACTGGAAAAAAACCGAGCAACCAATAGACCGCCCCTATCGAGGATGCGGCTAATTTGCCCAGGGCGATCTGCCAAGCCTTGAGGTCGGTGAGAAATAGCAGCCCCAAAGTGCCTTCACGCTTTTCCGATGCGATGGCATCTGAAGTCAGCGAAGTTCCCGCGAACAAAGAGCTCAGGATTCCAAGGTAAAAAAGGGCATTGAAAGCCCGGTGCCCAACCGGGCTTCCCCTAAAGATATAGCTAATGCCGTCTGTCCAAAGGATATAGCTGAAAACCAGGACGCCTACGCCCCCCGATACGACCCGTCCCCAGTAGGTTCCGGGGCGTCGTGCAGCCACGCGAAGTTCTCGCTCCACCACCGGCAATAATGCCATGGAAGGAGCATTCTTGGAACGACCTCTGAAGACAATCCCACAATGCGATTCGATTCTTTCATTTTTGGTTTGCCCTGAATCGACCCGAAAGCCATTCTCCCCGCCCGCCTCAATGGTTTTGGGCGGAAGCCACTTTGGGTCTAGTGCGCAGGGGTTCTGCGCCGTTGAGCCAGTCTTTCAGGTTGTTTTGCAGCCTGTATTGTAGCCTATTTTTTATGTCGCAGCACCGCAGTCTCCGCGCCTCGAGTACGACCGGTACCAAGCGCAATGTCATGAAACGGTTTGAGCGCGTAGCGCTCTTGAAGTCCCGTGGTCAGTGGAAAGACGGCGACCGCATCTTCGGATTGCGGAAGACGCTGGCTCCTGAATGATTGGCGTTAAACACCCGGAGTCGGCGAAGCGGCTCCATAGAGCTCAGATACTACGGTTGAGGTCTTAATTCCACAGAATAAGGCCCAATCCGTTTTTTATGCTAGCGCCATCCAAGTCCCCTTCTAAGTCCCACCCTGCCAAACCCGATTCGTCTCTCATCCGACTCCAGAAGTTCCTTGCGGATTCCGGTGTAGCTTCCCGTCGCGCCTCAGAGCAGTTGATTGTCGAGGGAAGAGTCACGGTCAATGGAGAAGTTCGCTCAAAACTCGGCACCAAAGTCAAAACCGAGGGCGACCGTGTCACCGTGGATGGCCGTCCAGTCGAGCCGAAGCGGAAGCTTTACGTCGCTGTCAATAAACCGCCTGGCTTCCTTTGCACGCGGAAGGATGAACTATCCCGACAAACTGTTCTGGATTTGATTCCCAGAGAATGGGATTCCCTTTTTCCGGTCGGACGCCTCGATCGGGAGAGTGAAGGACTCATTTTTTTGACCAATGACGGGGACTTTAGCCTGCGCTTGACCCATCCACGATATGGAGTTCTAAAGCGGTACCGGGCCTGGGTCACCGGAAAGTTGGAGCCGCATCAATTAGAACCGCTGACCAAGGGAATCGAGCACGAAGGTGATCTCTTGAAAGCCGAGCGCGTATGGCTGCTGGAATCCAATAACTCCCACACCTTGGTCGAAATTGAATTGAGCCAAGGCAAAAACCGCGAAATTCGACGCATGTTTCTCGCCCTGTCACGGGAGGTCGAACGATTGCAACGGATTCAAATTGGCCCGATTCGTCTGGCGGAATTACCCATTGGCAAGTGGCGGGTCCTTCGCGACACGGAAGTGAAATCCCTCTTGAAGGGTACCGATTAAGGGCGGATTCTAGCCTCACCGCGCAAAGGTCGCGGCTACTCTCATGAACACTCAGGTCTTTGCGCGCTTAATCATCACGGCGGTGTTGGCCGGTCTCTTGTTGCCTGCAACGGCCGAGCCCCAAAAAGCCCGGGTCAGAGCTGAACGCACCAATGTTCGCCTACAGCCGAATTCTGAATCGGAGGTCTTGACCAATCTACGGAAAGATGAAGTCGTGGACGTGCTGGAGGAGGTCAACGGTCCCGGTGTTGATGGAAAACCTCGCCCGTGGTCGAGGATTTCCCTGCCAGCACGAGTCGCTCTTTGGGTCTATGGGCCATTGGTTGATGCCAAGTCCAAGACCGTCAAGAGCGAGTCCGTTCACCTCCGCACTGGACCCGGCAAAAACTACAGCGAACTGGGCGATCTCCCGCGCGGCACCAAAGTGACCGTTGTTCGCGAACTGGATGATTGGTTCCAAATTGAACCCCCGCCAGGTCTGAGCGCCTACGTTGCTTCGAGCCTTTTGGTCAGCGGTAGCGCTCCCCTTGAGTCGCCCGCGACAAAAACGCCAGCCTCGGCAACCAAGATTCCAGCAGCCGCGCTGCAAGCGGCGGAACACCAAACCCCGACCGAGGTTCAACTGGATGAACCGAAAGCCATTCAGACCGCTGCTTCAGCACCCATCGTCGGCTTAGGGCATAATCGGGCGTTCAAACCCCAGGTGGTAGCGAAAGCTCCGATGACTTCCCCACCCGTAACGGGTGATACCCCAGCGAAAGTGGGCGCTCTTCCAGTGGTGTCTTCTCCAACGGTTGTTTCCTCCAATGCAACCGACGCAGTTTCCGCTCCGACTGTCGTAGCCCCCCCCCCGGTCACGCAGCAATTACGTCTCGAAACCCCGGTTCAACCACCTGTCCAAGCGGAGTCGATTCCCATCGTGGTCCAACCAACTCTCCCGGCAACCCCAATCTTAGTCCCAGGCGATCCCAAAGTGCCTCGTGAGGTCGTCCGTGAGGGCTTCGTTCGGCGCGCCTGGAACATTCAATCCCCGGGTTACTTTGAACTGCGCTCTAGTCGCGGCGAAGGCCTGATGAATTATCTCATCTCCGAAGGTCCAGACGTCGATATCAAATTCTACCTGGGACGCCAGGTGATCGTGACTGGAACGGAATGGCGGGACCGCCGTTGGAACACGCCGTTGGTTAAAGTCACCTCGATCAAGCTCTCTCTTTAGACGGCAACGGATGACCAATCTGATTGATGGACGGGCATTCGCACGACAGGTCCACACCGAAACGGCGTCGCGAATAGGTGACTTGGCAAGACGCGGTGTCCAGCCGGGTTTGCTGTTTATACGAGTCGGTGAGGACCCGGCGTCCCAAGTGTATGTCGGGATGAAGGAAAAGAAGGCAGCTGAATTGGGAATCCATTCGGAAACCCTTGTTCTGCCTCAATCCACCAGCGAACAAAGCCTGTTGGAGTTGATCAAAGCCGCGAATCATGATTCCCGTTGGCACGGGATTTTAGTCCAGGCACCACTTCCTCGTGGAATCGATGCAGCCCGTGTTTTTTCTCAGGTTGATCCCCGAAAAGATGTCGACGGCTTTCATCCGTTGAATGCCGGGCGTCTCCTGCTCGGCGAGACCGACGGATTTACCCCATGTACTCCAGCAGGCGTGCAGGAATTATTGGTTCGATCCGGTACCCCTACGGAGGGGGCGGAAGTCGTGATTTTAGGGCGCGGGAATATAGTGGGAAAGCCGCTGGCGAGCCTGCTCATGCAGCGTGGTACTCGGGCCAACGGCACCGTGACCATCGTCCACAGTGCATCGCGAGACATCGAATCTCACTGTCGCCGCGCAGACATCCTCGTTGCCGCCATGGGAGCACCCGAATTTGTCCGAGGGTCCATGGTCAAGCCGGGTGCAGTCGTCATTGATGTCGGCGTTAATCGAGTCAGTGACTCGATGACTGGCATCTCGCGATTGGTCGGCGACGTTGCATTTGCAGAAGTGCAACCCATCGCAGGCAAGATCACCCCAAACCCAGGAGGGGTCGGACCAATGACCATTGCCATGCTAATGGCCAACACCGTTAAGGCCGCAGAACTTCTTTCGGCATAGCATTACTTTGTTGGACTCAGGACTCCTGATTTCGCGCTTTGAGTGATCTCGCCTTTGCCGCCGAATCGATGGCTGAATTGAATCAGGTTCAAGTCCGCCCGAATCGACGAGGCGAACTGTCGGCGGGAATTGAGACCGCCTGGATTACCGACGACCCATAAAACGCCTATCAAACAGCGATATCCGCAGGGGCCGAACCAGTGCACCCGCCCAGCCAAAAACCGTGGGGCCAAACCGTCGCTTACGTGCGCGATTTGAATGGCTGTTTGGTGGAGATCGGATCGCCGGTCAATTCGGTCTAATTCCGCAGCGGTGCCGTTGATCCCCCGGGTCGCTACACTGCAAGGATTGCCGCGACGGCTCTTTCGAGTTCGCAATCCCCGACCGCCCCGAAAAAGATCGTTTCGATCCAGTATGCAGGGGATGAAGAGACGAAATTCGTGTTATCTGCATTCTTCTTGGCGTCTTAGCGCCTTAGCGTGGTCCATCCGGAGCCTCGCTCGATGCGGGCCATAGTGCAGACCCTTGGAGTATCCGCCCTCGCTTCCAACCATTGACAAAGAATATCTCCTCCAGCTGCGAAAGATGGATTCCCACCTTGCCAACCTCCCAACCTCAAGTATCCAGTTGTTTATACCCATACCGAAATTCGCGTGACCCTCTCTCATTGGCTTCGGAACGCCAATACCCACCCTGCAAGTCGGCTTTGGGTATCAGGCTGGAGGCTCCAACCCACCCAACCTTATTCGTGGAAGCGATTCATTGTCGCGGCGCTGGCTGTCGCCGCTATCGTCTGGTTTTGGGTCGCAATAGCCTGGGTCGGATTCGTCTGGATTGTAGCCAACGAGATGCCACCCCAGTTGTTCGAACTCGTACTCACCATAGGCTTAGAATTCCCGGCGTGTGTCGCACTCTCATGGGCCTCGTTTTCACGCTACTATTGGAATCGCCAGGGTCAGTCGCATGTCGACATCCAGCCCCAATTCACCGAACCAAAAAAGCGCTCGTGGCACCATCGCTTGGGACGCGCCTGTCAGTTCG
>CAILNN010000376.1 GCA_903835555.1 uncultured Verrucomicrobiota bacterium
CAAACAAGTGCGCAGAGCAGTGGGTCTTCATCCTCTCCGTGGAGTCTGGTTACAACAATTACCAACCTCAATTCACTCAACTTTCTGACAAATGCACTGGCCATCGTCAAAACCGCACCTCGGCCAGGAGTCGGTAAGTACAAGTTCGTTCGCGTCGAATTTGACTCGCTCATTGGTGCAACCCTCAGTCCATACGCCATAAATTGGCAGGACAAATATGTAACCAATAACGCGATTAAAAGCCAGACGGTTTCCAGGCTTGTGACAGAACCAGATCTTCTCTTCTCTTCCGGGGATTTGGGTGTCGTGACTCCAATTGGTGCACCTGTGATTGTTGCCTATACCGGTACAGGAACGTGGGCTAACAACAGCGCCCTCAATACCGACCAAACTCTTGGAGAACATGATGGTCCCGGTACGACAGACGGGAGACATGAACTTTCATTCGGTACTTTTGTTCGTTACTATCTAAACTTTGCTCCTTTTGGAGACGGCGTGGGACAAGTAGATGCAACTGTTGGTGAAACTTTGGGGTATTTCGATGGGTCGACCAACGCTCCCATTGTCTTTCCAACTGGAAGCTCCATTTTGAAAATTGAGAATTTGGCCCTCGGCGGAAACTAGTCTTAGCCATGAAAAAGCTCCCCCATTCGCCACTCCGATTCCTTTTAGTACTGCTGCTCTCTCTGACAGTCAGGGCGGTCACACCCATTTACATCAATAGCTCAGTTGAATTGACCGCACCCCAAATTGATGCCACCGCCTTTGTCAATAGGGGGACTTTCCAGGTGTCCGGTCTTATCGTTCCTTACACCACCCAGGACACACTGAATTATACGAATAGCGGAAGTATGGCTTCCAGCGGCGGGACTTCTGGAGGATTCGATTTGGAGTACATCAGCGCATCAACTGGGATACGACAATGGGCCTCAACAATTGTCAACCAAGCTGTTGGGTCCATCAACGTCGGCTACGCCCCATACGACGGGCCTTACCTCATCTTAAAGGCTACTAACATCATCAATCACGGAACGCTCTCGATCTCTAGTTCAGGGTTGATTCATATTGAAGGCTCCAAAGTCGATCTCTCTAATGGTATTGTCGAGGTTCAGTCAACAGCCGACACGGGGGTGCCCTCCTATAGCGCATCAATCCCCTACGGCGAGGCAACCAACACGGCGGGCGTAGATCCATTAACTCTGCTGACTCCCGTCGGGCAAAACCTGTTTCGCGCCACTAGTCCCGCGTGGACACTGCAGGACCGCAATGGACGAGTCTACAACGTCTCGCCAATCCAACTCTTTAATCCACTCTCTTACGTCGTTACCAATCAGGTCGACACCAACCGTCAGATCATTGAGGTCGTTTTCGTTGAACCTCAGGCGGACACCAATGTCTTGGTTAATGTGAGTTTCGCCCATCACGGATTTAGCCCACGAGCGAAAACAAATTTCAGCGATATATTTATCCAATACTCAACCAGCGATACCAACATCGTCACGGGAGCGCCTGATCTTCAACAGGTGGTCCTCATTGATGAACTTGGTGCTGTGGGTTCGGCCACATTTTTCCCTGGTACAGTTCAGCCCACGACCACGTTCGTTCAATCCGCTGGTTCAGGTTCACTTCCAACCAACTCCGTCCTCTATCCGGATTTGTTCACGACCTACTACGATACCAACTTCCCAAAGGGGCTTACGCTTACAAACGTCGTTACGACGAACTTCTTCACGGCAATCGAGTTGGACTTGGCCTCTTCAGGTGCAACCATTCCCAATATCCCGGGGGTGTCGGTTACCAACCTCCCAGGCCGAGTTGAAATTGGCGCCAAGTCACTCGATCTGACTAAAGCCCGTATTCGCGGACAGGGGGTCGTCAACGTTCGTGCCGAGTCCCTGGTCACTTCCAAATCCACAATAATCCAAGCCCCTTATGTATACTATGACCTAGGTGCAACCAACGGGGACATCAGCGTGGCCAATTTGGCCGGTCTTAACACTCTCCGATTCGCCAATGGTGCGATCGACCATCTGAGCATTCTCTTCACCAATCTAAATTCGGCGGACATTGTCTCTACCAACACAGCACGTAATGGGGATACCAATACCCCGCCCATGGTGACCAATACGATCGTGTTCGAGGCCGATTATCACGTTGTCTTCGTCCAGGGCCAGTTGACTTCAACCCAACCAACCTATTTGAGCGGTTTGACGGTTCGGGGTTCCAACGCCTCCATCGGTGATCAATTGAATCCACAGGATGAATTTCTGATTCTCTCAAGCTCCCTAACCCTGAACACCAACCTGACACTTGGAAATGACGGCTTTAGTTCTGGCAGTTACTGGGCATGGTCTGGAACCAATTCGCCTAATCTCCAGAACTTTACCAATTATGGTACTCTAACGGCAATTCTGGGTGCTAACTTTGGAGCTGATACGGCAGCGCCCTACAAGAGTTGGGTGAATTACGGAACAATCGCATCGTTGGGTATCGTGGTGGATAGTTCCTATCTGGAAGTAGATGGGACGCTTAATTCGGCCTTGCCACTTCAAGGTGCCACTGCAGCTATTACGCTAACAGCGGGCGATCTAAAGGTTGACGGCGGATTAATACAATCGAGCAGTGACTTACAGATTAACACCGGTTCGCTAAAGTTACGAAAGGCATCCTTGGTCACAAGTGGTACCGCCTTCCTTAACATAACGGGTGCCGTGAGTGATGCCGGCCTCGTCAGCCAAAGTCGAATTAGTCCTAGCCAGGGCATTAGCCTTCCGCTGAAGCCGACGTCAGGAGACCTGTTGGGGACATCCATTGAGGCTACCTCTCTACCCCAGTCTTCGTATGCAATTTATTGGGCAGCGGAAGATCGGGGACTTTCACCCGGCGGTTATACCAATAACGTCGCTATAGGACGTCTCTATCTTCAGGTGGGTGACGGTTCGGTTATCACATTTGATGGGCCGGGAGCTTCCAATGCCCTATATGTCGACCAGATCGTTCTGGACCCTTCGCTGGTAACCAATGGACTTAGTTCCCTCGTTTTCGCGGACAACTTCACTCTCTACTTCGCAGACGCCAATGTTCCGGTTGAACAAATCGACGGTGGTGCCAATGGTCATCTTCGATGGGTTGGCGAGTATGCCGGTCCAAATAGCGGCGTGAAGGTGGCCTTGAAGACCGGTCAAGTGATCTACGTCAACAGAAACCTGCTTAATAGCTCAACGGTCGATTCCAATGGCGATGGAATCGTGAATTCACTCGACCCAGCTCCATTTGATATCCCTCCAGTGACTGTGACGGTTTCAGCCTCACCGAAGGTGGCCAGCACGCTCAAGTGGAGTGGTGCCGCCAGCACGGTCTACGGGATCGACTACACCAGCTCGCTTAAGCCGGTAAACTGGACGCACCTCGGCTCTGTAACAAATTCAGCCTCCGTGCCGACTGTATTAATCTTCCAAGACACTGGTGCTAACGGTGGTTCTACTCGATATTACCGAGTGACCTATCAGCCCTGATTCTGCGACCTCTACTTTTCTACTCTATGCTTCGGAAGCGATTTTCAATCTTGGCTGCCCTCTGGGTTGGACTGAGCGCGTTCTTGATCGCCCAGTTACAGGCGGCACCAATCCAGTGGAACGGTGTCAATGTCCATCCGACCCATATCCTTGCGAGGCTTCGTGCGTCTGCGGACTCCGATTTTTCCGTGGTTCGCCCTCAAGCCGTTGCCCTGTTGGCTTCTGCCGGATTGTCCATCCAGTATGATTACACGCTTGTTCCGGGTTTGGTGCTGATTGACGTGATTAATCGGGACACCACCGCCGAAGCAGTAAGGGCACCAGCGCTTTTGGTTCAGGAACTCCAAGCTCGTCTCGACTTCCTAAATGCTTCCGGACTATTCCAATATGCTACAGTTGATGCAGTTTGGCAGGCGAACGCACTTCCGGATGACCGGAAATTTGTCGATGGTACCCTCTGGGGGCTCCAAAACACCGGTCAAAATGGTGGTAAACCTGGTGCCGATATCGCGGCGGTGCCCGCCTGGCAGATCACCACAGGTACAAACGCAGTGATTGTCGCCAGCATCGACACCGGGATTCGATACACCCACAAGGATTTGGCGGCAAACATGTGGGTGAACACCAATGAAATCCCCGGCAATGGTATTGATGACGACGGAAATGGCGTTATTGACGACGTTTACGGATACAATGCGATCAATAATTCCGGCAATCCGTTCGATGACAACGGGCATGGAACGCACACATCAGGGACGATGGGTGCCGTTGCCAATAACGGTTATCCTCACGTTGGCGTTTGTTGGAACGTGTCATTAATGGCTTGCAAATTCCTCGATGCAAGCGGTTCAGGACAGAATAGTGATGCGATTAAGTGTATCGAGTATGCCGTCAAGCAGGGGGCGAAAATCGCTAACAATAGTTGGGGTGGTCCTTCTGCCGGCGACGGCGATCAACCGCTGATTGATGCGATTAATCAAGCAGGAGCAAAAGGGCTATTGTTCGTAGCTGCCGCTGGAAACAGCGGAACCGATGATGATGTCATACCGTTCTCACCGGCCAGCCTCTCCCTCCCTAACATGATTGCTGTTGCCGCCTTAGATCGAAAAGATAACTTGGCCAGCTTCTCCTGCTTTGGACGAAAGACAGTCAATCTAGGTGCACCGGGAGTTGAAATTTATTCCACTTTCGCTGGCAGCGATACCGATTACGCGGTGGATCAGGGGACCAGTATGGCATCACCACATGTTTCCGGTGTTGCCGCCCTCACCCTCTCCGCCCATCCGAAGGCTTCCGTTTCGGAATTGCGTCAACGGGTTCTCAACTCCGCGGTCCCGATTCCGGCGCTTGAAGGATTAACCACGACCGGTGGTCGCGTAAATGCCTACAACGCGGTTAATTCTGGTGCCAGCGGTTCACTAAAGGTGTCGGTATCTCCCCCGAGCGGCTCCAACCTACGTTTTGGGCAAACAAATATCCCGTTCTTTGCCACGGTGACGGATATTTTCCCGATCACCAACGCGACCATCAGTTGCTTGGTTACCGACTCCGGTGGCAACACGAATTCCCTGTCTTTTGTTAACAATGGGACGGGCAACGACGTCACGGCAGGGGATGATATTTATTCCGCCTCATTCTCCGCAACCAACTTGGGTACGTACACTTTTCTGTTTACAGTAAACGCCGCAAAGGAGAACGGGGTCATCTTCACCAATATCTACAATGTGACGGCGCCTCCTTCGAATGATGATTTTTCCCATCCGAAGAAGTTCCCAGCTATTGGTGCCGTCTTTACGGATACAAACACCCTGGCAACCATTCAGGCTGGGGAACCCCTGCATGCGGGTATTTCAACCGTGGCTGCTTCGATGTGGTACTCGTATTCTCCTATCGCGGACGGTCCGATTCTTGTCGATACGTTGCGTAGTGGTTTTCCGACAGTCCTCGCAGTGTATACGGGTTCCGCCCTGACCACCCTGAAGTCCGTAGCTGCGGCGGCGGGAACGAACGGGAACTCTGGGGTTGAATTGATTTTTCAGGCCACCAAGGGTGCTACCTACTGGATTGTGGTTGCCAGTGTTTCGACTAACTCGACCGGCCAGTTCCGTTTGGAACTCCAGCCCAATGGATCTATCGATGTCTTGCCTCCGCTGGTTTCCGTTAGTGGATTGGTGGACGGATTGCTGACGTTCACCAATAAACTGGCTGTATCGGGTACGGCACTTGATCCGCAACCGTCTCCAAGTGGGGTCCAATCGGTTCAAGTGAGCTTAAATAACTCCATCGCCTCTTCTGCCTATGGAACCACGAATTGGAAGGTGCTGGCCCCTCTGACTTTGGCTGCAGGCCAAAACGTTGTGAGCGTGACTGCTTTCGATTTTGCCGGCAATAAGTCATCCCCACTGCTCTTCAATGTTTACTATCGAGAACCGACTCAGGGCAACGATGCATTCGCCTTGGGTACTGTGTTGACCAACCTCTCCGACACGGTCAAAGGAAGCAACGTGGGTGCCACCAAGGAACCGGGTGAACCAGACCATGCCGGTAATTCAGGCGGACATTCCGTCTGGTGGACCTTTACTCCCTCATTCTCCGGTTTGTTGACCATTACTCTGCGGAACTCCGACTTCGACACTTTGTTGGCCGTCTACACGGGTGATTATGTCAACGATTTAACGTTGCTCGCTGCCAATGATGATTCCTTTCCAGGAGTCAGCTACAGCTCTCTCCAAGTCGCGGTGACGGAGGGGGTACCGGTTCACATCGCGGTGGACGGTTTCGGCGGCGCGACGGGCAACATTACTCTTGCCTACCATCTGGACGCCGCCTCCCTGATTCCGGTGACTCTCTCTTCTGGAGTCGGCGGTACTCTTTCTCGGACATCGGGTCTTTATCCAAGCAATAGCGTCTTTACCGTCCAAGCGTTGGCCAATTCGGGATACCAGTTTGCCGGATGGACGGGCACGATTATCTCTTTTGACAACCCGTTGAGCTTTCCAGTGGAACCCGGAATCAGCCTCCAGGGTAATTTCGTCGCCAACCGTTATTCCGATGATTTTGAAAGCGGCAATCTCAAAAAGCTTGCTTGGAGCAACTCGGGTTCTGCGCCCTGGTTCGTTCAAACCAATTATGTTTCACAAGGAAAGTATGCAGCCGAGTCAGGGGCCATTGGCGACAGTAGCTTCAGTTCTCTCGTTTTAACCGCGACTTCGATCGGTGGAAGCGGGACCTTTGATTACAAGGTAAGTTCGGAAGCAGGCTTCGATTTCTTGAATTTCTATATCGATGGCAACTTGGTCCAGCAATGGTCAGGAGAGATCGATTGGACGACGTTTGGGTTTGCCGTCTCCCCTGGGGTGCACACCTTTGAGTGGCGGTATTCAAAGGATCCGAGCGGATCAAGTGGTTTGGATTCGGCCTGGATTGACAACGTTCAACTTCACCTTCGTGCGCCAATCGATTCGACTTCCATTCCCGTTGATCGGTTGGTCAAGGTTGCCGCTGGAAATGCCCAGATATTGGTCACAGGACAATTGGACCAAGTCTATCTGACCCAGTACTCGCATGACTTCAAGAAGTGGGGAGCGCTAAGCACGAATGTAAATTCCCTTGGTTCCTTTTTGATTCAGGCTCCCGTGGGTACCAATTTGTTCCGCTACTATCGTACAATAACCGCCCCGTAATTAGATACGGACCTCCGTGAAACTAATCGGAGTGACCGGTGGGATAGGGATGGGCAAATCAACGGCTGGTGACCTATTGAGGTCATCGGCCGTTTCCGTTTTGGATACTGATGTCCTCGCACGCGAGGCAACCGAAATCGGACAACCTGCTCTCGAAGATATTCATTCGGCTTTTGGCTCGCGGTATTTTGCTTCTGACGGAAGCTTGAATCGGAGATTGCTGGCCGATCTTGTCTTTAGGGACGCCGGCTCGCGAAAGCGACTCGAAGCCATTCTTCACCCTCGAATTGAGGTTGTATGGCGAAAGATTGTCGCGAGTTGGGCAGAATCGTCGGTTGTCTGTGGAGCCGTCGTCATCCCCCTCCTATTCGAGAAGGACTACCAGTTCTCATTTGATGTAACGGTTTGTCTGGCCTGTTCAGCAAACGAACAATTACGGCGATTGAGGCATCGCGGGTGGAGCGACGCGGAAATCACCGCCCGCAATCAAGCCCAATGGCCTGTGGACCAGAAAATTCAACTCTCCCGATTCCTCATTTGGACCGAAGGCTCCCTGGGTACCCACCACAATCAATGGCAGCTTATTCTTTCTGAATTGGGATGCGGAGAGGGCTAGCGCTCGCTTTTAAAATGGCTTTGTCTGTATGCGCAAGCCAAAACACGCGGGGGAGAGGGGCGACGCGGTCGAGTATTTGGATATCCGGGACAGAGGAACAACGACGCGAGTCAACATCATTTTCATGCCGCTGGCATGGATTTGGACAATTCTTGTGCAAATACTGCATGAAGTGGATATACTGACCCTAACAACTTACCCGAAAACCCAACAAAATAGAACTAGTTCCTCTCGGGGACAGGAATGGCCGACTTAAGCACGGCCATGAATTCCTTCATCGCTGGCGATAATACCTTGTTTCGCTTAAAAATCAGGGCTAAGGGGCGGGCTATCTCGGTTCCGTGAAGTGGGATTGCGACAAGGGATTTTTTGGCCAATTCGTTTTCGATAGTTGTCGAAGGAACGATGCTAATTCCGGCATCAATTTCAACCGCTCGCTTGACCGTTTCGATGTTGTCAAATTCCATTGTCATCCGAATTTCAATCCCCTTTTCCCGCAGCAAGCGATCAATCGCTTTTCGCGTTGGAATGTCGGATTCAAATCCAATAAATCGTTGTCCAGAGATTTGCTCAATGTGAATGGAGCGTGATTTGGCAAAAGTGTGCGTCGGATGGCAGATCAAAGCCATCGGTTCGTCCCGCAGAATCCTGATTTCGAGCCGACTGTCTTTGACCGGGTAAGCGACCATTCCCATATCGACCACGTTGCCAAGGACATCGTCATACACTTGGTTGGCGCGTTGGTACTCGACGTGAACGTTTACCGCCGAAAACTGTTTCATGAATTTGGAGATGAACGGCGGTAAGACGTGCAATCCAATGCTGTAAATCGTGGCCAATCGAATCGTTCCACCGACAACATCGCGAACCTCCTCTAACTTGTGAACCAATGAATCGTAGGTTTGGGTCAATTGCTTGGCGTATTCATAGACGAACTCCCCCTCGCGCGTCAGTCGAAACTGCTTTTTACAGCGTTCAATGAGCAGCGTGTCAAATTGTTTCTCTAAAGCCGTAATCTGCTGACTCACAGCACTTTGCGTTACGCCGTTCACCAGAGCGGCTTTGGTGAAGCTCTCGGTTTCCACCAGATCGCAATATATCTTGAAGGTCTGTATGTTCACAACCACCAGCTTATCATCGAAATCAGGAATCCGCATCTCGACTAGACACCTAACAGTTTGGTTTCATGACTCGTGGCCAAACCGCGCGAGATCGTCTTTCCTGATGAAACCAGGATACCTATTGTCTATGAGGACCGTTCGGTCTTGGTCTTGGACAAGCCAGCCGGATGGATTGTTGCCCCGGACGATTGGTATAATACTCGACGCAACCTGACCTTAGCCTTGCGGTCTTCTTTGGAGAATGGGGATTGGTGGGCCAAATCGCGATCGCTCCGATTCTTGCGAATCATCCACCGCCTGGATGCCGAAAGCAGTGGCCTGCTTCTTTGCGTCAAAAATCCAGGTGCGGTCGAGGCCTACGGCGCTCTTTTTGAAACGCGAGAGGTGAGCAAGGTTTATTGGGCTGTCGTGGATGGTCCTTTGCCCGGAAACGAATGGGTTCGCCGCGATTCCTTTTCTCCAGTACCGCATCGGACAGGCGTTTTCCGCGTTACCTCCAGTGAGGGCCGGGAGGCAGAGACCTGGTTCAAATTGCTCGGGCAAGAAGGCACCCTCTCGCTCATTGAAGCACGACCGTCCACCGGTCGAACTCATCAAATCCGACTCCACTTACTGGCCAGTGGACTTCCCGTCGTTGGCGATGAGCTTTATGGTAGCGGGCACCGTGACGGACTCGCTCTGCGGGCTATGGAATTGGCCTATTCGGACCCGTTTACCACCGTCCGAATCGTCATTCACGCACGGCCCGGGAATTTCGTCAGTCGGTATGGAATTCGATGGAGCCCCCCTCGCCCTGAGCCAAGCCGGATCACCCCTTTTGCGCCTTCGGCTGGGGGGCATGGAAAAGTTCGTCGCCCTTCAAGCCGGTCAACCCCTCCAAAGTCTTTAGCATCCGAAAAAGGACCCACATCATCATCCCGACCGACGGGACAAAAATGATAGGCCAGTTCCACCAATGAAGACGGCCAAGCTGTTCCATGCGTTCCGGAGTGTTCGCGGGAGCCGTGATCAACCATCGGGCAAGTGCGAAGTTCATCGCTCCACTGATAATAAACGACGTCGCCAGTAGCCATGAAGATCGCCACAAAAGGAGATCAAATGCAGCTTGGTTTTGCCGGGCATCCAATGCCGATGCGATCTTTCCGGTGTTCAATACTTGGTCGTTATACAAAAGCGTCCGAACCAACGGTGTTCGGGTTCCCAACGTTAGCGGAATCGCCAAGCCAATGACCATTGGAACTACTGCTTCCTTAACTGCAAACCAAAATGGATCGACTTTTAAAAACTCAATTCCTCCCGTTAGGAGAACACCGGCTAGGCCAATGAACGAAAAGGTATTCCACTGCCGCCTTCGGACCAGATCGTAGACCCCGTAAATCAGCGGCAGACTGACGGCTACCAGCAATGCCATCATGGGACCGAGTCGCTCCGGTTTGCTCAGGAAGCTCAATAGGATTCCGGGCAATACGGCATTGAAGACCAGATTAAGCCATGGGTTCTCCTTCTGCTTGGGGGGACCGGTCAGCGTTCGTTTCTCTCCCGGCTCGACAATTGACTCGGCGGGTCGGGATGTGGTCGTGGCATCTTCCATGTCATCAAAAACTAGACCAAGTCTTTGCCCAACTCAATCATGGTGTCTTCTTTGGCTTCCCAGTCATCGGCCAAGTGAATCCCGCCGGACCGCGGCGATCCAATCCTGATTGTTCCGATACCAAAGGATCGTGTTTCGAAGTTCTTCGCGAAACTCCCTCCTTGCCGACCATCCCAGTTCTTCTCGTATCTTTGTCGAGTCAATGGCATAGCGGCGATCGTTCCCTGGACGGTCCGCGACGAACGTAACGAGTTTGCGAGAGCTTTCCCCAAGTTCCGGCGCGACTTCGTCTGCCAGGTCACAGATCAATTCTGCCAACCGTAAATTGGGCCATTCATTATTCGCCCCAATATTGTAAGTCTCGCCCACCCTTCCCAAAGTCAGGACCAACCAAAGTGCGTCGCAATGATCGCCTACATGCAGCCAGTCCCGTACATGGAGTCCATCGCCGTAGATTGGCAGGTTTTGTCGCTGCAGTAACCGCTGGATCAGGATCGGAATCAGTTTTTCAGGAAATTGTCGGGGACCGTAGTTGTTGCTGCAATTTGTGACGACCGTGGGCAGTCCATAAGTTCGGTGATAGGACCGAACCAAGAGATCGCTTGCCGCTTTGCTGGCCGAATAGGGGGAATTTGGAGCGTACCGTGTCAACTCCGAGGCACGGCCCTCCTCGTCCATTGACCCGTATACCTCGTCGGTGGAAACGTGATGGAATCGGCATCTCTCCATCCCGCCCTGCCATGCGGCTCGACATCCCTCCAACAGGTGGAATGTGCCCAAGATGTTGGTATCGATAAAATCGGCAGGCGAGGCGATGGATCGGTCCACATGTGACTCTGCCGCCAGATGGAGGACATGGGTGATTTGGAATTTGGCGATGAAATGAGCCACGGCATTTCGATCCCGTAAATCGATCTTGGCGAAATGGTACCTTGGATGCCTCTCAACCTGTCGAAGATTGCTGAGATGCCCGGCGTAGGTCAGGCAATCAAGCACGGCGACCTGTTCGACCTCTGGTTTACTCAAAACCAACTCGACCAAGTGCGACCCGATAAACCCGGCTCCCCCGGTCACCACAATCTTCATCGGCCTCCTTCACGATGTTGCTCTCTCATGGAAGTCATGCCTTCCATACCTGGTCCTTTTTTACCGGATACCCCTCCAAGGCGTTTCGCGTATCCACGATCAAGGACGCCCATTCCACCAAATCTCCCCATCGCGTCGTCCCATGTGCGGTGCTGATCAACACTAAATCCTGTGTGGCTATCGTCTCCCGTTCCCACGGGATCGACTCTATTCCCGCCCATTCGGAATGCTCGCGGGTCGGGCGTATCACTGGAACATAAGGGTCGTGGTATGCCACGGTCGCCCCCCGCTGCTTCAGCAGTTTCATCAACACATAACTAGGAGACTCCCGATCGTCATCGACATTCGGCTTGTATGCAATCCCCAGAATAAGCACTCGGGAACCATTCACCGACTTCCGAACCGCATTCAAGGCTTCACTCGCCCGTTCAATAACTCGCTCGGGCATCCGGGTATTGATCTCACCGGCGAGTTCGATAAATCGGGTCGCCTGGCCGTATTCCTTGGCTTTCCAAGTCAGATAGTACGGATCGATCGGAATGCAATGTCCTCCGAGACCCGGGCCGGGGTAAAATGGCATGAAACCAAATGGCTTTGTCTTGGCCGCCCGGATGACTTCCCAAATGTCGATGCCCATGGCGTCGTAAACGACTTTCAGCTCGTTCACCAAGGCAATATTGACACTCCTGAAAATGTTTTCGAGCAACTTGGTCGCCTCCGCAACTCGACACGAGGACACGGGAATCACCGTTTGAATCGCCTGCTCGTACAAGGTTCGAGCCCGAGACAGGCAGGAAGGAGTCAGGCCGCCAACAACTTTGGGAATCTTGGCCGCAAGGCTTTGTGGATTTCCCGGGTCCTCGCGTTCAGGGGAATAGGCCAGGTGGAAATCGACACCAGCCTGCAAACCCGAACCTGCCTCCAGGACGCCACGCAGATACTCTTCCGTCGTGCCCGGATACGTGGTTGATTCCAGTACGACGAGCATTCCACGACGCAAGTGAGGAGCTATGGCCTCGCCTGTTCTTAGGACAGAACTCAAGTCAGGTTGCTGATGTCGGTCGAGAGGCGTCGGCACGCAAATGATGACCGCCTCCACCCTCGCCACGGTAGCCATCTCCACGGAAGCCGAAAACCGACCTGCTTCCAGTTGTTCTCGAATCGACTCCGCAGGGATGTGGTGTATGTAGGATTGACCTGCGTTCAGAGCATCTACTTTTTGCGGATCAATATCCAATCCAATGACCGCCACACCCGATCGCGCAAATTGCAATGATAAAGGGAGTCCAACATACCCCAAGCCGATGACGGCAATTCTTGTCATATCCCGCAAAATCCTAGGCTGTGGCGGTAGTCGTCCGCCCCGGCTTCACTCCAGTAGGTCGATTGGAGGTCGCGCTTGCACTGGAATTCCCAGCAAAACTTCTCCAATACCGGAGCGGCAGGCAGCCGAGGCCAATCAAGACCAACTGGCTGATCACAAAGGCCGCCAGCGTCTGGAATGCCCCGTTAAGAAAACCGTAGCTGTGCAACCCCACCCCCAGCATATTGACGCCAAACCACGACCAGGAGGTCACGATATTTCCCGCGATTGCGAGATTCATGATACCCCTTTCCCGAACGATACCGCCCCATCGGGCATGAAGGATCAAGGCGTTCCATAAGACAATGATTAATGCCCCATTTTCCTTGGCATCCCACCCCCAGAATCGACCCCACGATTGGTCGGCCCAGATACCGCCCAAGACCGTGCCCGTGAAACTGAATAAGGTCGCAAAACAGATAATGCCATAAACCATCCGAGCCATCGCCCGTTGTGTGGCCGCATCCAGACCGCGCGAAAACACCCCGCGAAGGACATACACAATGGCGAGGAATCCAGCGACAAATGTGCTGGCATAACCAAGGGTCACGATCACCACATGCGTCGCCAGCCAGAAGTTTGTGTCCAGCACCGCGCGCATCATTTCCATGGTGTCGCCATCCAGGGCCAAATTGTGGGCAATCACCAGGGTAACAAATCCAAGGAAACTCCCAACCACCAAGCCGATCGCGTTCTTCCAGAATCGTTCCAATACCATGCCCAAACCGATCGCGCCCCAGCCAATAAAGATGGCAGACGAGTAAAGATTGGTGACCGGCGGACGCCCTTGCAAAACCATCCGGTAGATGAGTCCGACCGTATGAATGGTGAAGGCCAGCCCAACCAGCGAAAACGACGCCTCGCGAATCCATCCCTCAAAATTGAACCAATAAGCCAGCGCCAGCAGCAGGGCCACCACATAGATGGTCATGGCAGCATAGAACGGGGCCATCCGATTAAAAAACACCTCGTTCGCCGCATGATCGGCATCGGCTGGAAATGTCGTCCGAACCCAATCGCCGTAATCTCGCAATTCAGCATTAAATCGATTGGTATCCCGGGCTGCAAAGGAATCGCCCAGGTTCGCCCAGGCCAGCAGCGCACGGGGCAGAAGCTCACCACCGCGAATCGCCGCCAGTCGACTATTCACGCGGCTCCAATCCTCGGTTCCGTCGGGTGGCAATAGCAGTGGAATCTTCGATGGCGTTCGTTCGCCAGATTCCGATTCTCGGTCGGCGGCCACCAGCACCTGCCCGCCGATTCGTAATAGCGGATCGTTGTTGTCTTTGGGTATCTCTTTGCCCGCGTATTTGGCTCGAAGTGTTTCCCGTAGCGTGGCTCCTGAATCCAATGAACGGGCAAATTGCGATAGGAATTGGCCATAATTTTGGACGTCCCTCGGGCGTGCCGAACTCTGCAGGCCGTTATAGAGCGATAGCGCACTGCTCAACTTCCGGACCGCCTGGTCAAACGCGTTTTGTTGGGAGGATTCCTTCGCCGATACGCGTTCGGATTCCCGTTGTAGTGCCGCAACATTTTCCTCCGAGATGATTTGTGCCCAGGAATAATGCTTCCCATCCTCCCGTTTGGCCGGGTCCTTTTCGTCATTCTTGAGCGGCAATTTCAATAATGAGACCAATTCAGGATGGTCCACCCGGAAAACCTTCCGGTGACTCGCTCGTTCATTGTCGAATAAGACCTCCGCCAACCATTCCACCGCAGTTACTGTTCGTTCTTCCGCCAAATCATAATGGCTATACCGGTCCCGGATTTGCACCAGCGCATTGCGGGCCAGCGATTCAAACGGCTGATGTCGCCCGCCATTGACTACGGGTATTCGGGCCAGTTGTTCCCATGCCAGCCCCTTGTCCGTCGGCCCGACCAGGGTGCTTAGAAACCAAACCGCGAAACCCGCGCACAGAATCCACGGAAGATGTTTTTTCATGGGATAATAAGAATTACATTATCTGTCTCAGGCGGCGACACGACGTCGGACAAATAGCGTTAAATGAATGCTGAACTGAACCAGTAACCCGCCGGCCACCAGTGCGCAGCCCACGTAAGGCGTTAGCCAGGATGGGTTCTTGACCACTTGCAGGACACTATGAGCCACCGGACTGGAGAAAAACTCGTCCCGCCCCATCTGGTACTGGAAGTAGGTGAGTCCCGCATAACGCAGCGGATTGTTCATGTAGATATTCACCTCGCGTCGCTCATGGCGCGACGGATTGTCGATCAAGACCCTGCTTTGAAAGTTCTTGGGAATATCCGTTCCTCGATAGACTTCATGGGTGCTCTTGATCAGTTGAAGCGTAAACGGTTGATAATATCTCTTGGGCCGAAGGGTCAGGGTGTAGGGTTTCCCACCGACAGTCACCGTCTGCGGTGCGGTAAGGAACGTGTAAAGTTGGCCTGCCAATGAACGCGCCTGACTGTCCTCCCCGCCCGCGTCGCCTCGTGAGAACCGGCGGAACCAGGATGTGCGGGCGCTCTTGGCCATCGCCGGTTCCCCGGCCCAGACGGAAAGAGCCCAACTACCGAGACTCTTTCCACCCGCATCTGTAAGCTCAACAATCGCGGTCTGAACATTTTTCTCGTCCATCTTGTGGGTCTCCGGCACGGAGATGAAGTCAAACCGCTGGCTGATGCCTTGAGTCGCCTGCGGCGGTCCGTTCGTAGCCCGGGGAGCCCGAAAAATCGGTTCGGAATTGGGAAGCCACTGGCTGATTCGGACCGAGAACGGCAAGCGGTCTTCGCGGATGGTCTCCCCGGTCCGGAGGAATCGGTCGGGAATCGCTACCACTTCCGCCATGTTGTCGCCAGGGGCGTCTGAAATAACCGCCAGTTCGCAGGCGGAAAAATCTTCCGAGTAGTTTCTCCATTCACCCTCGGTGAACGTCATTCGGCTTTCCCTGGCCAGCATGTCCGTCGCCAGTTGCCCCACCAGCAACAACACCACCCCTAGATGGGAGAGGAGGATGCCGCTCTTTTTCCAAGTGAACTTGAACCGGACCGCATGGGCTGCCACCAAATTGGCGAGCAATAACACCCCCAGGAGGTAACCACCGGGAAGGGGCAACACGATCCATCGCCATCCCTCGCTTAATGGCGACCAGGTGGAAAACCAGGACCGAAAATAACGGTTTTGCGCAAGATAAAGTCCATCGTCCGTTTGCGCCAGGGTTCCAAAGAAAACCACCAGCACGCCGAAGGCGAGCAACAAGACCGTCAATCGGAGCGAACTCAGAGGAGACAGCAGGCGTTTCCAGATGGGGAGCGTCGACGGTGATTCAGGAGCGCTGGTTTTCACTCCAGGCTCTTTAACGACGGTGGGCGCGGAACGGACCTTTGCGCTCATGGATAGACGATGGACTGCACGAACTTTTGAAAATTGTCCCGTTCTCCGGTCACTAGCGCCTTTGGACCGGTGAGTTTATAGAACCAAGTGCGGTCAGCACGGGCGACGATTGCCGCCAGGAGATTCGACCCGGCATGCCCGCCCGCTCCCTCCAGTTCAATAATAAGGGCCTTGTCGCCTGCCGCGGTCGATAGACTCTTTAAGCCGCTCGACAACTCCGTTTCACCCAGAGGTGGAAGCTCCATTTGCTGGCGCCACCGGGAAACATTTGCCACCACACCGCCGGCTTGTGCGCCCAAAGCGACAACGGACAAGTCGCCTTTCGCTCCGTCAGCTCCTGGTACGGAAAAGCTCGCCAAACGCATGCCGTTTCCCGGCACGGCCTGCCAATTGGACGGCGGCGTCCAAGTAGGCAATCCCGTGGCGGGCGGCGGTGCCACTGCTCCGGCCATGGAAGGCCCACCCGATGTCGGTCCCCCCGATGCCGAAGGTGCATTCTCGGGTGCTCCCACCGCCACGGACTTCAGCCACGCCAGAAACTTCGGCTTGTTTTCTGCCACCAATGCATCTTCACCCATCATTTTGAAAAAGATGGTTGCCTGCTCGACTGCCAACATCGAAACCAACGTGCGGCTCTTGAATTTTCCGTCCAGGATCGGCTGTTCGCTCACCAGTTCAAACAGCTTGGCGTCGATGGCCCCAATCTTGACCGGTTGCCGTGCTCCGTCCACCTCGGCGGCGGTAATGGGAGCCAGTTGCAATTCGCGCCGCCAACGATTGACATTCTCCAGCACGTCGCTGGCTTCCGGGCCCAGAGGAACCACCGAAACACTGGCGGTTCGACCATCCGACCCTTGGATGGCATAGCTTGCCAGGCGCATTCCCCCATTCGACGGAACAGCCTGCCAACCCTCCGGAGTTACCCAGGGAGGAGACTGGCTTCCGTCCGGTCGCGCAGTCCCTGGCCCCGATTCAGTGGACGCCGTCGCTCCAGCGGCATTGGAGGGCGTCGGTAAATCCTTGGGCGCTTGATAAACTTGCACCTCCTCGCGTTTGCATCCTTGCCAGGCAAGGGAAAACAGCGCCATCGAGGTCAAGGAGAGCAGTCGGCGGAATTCCATCGGTGTTAAGTAACCATTGGCGAGGCTTCCGGCAAGTCAGCCTTCGCGACACCTCGGGTCTGACGTCTAAATCCAATGGACAGTTCAACCAGACTGCGATTCCCTCCTTCCCCCAGATGCGGCGTACAATCTCGATTCAGTTTTGGTCAATTCTCGCAGTAATCTTGTTCCAGGATGCCATTTGGGCTTCTCCTCCGGCGGCCTTGGTCTTCCAAACCGATTTCGGTCTGAAAGACGGTGCTGTTTCCGCCATGAAGGGCGTTGCCTTCGGTGTCAGCCCTCAAATTCCCCAATACGATCTCACCCACGAAATTCCCGCATTCAATATCTGGGAGGCCGCGTACCGCTTGAAGCAGACGGTCCCCTTCTGGCCCGCCGGCACGGTCTTTGTCAATGTCGTCGACCCCGGCGTTGGCACCGAGCGCAAAGGTGTGGTCGCCAAGACTCGTAATGGCCATTTTATCGTCACACCTGACAACGGAACGTTGACCTTGCTCGCCGAGAACCCCGGCATTGAATCGGTACGCCTGATCGATACCACCCAGCATCGCCGCCCCGGAAGCGAGGCCAGCTACACCTTTCATGGACGGGATATCTTTGCCTACGTAGGAGCGAAGTTGGCTTCCGGCCAAATCACCTTCGACCAAGTAGGCAGGGACCTCGGAAATGAATGTGTCCGTTTGGCCCACACCCCGCCTTCCCTGAAGGACGGAATCTTAACGGGTACGATAGCCGTCCTCGACCCGCAATATGGAAATGTCTGGTCCGATATTCCCAAGCAACTGTTTGACCAACTCAATCTCAAGACAGGGGCGGTGCTGCAATTCAAGATTCGCCACGACGGTAAGCTGGTCATCTCCGGGAAGGCACCCTATGAAGACACTTTCGGACGAGTCGAACCCGGCAAACCCTTGATCTTTCTTAACTCTTTGCTGAATGTCGCGGTGGCGCTGAATCAAGGAAACTTCGCCGCCAAGTACAAAGTGAGTTCTGGCCTCGGGTGGACTATTGAGTTGCAGGTAGTCCCATAGGTCGCGGGGGCTACGATTTTTTCATGCGCTCGCGCAGCGCTTGCCAATTCTTGCAGGACCAGACAAGGGAAGGGGGTAACCCTGGAACTGGACTACCTGAAAAGCATATATCCGCCAGTTTACGTGCTGTTTTCTTCACATCACTTCCATTATTTCTTCTGGGACCCTCTCTTGTTTCATCCGTTGCTCCATCTAGAAGGAACTCGATCCAGTTCTCCAGGCGGTCTTTTGCAAATGCGAACACAACTTTATCAAATTGATCCTGAGTAACTCCAAGTGACTTTGCTACTTTCCAAATCGCTTCGCGGAGCTGATTGCCATCTTTCATGTCGTGGTCAAGATCGGCCCAGACCATCAGTGTCGTATTGCCTCCCGCCTCCTCGCAGCGCTTCAACTCTATTGGAACCATTCGGATCAATTCACTCCTCCCACCACAACCTCTAACGGCAATAATGTTACTGCCTTTCGGTGGACGAATCCAATTGGGATTCAACGCTTTTAGGAGTGCATTAATAAAAATGGGATCAATGCTCCTACCCTCTTTCCCCTCCCTCGTGAACGCATACAATCTGTGTTCGGCTAGGCACGGACCCACCCCCTTGCGATCGCTTCACCAGGAGATAGCCCGGCAGGAACGTTCAAAGGACCAATCTTGGTCGAGGAGGTATGACTTTCCCTCCATAAATAACGACCGTTATCGACTCCCGAACTACTCAAGACTTCCGGGTGATGAGATACAAGAATGGCCTGGCGCTCATCGTCCAAGAGCTCTCTCAAGGACAAGACCCACGGCTGTAGTTCTGGTAAGCCGACAAAGTTCTCTGGCTCATCAATGAAAACGGTCCGAGCAGCACCAGTCGCAAGTGCAACTCGAATCATATAGAGCCCAATCAATGCCTTTTCTCCATCGGAGAGTTGATGGAAGTATAGAAGCATGTCCCCGTTGCCTCCTTTAAAGCGTAGACACAATGCTTTGGCGTCTCGCCCCACCTCTTCAAGCCTAAAGGATTTAAAATCGGCCCAAACAGACTCAAGTGAATCGCTCAGGGACTTCGTCCACTCTTGGTCCTGTGATAGGGAACGATACCACGAGGTTAAATTGCCAAGGGAGATGTCCGGTCGTTTTGCTTCGCCTCGACTTTCCAGTTCCATACTCCTTGGGTTAGGCCGAACAATCAGCAGTTTTGAAATGGCCTCTTGAAGTTGGGCTATCGGTTGGAGGCGGCCCTTTGGCTGAATCGACGATAACGCTGAACGACGCCAGTCCAATGGGAACCCGGTTTCGCTGCCATCGGCCTTCCAAAATCGGACCCCTTCCAAATCTCGTTCAAACAACAGGTTTTTCTCCCATTTCGCAGACTCTTTCACAATCCGAGGTTGCTCATAGTCGGCTTTTTGTTCCAGGTGAACACGATATTCGAAAGCCCGTCCGTCGAGAGTCAGGTGCAACTCAAATTCTTGCGTCGTGCTCTTGAGCCAATGACAAAACTCCAAATGATGAACGTCCGAAGGACCGTCTCCGCCCAACATCCTGTCCCCGGTTGCCAAACTGCGAATTAATTGCAGAACGTCGAAAACCGAACTCTTTCCGGATCCGTTTGGACCACACAGAACGCCAAACGAGTCGAATTTGGTCTCGAATTCGACTAGGCACCGAAAATTATTGGCATACAGGCCGGTTAACACGTTTCCAGCCTATTTGGTCCGCTACTTTCAGTCAAATTCTCGGTCCTTTCGCCTAAGGCCTAAAGTCCAAGACAAGACACGCCGGTTTCCATTGAAACCTTTCCATAACTCTGGGGTATTCTCCCAGTCATGAAGAACGCTTTTCCAGTGTCCCTATCCGTTGCTCTCCTCGGTTGGATCGGACTAGTTCCAGCCGTTTTCGGTGGTACCGCCGCCAAAGATACCATCCAACGCCAATTCGCGGTTACCCCGGGTGCACGCCTTGTCGTCGACGCCGACACCGGTGACTTGGAGCTCAAAGCCGGAGAAACCTCCGAGTTCAAAATCACCATCGTCCGGGAGGTCCACTGCGCCAC
>CAILNN010000377.1 GCA_903835555.1 uncultured Verrucomicrobiota bacterium
AAAGCCCAGGGTTGGCCCGTCTGCGGGCCTACCCTGGGTCCCGTTTTGTAAATTCATTCAACCCCAACGGGGTTGCGCCGCGCGAATCGGCGGCATTCATCCTGCTCTAAATCTGAAATCGAATGACATCCTGCGCTAAGGATAGTAAAAAACGTTTTGATGAAAATGGGAATCGGCCTCTCGTTTTTTGTCGTCAGCTTGCCGGCCGTGTGTTGGGGAGGATTTCGATTGCTCCAATCGATGCACATTCTGCGATCTGCGTGAATCAGTGGTTACCCAATGCCGGGCTTTGCGCACCCTATTCTCCCTGCGGGCTTGCTTCAATCAGGCCATCCAATGCCACGGTTCATAAATGAACCCACTGGAATGCCCCCGTGGGTAACTCATCCGAAAACCAAATTTCCCCGCGTGCTGAGTCAACCACGCAAATGCCTGAGTCGTCTCAAAGGCCTCGCTCAAAGCCGGACATCCCGGCGTCCCAATATCCACCGCGCGCCCCGTGTGATGCTCGCTAAACCCCGGGGCGGCATTCACCTTCAAGATTTCCCCGAGCGAAATCCCTTTGGCCAACTTGCCCTCAATGATCGACCGTTGATGCTCGACGCTTCGGAATCCGGAAATCAGCAACAACGTGACGCCATCACCGACGGATGCGTTCACCATGTCGTTCCATCGAGGCAGAATATACCGACTCAGTCGCAACGTCCGACCATCGGACAAAACCCGAGCCGCTTCCAAATCCATTTCCTCGCGTTGCAAGACCAGTCCGCGAGCGACTCCGTAATCATCGGGGATACCCAATTCTCGCAGTATCGTGGCAATCCGCGCTGGGTAGGATTGAACAATCATTGCCAATGAACCCGTAGGAAGGTCGTGATCCCTTTGGATTGCAGATTCGTAAATGTCGTTGTGTCGTCGGTCGCCGTGGCAATCCCATGACTGGTCCAATGAACGAGGTCTTCCGAGGACTGGACATCATACAGTCCTCCCGGCGCGGTCGGGAAAGTGACCTGTTGTCGGCCCGCCCCATTCCATCGGACGGCGTCGGGCGAAATCTGAAGTGAGGCCAATGCTTGGAGGCTGCGTTGCACGCCCACCGTCGGGAGGTAGGTGGCGTCGCCGTCAAGGGTGGCTTCCACGACGGCTTTGCCAATGCCGGTGAATACCAACTGGTTGCTGGAGATCATCGCCGGACCCGATATCACCCGGTAACTTGCAGGCACAATATCCCGTGAACCGCCGGTCGCGGTGAGTGGGATGGGTGCGCCATCGAAAAGCACCGGACTTGCGGGGGAAAAATCGAGGTTGCGTGCCGCTTGAGAACCCAAATCCCACACCGAAAAGCCCTTATCGGATCCCACCGCGTAAAGATGGCGCCCATCCATGTCCAAGGCGAGAATCTCGCCGGTCAAATTTCCGACAATGATCGGAAGACTTGGATTGCTGATATCAAAAATGGCGGCTCCCGCGCTACCCAGTGCAACCGCTGCCCGGTTACCCCGAACGGATAGTGCCAATGGTGTCCCGCGTAGCGGTTGAACGGCGGTGACCTGCGGCGCGACAGGATCGCTGACATCGATGATCATCAGGTCATTCGTGGCACTGGTCGCATAAAGGTGTGAGCCTGACACCTTAAGATTGACGAGCGGCGAGGTGTCCAACATTCCCAGTCGGACCGGGGTTCGAGGATTTCTGACATCGACAATCTCGAGGCCTCCATCGCGCCCGGCCAGGTAAGCGATACCTGAGAGCACTTGGATGGAGGTGACGGGAAATGGCGCTGGATAGGTACCCAAGAGCCGAGGACGACCCAAGGCGGAAATGGACAAAAGGATGTCCACGGCTCGGGACGAATGGGAAACATAGGCAACGCCATCGCCAGATGCCATGGATAACACCCCGGGATCGGGGAGTGTCAACGACCATGGCAACCATAATGACACACCGTCAAATGAGTAATCGTAAAATGTACCATCCGGCGTGGCGGTATTAAACGTGTCAAAGTCTGGGGAAATAACGGAGTTGGAAGGTAAGAATACGTGGGATGACCTCAGATCGAATGCGTTCGAGTCGAAAATATGGGCAAAGTAAACTTGAAATGGGGAGGTCGGATTATCGATCCAAAAGACATAATTCCCGTTCACTTGGACGGTTTGCGGTCCACTCAAATGCGCAAGAGGGATGGAACTGATCAAGGTCGGTGAAACCAGCGGTACCTGGAAAAGGTGAATGGTGTATGCCGGACTGTTGGTGACGCCCTGCGGCGTGGTGATGATGGCCTGATAGGTGCCTGCAGCATTCGCGTCCGTACCACTGACCGTCAGGAGGAAATTCGTCCGGATTGGAAGACCATCCCGTTGCCAGACAACCGAAGAACCCGGTGGCCCCCAAGAGGCGGAAAGAGTCACGGAATTGGTGCTTCCAGCCGCGAGATTTAAACTGCCAGATGCTGAAAAGGAGTAATCCTGTGAATAAAGGGTGACGAGCCCATCAATCGTTGTAGCGCGAAATTGCGTGTCATAAGGAAACAACGTTCCCGCCGTCGTTGAGGTGGGCGTCGAGAAAGACTCGGTCGTGCCGTTGGTCCGCACAATGCCTTCACCTAGAAGAGTCCACTGCGTCCCGTTGGTAGTCATTTCAATCAAGATGGGACGTTCTGAATCGCCTCCATATTGAACCGTGAATTGACGGTAATCCGTGGTTGAGCAGTGCAGGATGGGAGGAATCAATCTTGAACTGCCGGGGCGTAAATCCCGTTGCGGAATCGTGGAGAAGTTCGTGGCACCAGGTGGCTGCCAAACCAATCGACACACGGAGACCGAATTTCCGGCTTCGTACTGAAGGACCACCCGGTAGGGATGTCCGCCTAGCAATGGGACATTGGTACTCAACAAAGCCGTAGGCATTGAATACTGCCTGATCCAATTGTCGAGAACCAGGCGGTCATCCAACCACAATCGGGACCCATTCTTGGTGATGGTTCCAATGCTGAAGACCCCATTGGTTTCGGGTACAATCCAACCCGTCCAGATGGCCGAAAAGGTGTTGTTGGAGGCTCCCGGCGGTTCGGAGCTTCCCCAGTCCTGATGTGCCACCGGGTCGATTCGGGTCGAAAGCCGCTTCTGAAAGTAAGACTGCGGCAGCAGCAGCGAAGGCGGCGGGAATGTAACCGTTGGGGTGTAACGAAAAGTTTCAGCCGTTAGTCCGGTGTCATCATCCTTCAGGGTGACCGTGCAGTGCGTGCGCACCAAATGGAGGGTCGCTCCCGTTGCGGTAGTAAGTCCCACTTCAATCGTTCGGTCATCATTCGGTACTTGGTTTTGGGCCGTCAACGGAACGACAATGGCGGCTTCGCGTACACCCGGGTCGAAGCTCACCACTCCGTTGGTCGGGATAAAATCGACTCCGGGAATGGCACTTCCTGCCGTGACCGTGTAGCCGACGCTGGCGGCAATATCGGCATTGCCTGTCCTCCGAACGGACACTCGGGCTTCTCCGGCTCCCTCGGAAATGGAGAGGCTTCCCCAGACGACCTCTACCTGAGGGCTTGCATTGTCCGACATAGTCGTCAACCGCTGCACTCCGCCGTTCACGGCAGCCAAAATCGTCCCCGATGACTCGACAGCAAAGGCGGTGACATTCGTGGAGAGCGTGCCGATTAAGGCACCGTTGTCGGCGTATTCGTTCAATAAATGTCCATCCCCCACAAACGCCAGGATATCCCTGTTGCGTAGCGATTCCATTTGGATAACGGCTTCTAGAGGGCTCGCAGGATCAAACGAGGCATCGGTGGTGCCATCCGCATTGAGACGAACCCATCCGGGACCCGATGCCACTCCAGCCGAATAAAGGGTACCCGCAACCAAAATGCGCCCCTGTTGATCCTCAGCAATCGCCCGCGCCGCCACGTCAAAGTCGGAACCGGTTTGAAATTCCGGGATTCCATCCGACGAAAAACTGTGCAAATGATGGCGCTGTCCCAGCCAATCATTTTCAGCAAAAAGTCCGCCCATCAGGACACGTCCCTCCCAAGTGATTTGCACAACAGGATACTGAACAACATTCAACAGGTTATTCGCCACTATGAGTGGAAATGCGGTTCGGTTCGCGGCAAAGAGTGGCTCACGTGTACCATCTGGACGCAGTCGCATCAGCAAACGCGATTGTTCGCGGTAATCCACTTCGCCGACATCAAAAAAGCCCGCAACAAAGCTATTGGTATTGCCATCGATTTTGACATCGGTTGCGTAATAAAATGGATCAGTGTCGAAAGTGCCCTCCGAGGTGGCGAACGTGCCATCATGGGAACCGTCGGCATTCAGTCGGTTGAGAAATGCAGAATAACCCTTCTTAGGAGAGAATGATCCCCGCAGCAGGATTTTACCGTCGGGTAATACCACCGCAGTCGAGATTTTGTTGTAGGACCGGAGGAAGAGGGGGTCCGGCTGAAAGGTTGGGTCAATCGACAGATCGGGATTCAGTCTCACCAAATTGGTGGCCGGTTGGCCCCCGATCGTGAGGAATGTCCCGGCAACCAACACACGTCCGTCGGGGAGCGGGACTAGACTGGTCGGAGCCGCCAAACCCATGGCCAAACCGAAAATCCAGGAAAAAACGGCCAGTGATTTTGCGCCCAACCTTTTTGTGACCGAGAGGTGCGAATAGACATGGTTCATTTGAGGAAGGCGGTAAAATGAGGGCTTAGACTTAGCAACTAATTACCGAAGGTATCATTTGGGGTCAAGGGACATTCCGGCAACAACTCCCCCTGAGCTTCGCATACTTTTTGCTGAACCCACAGGGTCCGGCGGATTCCATTCCAATCAAAAAAAGCGGCGAGCCGATGGGCTCGCCGCTGTTTAATGACTATTAAATCTCTACCTCAAACGTTTGGTTCTTCGGCGTGATCTCCCGAATGACCGTGCTCCTCTGCGTGTTCGCTAGATTCCGCATGCTCAGCCTTTTCGCCAGAATGCTCGTGATCCTCTCCGTGCGATTCGCCGGAGCCTTCGGCATGGCTCTCGCCAGTGGCCTCGGTCGGACCTTCAGCTGGCTCTTGTTCGCGCTCTTCCATCGCAGCCCGACGACTGAGACGCACGCGCCCCTTTTCGTCTACGCCGAGACACTTAACCGTGATCTCGTCGCCGACTTGGACGATGTCTTCTACCCGTTTGACTCGGAAGTTGGCCAGTTCACTGACATGCACCAAACCTTCGGCTCCCGGATGAAATTCGACAAAGGCACCGAACTCCTTGATGGATACGACCTTGGCCCGATAAATCTTGCCAGGCTCAGCCACCGAGGCCGCCTTGGCCTTGTCTTCCGGGCTGCCTTCTCGGCGCGACGATCCACGGTCTTGACGCGGCGGACGTTCACCACGAGGTGCACGTGCGGGACGTGTCTCGCCATTGCCTTCCGTTCGAGGAGCATCAGCGGGCGAACGCTCTTGACGATCTCCCCGAGGTGCGCGTTCTTCACGGGCCGGGCGGTCTTCCCTTGCCGGACGTTCTTCGCGGGCGGGACGCTCATCCCGGGTTGGCCGGTCTTCGCGGGGTGCCCGCTCTTCCCGCGCCCGACCTTCTGGGGCGGCAGAGGTGGCGGCACCATCACTGGAGGCGATCCATTCGCCGCGTTCCTCCATCGCCGCCTTGCGGCTCAGTTTAACGCGCCCTTTGTCATCGACACCAACGCATTTGACCCAGATTTCGTCACCCAACTTGATGACATCTTCTGGTTTGTTGACGCGCTTATTGGAGAGCTCGGACACGTGGACCAAACCATCCTGACCAGGAAACACTTCCACGAACGCACCGAAATCCTTGATGGTGACGACGCGCCCACGGTAAATCTTCCCGATTTCAATTTCGGCGCTCATCCCTTCGATTTCGCGCCGGGCGATCTCCATGCCGTCTGGGGAAACCGAGAAAATCTTGACCGTTCCGTCGTCCTCGATATCGATCTCGCAACCCGATTCTTCGACCAAACGCTTGATGTTCTTGCCGCCAGGTCCGATGAGCAGGCCAATCTTCTCCGGGTTGATTTTCAGGACCGTGATGCGCGGGGCATAACGGGATAGCTCCAACCGATGAGTCGGCAATACCTGGTTCAGGTGAGCCAGAATATCGAGCCGGGCTATTCGAGCATTTTCAACCGCTTCCGTCATTATGGATAGCGGCACGCCTCGAAGTTTCAGATCCAGTTGGAACCCGGTGATCCCCTTTTCCGTTCCGGCGATCTTGCAATCCATGTCGCAGAACGCGTCCTCCCATCCGATGATGTCCGTCAAGAGTTGGTATCGGGTGATCTTGTCCTGGTCATCATGGTCGGTACAGAGACCGATGCTAATCCCGGCCACGTGCCGCTTCAGCGGTACACCGGCGTCCATTAAAGCCAGAGAAGCGCCGCAGATGGATGCCATCGAAGTGGATCCATTGGACTCCATGATTTCTGACGTGATCCGCAACGCGTATGGGTAATCTTCGGTTGGAATCACTGGGCGAACGCTACGTTCGGCTAGGGCACCGTGGCCAATCTCCCGTCGCCCGGGAGCGCTGATCCGCCCGGTTTCTCCCACTGAAAAATTCGGGAAGTTGTAGTGGAGAATGAAGTTCTTTTTGGTTTCCCCGCCCGTGTATCCATCGAATTCCTGGATATCATCGCTGGTTCCCAAGGTGGCGATGCAGACCGCCTGCGTCTCACCGCGTTGGAACATGGCTGAGCCGTGGGTTCGAGGAAGAAATCCGGTCGTGCTGTTGAGCGGACGCAAGCTGTTGAAAGCACGTCCATCCAGTCGCTTTCCATGATCAAGCACGAGCGACCGAACAGCTTCTTTTTGAATGTAGTACTGCGCATCCTTGAGAACGGCTTCCGTGACCTTTTCTGCACCAAATTGGGCCACCAGCTTTTCGCCCACTTCGGCAAAAAGGGCGTTGCATGCGGCTTCCCGCACCAGCTTGGCCGGCGTCAGGAGTGCCGGAATGATTCGGTCTCCCGCGAGATTCCGGGCGGCGTGCAGGATTTCTTCCGGCACCACATTGACCTTGATCGCTCGTTTGGGGCGTCCAATCCGCCGGGCCAACTCCAACTGCGCCGCAATAATCGGTTGAACGGCTTCCTGTCCAGCCTTGAGTGCTTCGATGAAGACCGCTTCAGGCAACTCCTCAGCCGCACCTTCAAACATGACGACGTCGGTTGCGTTGCCGACGTAGACCAAGTCCAGGTCAGACTCGGCTTGCTGCTCGTGGGTTGGATTGATGACAAATCCGCCGTTCACACGGCCAACCCGTACAGCTCCGATGGGACCATCCCACGGTATATCCGAAACCATCAAAGCGGCGGATGCTCCAATGATGGAAAGGATATCCGGGTCGTTCTGTCCGTCTGTCGACAGCAGAATGGTTTGAATCTGGACTTCATTGAACCAACCTTTGGGGAATAGCGGGCGGATCGGACGGTCCGTCAGTCGGCAGGTCAGGATCTCTTTTTCGCTTGGACGCCCTTCACGCTTGAAATAGCCACCCGGGAATCGTCCGGCTGCTGCTGCTTTTTCTTTGTAATCAACCGTGAGAGGGAAAAAATCCTGTCCCGGCTTGGCTTTTGAGGCGGCGACGGCCGCAGTGATGATAATCGTTTCGCCCATTTGGACGGTAACGGCTCCGTCAGCCTGACGGGCATAGCGTCCGGACTCGATCACGATGTCCTGGCCGCCAACGGCAATTGTAACTTGTTCTGGCATTTGCAGTGATGCCCCCTGGCCCCGAGGAACTTCGTTCAAACACTCCCCAAATCCCTATCATCGGGGCGGGAGGGGCTGATCGAAATTACCCGCGGCCAGGCGGGCGTTCTAATTTTGACGCAACTTTTGAGACCCGAATCGAAAGCCGGGAGGGAACTGTATGCGTTCGTTTGAACAGTTCCCCATCACCTTTCCAGAGGAAAGATCGGGTCCTACCCGGCTAAAAGCCTAAATACTGAAGCCGGGCAGAAGCCCGGCCTCGAAAACCTACTTGCGCAATTTTAACCTCGAAACAACGGCTTTGTACCGTGGTTCCGCCTTTCCTTGGAGGTAATCCAGCAGGCGGCGGCGCTTGCTGACCATCATGACCAACCCTCGCTGGGAGGCGTGGTCCTTCCGGTTCTTTTTCAAGTGCTCCGTCAGATGGTTAATCCGACTTGTCAACAATGCGATTTGAACATCGGCAGAGCCGGTGTCAGATTCGTGAGTGCGGTATTCCGCGATGGTTTTCGACTTTTCTTGCATAGGGACCGGTGTCGGGAAGCAATATACTGCCCGGTAGTTTTTCCGTTAATCCAGAGCTGCACTGTAGGTGATTACTGGGAAAGTGTCTAGATAGATTTTGGGGGCGTTTTTGTTGTCGCGTGGTCGCATCTCTTCCGGGCTTGGCCGAAGACGATTAACAGATGATATCCTTTTCGCTTGGTCACTTCGCCGGGACAACGCATACTCACCTTTAGCCGAGTGGTTTCAGGTTAAAAAACATGAAAGAAGACATTGAGCAATTGGTCGCTGCTGGAACGATTTCCAGTCGGCATGTCGCGCCTTTATTGTCCTTGGTAGCGGCTGGCTACTGCCAGCACCGCAGTTGGGGCTTTGGTAGAATCAAGACGGTCGATGGAGCCGCAGGAAAGCTGATTGTCGACTTTAACCAGAAGCCAGGGCACCAATTGGAACTCCAATTCGCGGCGGAATCACTCAAGCCCATCTCTAAGGACCACATCCTCGCAAAAAAACACTCCGACATCGACGGATTGCGTAAACTAGCCGCTCTCCATCACTTGGAAGTGGTTAAGATTGTGCTCTTGAGTTTCGGAGGTAAGGCAACCGTCGATCAGGTTCAACAAGTCCTGGTTCCGGATGTGATTCAGTCAGACTGGAAGAAATGGTGGGAATCGGCGCGGTCTGAGCTCAAGAAGGATGGTCATTTCCAACTGCCGGCCAAAAAGTCCGATCCCATTGTTTATCAGGTCCAAGAGACCTCTTTGGCCGATAGAATGAAAGCGGATTTCAAGCAGGCAAAGGGATTGAAAGCAAGGATCGGCGTTGCCGCAGAAGTGCTCCGCAGCGTCGAGGATTTGAAGGGAAGCCCCGTTGTTGCCGATGTCGTCGCTGCCTTGAACGCCGATATCGCCAGCCATCTGAATACGATGCCCGCACTCGCGTTGGAAGGTATCTTCATGCGGGATGACCTGCGCGAGGCATCAGGCCTTGCACCCCTGCCGGGGGAATTGGGTACGGAAGCAATCTGGTCAAAATCTCCGAAGCTGACCGACCTTTTTGATGAAATTCCGGCAGCTAAACACCGCCGCACGCTTGAATCGTTCAAAGGATATTTCCAAGATTGGCCGGACCAGATGGTCCGGCTGTTGAGTGGGGTGGCTTCCAATGGAGTGGGTGCCAAGCTGGTTGGTGAGTGTGCCCGACTTTTGTTGCAAGAAAACCGTGGACAGCTTCTCAAAGATACTCTTGCACGCCTGATCAGCCGTCATGAAGCTGGAAGCGAACTCCTGCTCTGGTTCGGGAAGGAACGAACCGATTTTTTTGCGGATATCCTCGGACCTGAAGTGTTTCGGGCCATGCTCACTTCCATTGAGCGTGACCAGTTCAATGAACGGAAGAGCAATCGCCTGCGCGATTTTATCCTCGAAGACCAGGAACTCCTGCCTGAGCTCATTCAGATGGCCGACGTCGAGGTCATCAAGGACTTGGTTCGCACCCTCCAGTTGAGCCCAAGTTTTGACGACATGGATAAGCGGTCTTTGCTCGCCCGTGTGGTTAAGCAGTACCCCATTGTCCAGAGTATGATTACCGGCGATACGGTGCGCCAGGACCATACCTTTCTGGTGAGTTGGCCCAGCCTCGAGCGGCGGAAGATTGAGTATAAAGACCTGGTCGAGAAGCGTATCCCCGCCAACGTTCGAGATATTGCCTTGGCACGAAGCTACGGGGATTTACGGGAAAATCATGAGTATAAGGCCGCAAAAGAGATGCAAAAGGTCTTGAATCGTCAGAAACACGAACTGGAGCTGATGCTTTCTCGTGCGCGTGGAGTCGATTTTTCGACATCAAAATTTGATGTGGCCGGGCCCGGTACCCAGGTGACCGTCACCGATTTGGACACTGGCAAAGTGGAGGTCATTGCCCTCCTGGGCGCTTGGGATGGGGATCCCGATAGAAGCGTGATTAATTACCTGACGCCCTTGGGACAATCCTTGATGAATAAACCGGCTGGTTCAGAAGTTGAATTCAAGACTGAAGGCGGCAAACGGAAGCTTCGAATTGATGCCGTCGGGCCCGTCCCAACTCATTTGCTTCCGGTAGTGCCGGTTGAAGTCCCTTCATCTTCAGTAACCAGTGCCGCTACGACCGGGTAAGGGGGATACCACCAAGCAAGTACACCCATCCATCATTTGATGGAGTGCCAGCCGGGGCTTGGGGCATCTGTACCAAGCCATTTTGAAAACACGCCCTATTGGACACCTCAATAGGCGTTTTCCCGGCGAAGAAAGGTCAACGCCATGATATAAAAATCGAGCACGGGCGTCCAGTTCTCTAGATAATATATATCGTATCTTACCCGTTCCATTAGGTCCGTATCACCCCGCAAGCCGTTGACTTGTGCCCATCCTGTAATCCCTGGTTTGCTCGCCAGCCGGGCGTTGTAGTGGGGAATGTCATGGCGAAAGCGGGCGATCAATTCCGGTCTTTCAGGCCGTGGTCCCACCAGGCTCATGTCGCCTTTCAGAACGTTCCAAAACTGGGGAACCTCGTCCAGGTTTAGATTCCGCAGTGTCGCGCCAATCTTCAGACGCCGGTCATCGTTCTTCGTTGACCAGCCCACCGTCCCTTTTTCGGCGTCGAGCTTCATACTCCGTAGCTTATAGATGCGGAAACTCCGTCCATTCCGCCCAGTGCGAACCTGACTGTAGAAAATCGAACCCGGCGATTCCCGATAGATCAGGATTCCACAGACGGCTATGATAGGTACGGCGAGCATCAGACCCACAAATCCCCCGACAATGTCAATAGCCCGTTTGATGATCTGGTTTAGCGGCCGGTCCAAGGGAAGTCCGGAAACCCCCATGATCGGCACCCCACTAATGGTCTCCAGGTGCAAGCCGGAGACAAGAATCTGGAAATACGAAGGTATAACCTTGAATTGGATCAACTCCCGTTCGCATAAATTACTCAACAGAATAATCTCATCATATGGCATGTCCGTATCTGCCAGGATGACAATGTGGATCAGTTCCTTTGCGATAACATTCGGAAGATTATTATAATCTCCAAAACTGCGAACACCTGGCACCGCAGTCCCATCCTGGCTCTTGGCGGGGGAATCAATATAGCCAACGAGATTGTACGGATGTGATTTGTCGGAGTAGATACCCTCAAACAACCGGACGACATTCTTGTTCCAACCAATGATCAAGATATTTTGTCGGAGTCCTTGGGCCGCCGCTTCGTTCTGCAGCAGACGATGGAAGAGGTTTCGCCAAAGTAAGACGGAGAAATTGACCGCCAGAAATGAGCAAACAACGTAAATACGTGAGACGTTGGGGTTAAACCGGACGACCTGGCTGATGGTGAAATAAACGAATAACCAAGTGCATGTTCCCGCTACAAATGTCCTCGAAACCTGCCTAAACCGGAGCAGATTGGTCCGCTGGTACAAACCCAGGTTCACCAGGGTTAGAAACAGGACGATGGCCCCCACGGCAATCAATTTCACGTAAGATTGAAGTGACACCGTGCCGCCGTCACCATTGCTCCACCAAGTCGACTCGATCGGAATCAGGCCAGCTTGAAATCGCAGCCAAAAGCCCAGAACAAGGCCAAACACAATCATCGCAAAGTCACCCACCATGGCCAATGTCGATGCACTATCAGCAAAAAGTTGCCGGGATCGTCCGTCGGATTGACTGGCAAGAAAACTGTCGCTTCTGTTGGTGGGCTTCAATGGCGTGGAGGTTGTCACGGAATTCGTCAAAGTTTTCCCGGGCCAAAACTTTCAATTCAGTCCTGACCAAAAGTTATGCTTAGAAATATCAAGCTAGCGGACAAATGGCAAGCCAAGTTGCCAAGCTGAGCCTCTCGCGAGCTCTCATTAGGCCGTGTTTTCAAAATGCATTTGCCTATCTGCTGGCCAAAACAGGCGGGGGCTTCGTTGCTCCCCGGTCACGTATTTCGTCGCAATATGCTCCCTCGTCGCGCCTCGCCCCCGCCTGTTTTGGCTTGCGCATATAGACAAAGCCATTTTGAAAACGCAGCCTAGTCCAGTCGGGCGTGGAGGCTCGCATTTCTCCTGCCGTCTTCAAATCTCATTTTCTTCCAGAAAGTCCTTTCCCCACCGATTCGCCAGCTCTGCCAACGCCCGGAATGCTGCCCGCCGCAGCGGTGGCAAATGCCCATGGTAGACGGCATTGTATTCAATAATCGGAAATCCACCCCGCCGCCGCTTGAAGTCACCCGCACCCGAACTGTAATTCAATAGCCATCGACGTTCCGCCAAACGCAGCAGTAGCATCGATACCAAGTGTCGGTAGAATCCGATTTCCGGAGGTAAATGAGTATCATATCCGATAAACGGAGTGGAGGTCGTTGTTCCTGAGGTAAAACAGCCAAAAACCGCATCGAGTCGCCCCGAGTCATGGCGCAGCCCGCGGAATTCAAGCCATCGCTCGCGCCAAGCCTGTGATACAAAAGCTTCCGTATACTGGGGATTCAACCACGAATGCTTGTCCAAGTAGAGCAACCGATAAAGCTCAGTGATTCGCGGCAAGTCCTTCGGCTCAAACTGCTCGTGCTCGACAGTTGTATAGCCTCTAAGCTGGCCCAATGATTTGATGTCCCGCTTGACAGTGCTTTTTTGCAAAAAGTCCGGCTTCCGTCCGTCAAAAAAATAGATCTGCCGACTGGTAATGAGTTCGTATCCGTTGTCCTGAAAGGCCTGGGGTAATCCAGTGTCTTCCACTCCGTGGATGTTTTTTACCAAAACAGCATGGTCGGGAAACGCGGATACCAAACGCTGGGTTACTTCGGATAGGTCAGAACCCATCTCCCGTTCATGAAGGTTGGTGGAAAAAAGCCAACTGCTCCATTGCACGACCCGGTCAGACCTGGCTACGCCCAACAATCCGTCCAATCCCACGAGTCCAATTCGCGCCATCTTCCGTTGGAAGGCATCCGGGATGAGGGAAAGTTCCGCCCTTGGGTATGTAACATACTGCGTATGAAGGGAGCATGGGTAGGAATTGTCGTCCCGATGGTCATTCACCGTCAACGGCCAGATTCGTTTTCCCACCTGAATAATTCCCGGACTTGTCTTGAGATTCGATGCATAGGCCTTGGAACCATTCTGAAGCACGCCCCGCCAGTAGGCATAGCGTGCCTCAGTCAGATGGGCCAATCGCGAGTTCGCCTCGGACCCGAAATGGATTTCCCCTGGCGCGGAATGAGGTTCAGGCATCCAAGTGGGCGATGTAGAAACTGCCGTAGGTGTGCACTCGATCCCGTCGATGGCAGTCGCTTGCTTTCGCGTAGTCGTAACGTACTAAATCACCGATTTTCGCCGTACGACCGTTCCTCCGGACCTGAATCGGGTCGACATAATCTACGTGGAACCCTCCGCTTCGCCAGAGTATCCGTGACCCGGCTCTGGCCTTATCCATTAAGACCTGCCATTCGTCGGCCAACGCTTGGGGGTACTCGTGGCTTAGCCAGTCCATGTGATCCAATAAAACGAATCGTGAAAGAGTCCCGGGAAGAGAGCGCATGACGCTCGTCAAATCCCCCGTGTGCACCTGAATGCAGTCCACGAGCCCGCCTTTCAGCCGGTCAAAGTTCTCCCGAACTAGATAACCGGGACAACAGGTTGGTGAATAGCGCCCAAAAAGATAAACGCGCCAAAAATAGTTGTCGGTAGTGGGCAATTGGGTGAAAACGGACTCGATGGAAGCTTCCATAAAGTCCGCTACCGTCTGGGATGTCGTCTTTTCTAGGTAGTCTCGCTGCGCTTTCGGAACGCCCAGCATACTCAACAAAACATCGGTTCGAAGCGCCCTCTTTAGCGCCGGATTCCACAGCCGATCTTTGACCGAACCGAAGTAAATTTGGCGCTGATGCTCAAGCGACGTCGCGCTGAATAAACTCAAAGCGTCTGCATGCACCCGTGCCAACTTGAAATACTTCATCATCAAACGGGCAAACAGGCCCGTGGTGCCGTGATGATAGAAGGATGACTCCAATGTCCGACGAGAAAAGTAATGCTGGTGTGCGTCCCAATACTGCTGGGCGCTCGGGGAAAGCTCGGATCTCAACCGTTGAGTGTACCATCGGCGAAAATCCGGGTGGCCTCCGTCTCCAAAGAGGCTGAAAAACTCCTCAAATGTCAGTCGGCGAATTCCGGCTATCTTAAGCTCTAGTAGGGCATTCTGGCGGTAGTTCATGTCCACCGAATGGATGCGACGCGGGCCATCCAGCGCATAGTCCAGCGCATTGCACCCAGCGGAGGTAATCAACACGACATCATCATCGGGCCCCAATTCCATTACCTCTCTATCCAGGCGAGGATCTTCCCAGCATGCGTTGTAAACAAGGTTTTTGCCGTGCGCCAAGGCAAAAACCCGTCGATTGGTCCACCGTGCAAGATTCTTCATGAAATTTCCAGAGCCCGAGACGGTACGACGTTCGTTCGCCGACTCCTGCTGACTCGGGCGATGCTAGGCCAAAGGCCGCCGTCGTTCCTGACGGATTCCGCACGGTGGAAACGAATGCGTCAAGGTTCGGATGCGCCTTCAAGACGAAATGGGTCTTGCAACCGCAGGCTTCCGTTCAAAACCTGCTCCCAGAATGTCTCAAGCTCCTTCGCCCGGCAGAATCAACCTCGCGCTCAAATACTCGCGGTTCGCCTGGCTGGCTCTTCGCCACGATGGCTGGGTAACCACCATCGGGAATCTCTGCTCCGAACTCGCCTTCGACCACCATTACGGAACTCGGACTTGGCTGCCAAAAGACTTGGCCAGTCTCGAAACAACAGGGGGTTCACGAATGGACGGAGTCCAATACCAGGGGACCAACCCCCGTTTGGCGAGGAAACTCCTGCGATCTCTGCCATCGGATGCCAGGAATGCCTGGTTTATTGATTATGGTTGCGGAAAAGGGCGCGGATTACTGCTGGGAATTGAAGCCGGATTCACCCGCCTGATCGGTGTGGAATTTGCTCCGGAACTGGCCAATCAGTGTCGGGCCAACTTGAAAATAGCGCGGCGTCTTCCCCCGATCTCCTCGATTTCGGTTGTCGAAGGCGATGCCGCCTTGTTCCAGCCTCCCCCCGGCCCATTGATCGCTTTTCTTTACAACCCGTTCCGCGGCCAAACGCTTCAACGGGTTCTCCAACGACTAACCGCACACTCCCAAACTGACGGGCAAGCCGTTCAAATCGTCTATGTAAACCCCCAGGAAGTGGAGCAATTCACCCGCCTCGGCTGGAAAATGAAGAACCCAATCTTTTCTCGCGGTACGCTGGCAGGGGGAATTTGGGCCTTATCCCTTTGACGGGCTCACTACACCATTTGTGGGTATGGTCTTTCCTCATACCCCAACTTATGGTGTTTGAAGCATTTTTCGCTTGTTCATCCGGTGGCCTAGGCGCATGTTTTTCTCGTGATTGACCATGTTTCTCCTCTCCCCGAAACCTCTGCTCCCCGCATGAATCACGTCCCCAAAGTCTCTTCTGCGAATACTCGCCGGGCGGGAACAAAGGCTTCTAAAGCTAAAAACTTCGTTCTGGATACCAATGTGCTCCTCCATGACCCAGACGCTTTACTGAATTTCGATGATAACCATGTCCTCCTGCCCATCGAAGTGCTCGAAGAGATCGACAAATTTAAGCGCGAAACCAGCGAACGTGGACAAAATGCCCGGTCCGTCAGTCGCCTGCTTGATTTACAGCGTGCTCGCGGTTCGCTCAGTCGCGGAGTAACATTGGAATCCGGTGGAACCCTCCGGATTCTATTCGGTGGGTCTGAAGCCGATGAGGCGCTTCCAGAAGGTGCTCCCCGGTTGGCTCCTTCGGTGGATAATCGTATTCTCGCGCATGCTCTCCGCGTCAGACAGGCCTATCCGAAGACACCGACTATCCTGGTAACCAAAGACATTAATCTCCGACTTAAGGCCGACGTGTATGGCCTGGCGGCCGAAGACTATGAGACCGACCGGGTTAACCTGAAGGACCTGTACACCGGAATGTTCGATCTCGCGGTGCCCGCCAGTCAGATTTCCGAATTCCGATCCCGCGGTGAACTGCCCTTGCCCAGCAACCATCGCCGATCCCCGAACGAATACTGCACCGTCGCCTCTGATTCTGAACCCAAGCGCACGATGCTAGGGCGAGTCGATTCAACCGCCCAAAAGCTCCTCTTGTTGCACGATTGCCAAAACGTCTGGGGAATCAAACCTCGCAACCGTGAACAACATTTCGCCCTGGATGCTCTGCTAGATGAGCGAATCCGGTTGGTGACGCTCATGGGCAAAGCCGGAACCGGCAAAACGCTGTTGGCCCTCGCGGCGGGTCTTAAGCGGACGGTCAATGACCGGGAATTTCGCCGCTTGATCGTGGCCCGTCCCACTATTTCCATGGGCAAGGAACTGGGATTCCTGCCCGGATCATTGGAGGAAAAGCTCTCTCCTTGGATGCAGCCCATCCACGATGCTCTGGAGTTGCTCGGGGACCTGAACATGGGGCAGGAATCCCGTCGTTCTGGCGATTTGCTGAAAACCGGCGTCATCGTTGTCGAAGCCCTGAGTTACATCCGCGGACGTAGCATCGCCAATCAATTCATGATTGTCGATGAAGCCCAAAACCTGACGCCGTTGGAGGCTAAGACCATTCTGACCCGCGTGGGGCAGGGGACCAAGATCGTACTGACGGGCGATCCTTACCAAATCGATAATCCCTACGTCGATGCCGCCAGCAATGGCTTCAGCTATGTGGCCAATCGTTTTCGCGATCAACCCATTGCCGCTCACATTGAGCTGTCCCGCGGTGAACGAAGTGAACTGGCGGAAGTCTCCGCCAATATCCTTTGAGCCCCCCACGCCTGAGGCTTCGACTAACGGCTGCTGCGGAAAGCATTATCCGACATGGCCACCCTTGGGTCTATAGCGATTCAATCCGCGAACTCAATCGAGAGGGTGTCACCGGAGAGCTGGCGATCATTTTCGACCGAAATGACCGCTTTCTCGCCATCGGGCTGTATGACTCAACCTCGCCCATTCGAGTCCGGGTCTTACATGTCGGCAAACCCGCCACGCTGGATCGCCCTTGGTGGACGGAACGACTCCTCACTGCCATCCGCCGCAGGGACATCCTAGCCACCAGCGATACGACCGGTTACCGCCTTCTTAACGGCGAAAGCGATGCGTGGCCCGGACTCGTGCTCGACCGGTATGACGATGTCTTGGTTCTGAAGATTTACACCAGCGCATGGTTCCCGCGCCTCGATGAGATCGTTTCCATCATCATCCACGAACTTCATCCACGGCGTTTAGTCCTGCGACTCAGCCGGAACCTGAAGGACGAGTCGACCCGGATCGGTCGAGTCGATGGCTCCACCCTCTATGGTCCGTCCGAAGGCGAGGCGGTGGTTTTCCAGGAGAATGGCCTCCGGTTTGAATCCGAAGTTACCAAGGGCCAAAAGACAGGCTTCTTCCTCGACCAACGCGATAACCGACAATTCATCGGTGGGATTAGCTCGGGGGCTGAAGTCCTCAACGCCTTTAGCTTTTCCGGCGGATTCAGCGTTTATGCTGCCCGGGGCGGAGCGGGGCGGGTGACGGACTTGGATATTTCACGCCATGCGCTGGATTCCGGGGCCAGGAACCTAGCCCTCAATCAACATCTACCTACCGTGAAAACCTGCCAACGAGAGGCTCTTCAGGTCGATGTTTTTGCCTGGCTTCGCGATTCCGAGTTCCGGACCTTTGACATTGTTATCCTGGATCCTCCTTCTCTAGCGAAACGAGAAAGCGACCGCCCGGACGCAATCGAGGCGTACGCACGATTGGCTGCAGAAGGTATGCGTCGGGTTCGTCCGGGCGGTTGGCTCCTCGCTGCTTCTTGCAGCGCTCATGTCAAGGCGGAGGAATTCTTTGCCACCGTTCGGTCTGCACTGAGCCGGAGCACCTGCCGCTGGACCGAAGTGCAAACCATGGAACATCCCCTCGACCACCCAGCAACGTTCCCGGAAGGCAAGTACCTCAAAGCCATTTACTTGCGGACCGAGCCCTCGCGATCCCTTCAAGTGGCGGGAAATCGATAAGGGACTCTATCAAAAATTCGCTCCGTAATGAATGGAATCACGGAATGTCCGCCAGGTCTTGGACTGCGCCCGCCTTCTGGCGCTTTGGAAACGGGCCTGAAATGTAGAGCAGGGCATGCTCTTGGCTCGCGCCTACAGCCCTTGCCAGTTCACCAGAATCCCACACCACCGATCCCATCCTTACTCAAAAAACGCCCGAATTTCTTCGATCACTCGGTCGACCTGTTCATTGGTTAATTCGGGATACATTGGCAACGGCAAAATGCGCTCGCTGACCCGTTCCGTTGCCGGAAAGTCGCCCTGCCGCCACCCTTGGTCCGCATAGCATCTTTGCCGATGCAGCGGGACCGGATAGTAAATGATGGTCGGTATTCCCCGCTCAGCCAGATGCGCTTGCAGAGCGTCCCGCTGGTCGTTTTGAATGGCGTAAACGTGGAAGACATGCTCATTGCCAGGAGCGGTTAACGGCAGTTCAACCGGCAATTCGGTTAGGCCCGCATTGTACCTCGCCGCTAGTTCCCGCCGCCGGACGTTCCAACCTTCGAGATACCGTAGCTTCACCCGTAGGATCGCCGCTTGAAGCTCATCCAATCGCGTGTTGAATCCGTGCGATTCGTGATGATATCGCTGGCTGATTCCATGGACGCGCGATCGTCGAAGGACCCGCTCCAATGCTTCATCCGAAGTGATAACCATCCCACCATCGCCACAGGCACCCAAATTCTTCGTCGGATAAAAACTGAGACAACCCATTTTTCCGATACCTCCTACCGGAAGACCATGTCGCCGCGCCCCAATTGCTTGCGCCGCATCTTCCACCACCGGAAGGCCAAGCTTCAAGAGTTCTTCCATCGGTGCTGCCTGGCCGAACAAATGAACGGGTAGTATCGCTTTGGTGCGAGAGGTCACCCGGCGACCTACGTCGGCGGCATCCAACGTGAAATAGCGAGGATCAATGTCGGCAAAAACGATCTTGGCTCCCAATTGATGGATGCTTTCCGCCGGAGCGATGTAGGTGAACGGGGACGTAATCACCTCGTCGCCTGGTCCGACGCCCAAAGCGTGTAAGGCCAAGGTCAAAGCGTCGGAGCCTGAATTGACCCCAACCCCAAAACCCGCTCTGCATTGGGCGGCTATCTCCGTTTCAAGCGCTTGCACCTCGGGGCCGAGGATGTATCGCCCTCCGGCAAGAACCGACGTCGTCGCCGCCAGAATTTCCTCGCGGAGCGCGTGGAATTGAGCCGCCGGATGAAGGAAAGGAATGGTGTTCACCAAGAAGGGAAGACTGGGTAAAGAGGCGGTCCCGATGCAATCGGGATCGGCAGGGATTCGTATCCAGCCAGTGGATTACGGTGACATCCGTCGAACGCCCATAAAACGCTCGCGCCAGTAGTCTTCGTTCAATGAGGAAATCGTCACCCCTCGGCTGCTGCTGGCGTGGGTAAACTCAGTGCCACCCAAGCTGAGGCCAACATGTGAAACCGTTGCGCCAGCGGTCTGAAAGAAGACCAGATCTCCCGGCCGCATGTTCTCCACGGACACGGCCTTTCCTTCAAGCCATTGCCCCATTGAGGTCCGCGGAATTCCACGACCGACAACTTCGCGATACAAAATATCCGTATATCCGGAACAATCGACTCCTTCGCGATCGTGCCCTCCGTCGCGATAAGGCGTTCCCATCCACCGCGAGGCCGCCTGCCGCCAGTCATTTTCTCCCGGTAAGGGGCTTGCAGTTCCAGCCAAAGGCGTCGGACTCCCGAAGCGGGGATCGGATAAAAGCGGCGAATTCAGCGGGTAATATGGAAGCCCGGTAATCGTGGGCTGTGAGCTGCTCTGGCAACCGGCCAGCCCCAACCCGATCCCCAGTGCCACCAACGCACGAAGGTGCTGAAAACCACAGACTTTCATCAGCCGCCAAAAAATATTTCCTCCAAAAAGGTACATAGGCAGAAACCAAAAAGGACGCCCTTCACCAACAATGAGAATAGGCTCCCAGAGTCATCGACCTTTGGCGAGCCGGATTCTTCGCACGGCCCGGTTTGAAGTCGATCTCTACTTTTCTCGAAATTCGACCGTTTGTTGCATCCCAGAGTGGACGGATGCCGCTGCCTGCTCCTAGCATCGCCGCCCTATGATCGGTGCTCTGTTGCTGCCGGAGCTCAAAGAGCTCATTCGCCAGCGGGATTTCGTGCAGCTCAGGGAAGCCTTGGCCGAATTCCCCGCACCAGATTTGGCGGAGGTCATGTGCGACCTCCCGGCGGCGGATACAGCCATCATCCTGCGCATCCTCCCCCACGAATTGGCTGCCGAGGTCTTTGAGTATCTTCCCCTGCCAGACCAGGAACAGTTGCTCCATGCACTCGGAGATGCCGAGGTCGCGCGAATCCTCAACGAGGTGGCTGCCGACGACCGAACGGCCCTTCTCGAAGAGCTACCCCCAAAAGTGACACGGCGGCTCATCAGCCTCCTTTCGCCAGAGGAACGAAAAATCGCTTCCGACCTGCTGGGATACCCGGAGCGGTCCGTTGGCCGTCGAATGACCCCCAATTACGTGGCTGTCGAGGAAAGCTGGCGGGTCCAGGATGCCATGGACCACCTGCGCCGGGTTGGCGGAGACCATGAGCGGATTACACTCAACCAGCTTTACGTGATCGATCGCGATCGACGCTTGGTCGATTGGGTGCGCTTGCAAGCCCTCGTCACCTCGGAATTATCTCGCCCGTTGGCCGAGTTGCTCGAAGGCAGCAATCTCGCTTTGCGCGCCACCGATCCGCAGGCGACCGCCGTCACCGCTTTTAAGAAATACGATGTCACCATCCTCCCGGTCATTGATGCCACCGGGGTTCTCCTCGGGGTTGTAACCGTGGACGATGTCTTTGATGTCGCCGAACGCGAAAGCACCGAAGATATTCAAAAATTGGGCGGTATGGAGGCTCTCGACGGTCCTTACCTCGACATCGGCTTGCTGGCCATGGTTAAAAAGCGTGCCGGTTGGCTCGCCCTCCTGTTCATGGGCGAAATGCTCACCGCCACCGCCATGGGCTATTTTGAAAAAGATATCGAAAAGCTCGCCGTCCTCGCCACGTTCCTTCCCCTGATCATTTCCAGCGGAGGAAATTCCGGTTCACAGGCTACCTCATTGATCATTCGCTCTCTTGCGGTGGGCGATGTCTCCGTTACCGAATGGTTTCGAGTTCTCAAGCGCGAGCTCATTGCCGGCACCCTGCTGGGTATGACCTTGGCCGTTATCGGCTTTAGCCGGATTTCGCTCTGGCATGAGCTCCATTTTCATAATTATGGCGACCATCACTGGCTTATCGCTGCCACCGTGGGTGCCAGCCTGATCGGTGTGGTTTTGTTCGGGAGCCTGATCGGGGCCATGCTACCCTTCCTGCTTCGCGCCGCCAAAAAAGACCCGGCTGTTGCCTCCGCTCCACTCGTCGCCACCTTGGTCGACGTTACTGGACTGGTAATCTACTTCTTGATAGCCAGGACCATACTCCATGGAATTGTCCTCCCTCCTTCAGAGGGCTAGGGCGTGTTTTCAAAATGTATTTGCCTATCTGCTGGCCAAAACAGCCGGGAGCTTCGTTACTCCTCGGTCGCGCTTATCAAAATTCTCGACCGCCTCGCGCCTCGCTCCCGGCTGTTTTGGCTGTTGTATACAGGCAAAGCCGTTTTGAAAACACGCCCTAATCGGCGACAATAGCCCACATCCACGTAAGTACCGCGTCGTTTTCATGAGTTCCCCCTACTCTACCCGCTATTATGAAGCCTTGAAGGAAGATTCCGCCGCTTCCGCTCGCTTGGCCGTTCCCCGCATCCTCGGCTTGATATCGGCCAAGACGGTTGTCGACGTTGGTTGTGGTTCCGGAACCTGGGCCAAATCCTACCGCGATGCCGGTTGCGATGTCCTTGGAATCGATGGAACGGAGGTCCAAGTTGAACAGCTCCTGATTCCTCCAGACTGCTTCCTACGCCGGAACTTGGTCGAACCATTGCGCCTCGATCGCCGGTTTGACTTGGTGAATTGCCTGGAGGTGGCTGAACACCTCCCGGAAACCCGCGCTGATTCGTTTGTCGCCGACCTCTGTTCCCTCGGTGACGTCGTGGTTTTTTCGGCCGCCGTTCCTGGCCAGGGCGGTACCCACCACGTCAATGAACAATGGCCCAGCTACTGGATCAAGCGATTCGCCACCTCCGGTTTTGTGGCCTTCGACAGCCTGCGCCCGATTCTGTGGGGTGATCCCACCGTCGCCTGGTGGTATGCTCAAAACGTTTTCGTGTTCATTCGCAAAGAACGATTGGCCAATTACCCCGCAGTCCAAAAAGCAGCCCAATCTTGGCCCAGCGACCTCGTTCATCCGCGAGCCTATGTCCGGGCCACCGTTCCCTCTCAGATGTCTCCGCGCATGCTGAAAGAAGTGGTCCGCGCCTTGCCTTATTTCCCCGGGCAAATCGCCCGCCATTTTAAACGGTAGTTCCCCGCATTCTTAGTACCATTTCAATCCCCATTGGTTGAGTAGCAAAGCCTCGGGGTTAGCTCGCTCGGGGCAAATCCCGGGTCCCCGCAGGAATGTATTTTCAACCCCGCAGGGGTTGTGTAACAGAGCCCGGGGTTCGCCCTCTTTTGGGGCCTACCCCGGGTCAGTGCCGGAATGTGGAATCAACCCCATCGGGGTTGCGCCGGGGACCGTGGTCAATCATGGCAACCCAATTTCGGAATTGGGATGAAGGCCCTCCGCAATCCGCCAATCAATACAAGGACATCATGGGTCCTCCCCCCTAATACCCATTTGGCCCCGGCGACAACACATCCCGCTCCGGCGGTTTGGGCAACATCCGCCACCGATCCAAACGTCCATCGCGAAAAATCAACTCGGCACTGATATAATCCCGAAAGGCATAATCGACATCCATCGTTCGATCCAAATAGACCGACCCATCGCGCCTGGGATACTCACGATAATGCCAACTATGATAGGTATCGGTCGCCGTTGCTGTATAAAGCCAGGTCGTCACTTCTCCGCTCGCGTCACCGCTTTTTAGGATTTGTGCCGGCGCACCCCAGGCAATATAGACGGCGTCTGGGTTCATCCCGACCCGGATTTGCCCTTGGTCGACCAATCCTCGCTCTTCGGGTGATAGGACCGAATAGGCCACAGCTTTCTCAGCTTTTCGGCTGGCAACCGTGGAAGAAGCACATCCCGTCATCAAATTGATAAGGAAGCTCCCGAGGAAGAAAGAGCATACTCCGCGAAGAACGATCCATCGGCGAAATTCACTCCTTCCATCGGTCATCGGCATGCAAGAATTCATGAGAGATTCAGAGTAGTCAACAAAGCGGTTGCTGGCCAACCGCACTGGCATATAGTCCGCACACGTATGAATTCGCCGACCGCTGCCCCCGCTGGAAATACTTGGCTGGCCTACACCCTGATCACGGTTTTTTCGTGGGGCGTGTACGGTATTCTGTTGCACAAAGGTCAATTGGGAATGGCAGACGCCGCCAACGGGCGTTACAAGGCCTTCCTGTTCGTCGGTATTGCGTACTTTATTACCGCCGTTCTTGCCCCACTCCTATTGTTAGTCAGCCGGGGTGCAAAGTTTGAGTTTCCGACCGATGGCTGGAGTTGGTCTCTGATCGCCGGTGTGGCTGGGGCGATCGGAGCGTTCGGAACGCTTCTCGCGTTCGGTGCCAAAGGAAACCCTGCCGTAGTGATGACTATTGTTTTCGGTGGTGCACCGGTGGTCAATGCTGCCGTGGCGCTGTATCTCTATCGCGAAGAAATTAATTTTAGTGCCATCAATCCGCTGTTTTACGCAGGACTGGCCCTCGCCGTCGTCGGCGGTGGTTTGGTGACCAAGTTTAAACCCAATCCCGCACCGAAAAAGCCTGCCATTACTGCACCGGCGGCCGCGAAGCCCCAAGCCAGTGTGTCGGGTGCCAAGGCGATGTAAGTGTCTGGTTTCGGGACATTCCAGTCTGCGGCGGCCAGTCCTACCTTGGCCGCCTTGCTCTATCTATTAGATCGGGTCCTCCAGGGAAACGCTTTCTATCAGGAGAAACTGGCCAGTTTGGAGCCAACAGGACTGGCATCCCTGCGGGACTTTTCCGATCGAGTCCCGTTTTCAACCAAATCGGAGTTTGTCGCCGACCAAGCGGTACACCCGCCCTACGGGCGGAATCTAACCCAGTCCATCGCTCGCTACACCCGACTCCATCAAACCAGCGGCACCACCGGGTCTCCGTTGCGCTGGTTGGATACTCCAGAATCATGGGAAGTCGTTGTCCAAGATTGGGTGGAGGTATTCAAACAGGCCGGCATTCACGCTGGAGACCGTCTCTTTTTTGCCTTTAGCTTTGGCCCATTCCTCGGCTTCTGGGGTGCCTTTGAGGCCGCTCAACGTTTAGGCTGCCTGGTTATCGCCGGCGGCGGAATGAGCACTGCGCTCCGTGCCCGCGTCATTCTGGAAAACCGCTGCACGGTCCTCTGTTGCACCCCTACCTACGCTCTGCACCTCGCCGACCAAGCCCGCCTGGAAGGTCTGGATTTGGCCACGTCAGCTATCCGAAGAATCGTGGTCGCTGGCGAACCAGGTGGCTCAATCCCGGCATTCCGAGACCGGCTCCAATGCGCTTGGAACGGTGCGCGAGTCTTCGACCACCATGGAATGACCGAGGTCGGCCCAGTCACCTACGAAGACCCGGAGCAGCCTGGAACCTTGGTCCTACTCGATCGAAGTCACTTTGCCGAAGTCATCGATCCGGCGACCTTGCGCCCAACGCCTGCCGGGCAAACCGGGGAACTGGTCCTCACCACCCTCCGCCGCATCGATTCTCCCGCCATCCGGTATCGCACAGGCGACTTGGTCCGTGCCCCAAATGATTCACCTTCGGGTCCGACCAAACTCATCGGAGGTATCCTGGGCCGCGTTGACGATATGGTGGTCGTGCGTGGCGTGAATGTTTACCCAACTGGCATCGACCAATGGGTGCGATCCATTCCTGAATTGGGCGAGTACCGCGTCACCGTCGATGCCCGCCAACCGATGCTGGAGCTACGGATTGAGGCCGAAGGAAGCGCCGCTGCCGCGCTGGAATTGGAACGACGCCTCCGCGCTCAACTCGGGCTTCGGATTCCCGTGGAACCCGTCGCCTCCGGCGTATTGCCTCAATTCGAAATGAAAGCTCGCCGCTGGCGTCGCGTAGAAGCCTAGCTTTAATGGGATAGGCTCAGCGCTCCTAACCTCCCGTTTGAAATGATGGTGAGAATCGAAAAAGGTGGCCTCAATCGACGTAGCGAAGGCTGTCCAGCCTTCCAAATGACAGCTGTTCTTCCTACATCTACAATTCACACGTAACCAATTGACATAAAGCAACATCGGCGAGACTCCGTCGAGCCGGTGGCGGCCCGAACCACGCCGCCCGCGCTAGTTTTCCTTCGCCTGCCCCCGAGCGCCACGGGTGGGATGCTGCTGTACCGCAGACTTTTAGTCTGCTCGACGGTTCGTTTTTTAATGTGGCGGGGGGCACCCGACCGCCGCGAGGTCAGGGGTCCAAAGGTTGGTAGGCTACGGAGCCCCGGGATGTCCGCCAGGTCTTGGACTGCGCCAGCCCTCTGGCGCTTTGGAAAAGGGGCATGCAATTCCATCCCACTATCCCCATTCCTAGCGTCTCTTAAACCGCAACTGGGTTACGCCTGGGTGTGGTCCACCCAAGGCCTCATTGGAACATAGCCATGGTGCAGACCTTTTGACTGACCACCCTCGTATCCAACCACAAAAAAATCTCCTGCAGTTGCGAAAGATGGGTAAACGCCTATTCGCATTATGTTCTGATTCGGAAATTGGGCGCGAATCTGCAAAACGCCCGAAACCCAAATTGGCAGGATAACTACCGAACCCGTGGCTCCAACCGTTGAATGAGCCCATCCAATACCGCATCCACCTCCAACTTGAGCTTTTGTCGATCATCCGGAGCCGGTTTTGCCGCTGCCGCCATGGCCGAGGCTGCCGACCGGGCTTCCGTGAAAAAGGCCCGCTTCGCTTCATGGAGCGTCGGTTGATCGATTCCTGAGCTCAGGGAATTTCCTTTTCCCAGAAAGGCATTGATCGTCTTGTCCCCCACCCAGATACGCCATTCCTGTCGATCGGCCAAATAGAGAACCAAAGCCCCCGATTTTTCCACGCCCACTTGGCGGGCCAAGTCCTTGGTAAAGGCCCCCAGATTCTCCCCATTTGTTTCCGCAGGTGTCTTGGCATACAAACGGGCTACGATCCGTTGGCCGGTGAACCGTTGAAAATTGGCTAACTTGAAATTGAAGTTCCGCGCCCGGGGCGGTTCCGTGGGAAGCAGTTTATCGGGATCATCAAAGTAGGCGGTCGGTCCCGGCTCCTTCGGCCCTTTATATGGACGCGCCTTGGCCACCAACTTCTGAAACGTCGCGAAATCCGTACGAAAATGGATCGCATCCACCCCAATTCGGCGAATCCGCACTTGCATGGTGTCTCCCACTTGGAGCTGGGGAAGCACCTCCAATCCCCGAACCACATGGCCGAAAACGTTGTGCAGGTAGTTGAGTCGCGGCGCGGCTCCGAGCATGAAGCACCATTGAGACCCATTGGTGTCCGGTCCGTCATTGGCCATCTGCATCACCCCAATCGAATCGTGGCGAAGTCCAACCACCATTTCATCGGGAAACGCGTATCCGGGGCCGCCGTCGCCGGTACCGGTTGGATCACCCCCTTGAGCCACAAACCCGGGAACGACTCGATGGAATTTGAGGCCATCGAAAAACGGATGGCGTGGTTCTGGTCCGAGAGTGCCCTCTGCCAACCCAACGAAGTTGGCCACGGTCAACGGCGCTTTGTGGTAATATAGCTCCCCAATCACCACTCCGCGTGGAGTCGTCACCTCCGCGTAAAGTCCCGGCGGCAGGGCATTTGTATCCGCCAGAATCCACGACGCCAACAGGACAGCCAGCATGGCCACGTACCATTTCACCTTCATGGCATCAGGATGGAGGTTGAATTCGCGCAATCCAACTCGGAAACGCAATAGGTGGTATCCGAATCGCCAATACCAACAAATGGATGATCGCGATGCCACCCACGGTAACCGAGGACAGTCGTTGTATTGCCTGCAATACCATTCTTTGATGAGAAATCCCGTCGTATAATGGCATCGATGGTGGCAAAATTAACGATTGATCGCGCCGGACGCATCGTTATCCCAAAAGCTTTGCGAGATGAACTAGACCTTGTGCCTGGAGACACCCTGGATCTCGAATCCAGCGGCGAACATATTATCCTTCGACCTAACCGCCCTGCAGCCCCTCTTTCCAAGGAAAAGGGTATCTGGGTTTTTCGCACGGGTGAGCCTTTGCTTGCCGCGACTATGAACGACGCGCTGGATCGGATCAGGACTGAACGCGACGCGCACATACTTGGAGGTGCCGAAGGAAAGCGTTTCTCGATACTTCCGTTCTCATTCCCGCTTTTCTTGGGGTAAGCTATTTCGGAAAAACGACACTAGGCTGATCGCTCAAAGTCCCTAACTGAAGCGGGCTACCAATTTCGCCAATTCCAAAAGCCCAATCGCCTCAACTTCACCATCCAAGGGAAATCGATCGGTACCTGAATAGACCAGGAAACGACGATCTGGTTTTAAGTCGGCGCATGCCAGGTGAAACCCTTTTGGAACTTTGGGAGCGGAACTCAGCTTCACTTCAATCGCCCACAGATGTTGGGATGGCAATTGAAGGACCAGATCGATCTCGTTTCCTGTCGCGGTCCGATAATAATGCCATTCAGTCCCGGGGGGAGCCACCGACACCAAATTCTCGATCACAAAACTCTCCCAACTGGAACCGACCACCGGATGGCCCAGCAACGATTCCTTGTCCGAAATGCCCAACAGGGCATGCGCCAAGCCAGCATCGCGAACATAAACCTTGGGAGCCTTGACCAAGCGTTTCCCTTCATTCCGATGCCAGGAAGGCAGTCGTCGCACCAGCATCAAATCCACCATCAAGTCGAGATAGGCCGCTACCGTCTTTCCATCCACGCCCAGGCTGCGGGCAAGATTTGCTGCATTGAAGACTTGTCCTTGGAGGTGGGCTAGCATGGTCCAAAAACGGCGAAGAGTTTCGGCCGGAATTCGGAAGCCAAATTGGGGAATATCCCGCTCCAAATAGGTGCGAATGAAGTCCCGTCGCCATTGGAGACTTTCATCGTCGCTTCTTGCCAGAAAGCTGCGGGGAAATCCGCCGCGAATCCAAAGCGTATCCCGTTCGCTTGGCTTAATCTCCGATACGTCGAAAGGACCCAGTTCAAGGTAGGCAATCCGGCCCGCCAAGCTCTCACCCGATTGTCGTAACAAATCGAGGCTTGCCGAACCCAGGAGCAAGAACTGACCGCTGGTCCGTCCGCGACGACGACCGCGATCGATCACGCCGCGCAGAGTTTGGAAGAGCTCCGGTGCCCGATGAACTTCGTCCAAAATGATCAAGTCATTGGCGTGTTCCTCGAAGTACCGTGCTGAGTCGGTTAATTTGGCCCGGTCTGCTGCATCTTCCAGGTCGAGGTAAAGGGAAGGCTGCTGCTCGCCTGCGGCAAGCGCCAGAGTGGTCTTGCCGACCTGCCGCGGACCCAACAGTACGACGGCAGGCGAAGTCTGGAGAAGCTCTATCAGCCGTAGATTCAGGTGTCTAGCCAGCATCTGTGCAAATATGGAATCTGCCTCCATATTTGCAAGAAATAATAAGAATATCAATTCAATATGCTGATATCGACTCTCTTGAAACAGAATTGAGTTTAGCTCTCTTGTTGCTCAAGAATCATTCTATGAGCGCCACGAGGGAAAAATAGAAAGGAAACCCGCGCAAGGCCTCTGCCAACCCCAAAGTAGAAGCGGCGTCTCGCCGCTTTTCTAAACTTGCCCCGTTCTTGCGCGTTTCGAGGCAGATTGGGCACGCGGATGTCCGCCAGGTCGTGGACTGCGCCAGTCCTCTGGCGCTCTTGGAAACTGCCGTCAATTGGACGGCAGCCAGAGTTCACTGGCGGGCATTTCAGGTTCCGAGGCCAAAAGCGGTAGAGGACAACCGCAGTCCAAGACGCTACCGCGCGTTACAAACGTAGCGCAGACTTTCTAGTCTGCTCGGCGATGCGTTTGCAAGGGGAGCGTCGTCGGACCGCCATCCGCAGTCGCAAAAAATCCGCCTTGCCGAACGATCCATCGAGGGCGTCCGGCATTGGAGGCCCAGACGCAGTCCAGTACTGAAAATGACGACGGATTATTCAAAGGTCGAAACAGCAGGAAATGCGGTTCAGCAGCCTTGGGTTACTTCTATTTCCAAAACGGGAAATACCTTGCTGCGAAGTGTGTCGTTCAGATGAGTAATCGCCTCCTGCGCGATGTATTCAAACGGTTGGTCGTACGTGGAAGGCCGCCAGAGCCTTTCGGTTCGATTCGATTCAAGAAATGGATTCGGCATTTCCAACTGGGCAAATAAAGCATCGCGTTCGGCTCCAAGATCAACCAAAGCCCAACTAAACATTTGCTTGCCGATAAATTTCGAGACTCCGAACGACCCCACTGTGGTCGGAGATGGATGAACCCATGCGTAATCCAGAGTGGAATGGTTCGGAGTGGGTGAAACGACTACTCTTAGCGTGAATTGCCCCCGGCATTTAGGCGAGAATTCAACCGCGAGGAAATAGTAATACCCCCTCTTGGCACCGTATGAATCGCAAAGAAAGTTGCACCCCTTGGGAACACGGGGTACTTCAATCAGGTCAACCGGCTTGAGGAATGGAAACTCACATTTCCAGGAAGTCGCGAGCTGTGTAAGAAAATGCTTTTGCTCGTGGGCCATGCAGACTCATTCAGCTGATTACTTCGACCCCAACGCACTCGCCATCGTAAAAATCGGCAACAATAGCCCCAACGCCAAAAAACCAATTGCCGCCGCCACCAAGCATAGAATGACCGGCTCGATCAGGCGCACGGCTTGGTCCACCTGACGATTGGTCCTGCGCTCGACTGTATCGGCGATTTGAACCAGCACCTTGTCCAGGTTGTTGGACTCTTCTGCCACCGCGATCATCGCCAATATCTGTTCGGGAATGTAATCGCTTCGACTCAACGGTTCCGATAGCCGTTTGCCGTCTCGCACCGCTTCCGTCGCTTCGGCCACCAATTTGGCCAGAATGTTGGAGCCAGTCGCATCCTTGCTGATCTTGAGGGCGTGGAGCAGGGGAACGCCGTTGGCCAGCATGGTTCCCAAAATGCGGCAAAAGCGGGTGATGGCGAGCAATCTCAGAGCACTTCCCACCACGGGAATCTTCAATTGCCAGCGCTCCAATCGGTGCTTCAGCGTTGGGCTTTTCAGGTTAAACCAAAGAAAGGCACCGCCACCGCCCATGCCGAGCAACACCAGATACCAGTAGCTCCGAACCACATGGCTCGCGCCAAAGAGAATCTTGGAGGGCAGGGGTTGCTTCGCCCCAGCAAGGAGCGGCTCGAACTTGGGAACAAAAAACATCAGGGCCGCCACCATCACCGCTGTTCCCAACCCCGCCAGAAGCGCCGGATAGATCAAGGCACCCATCACTTTGGCTCTCAATTCCTCAAACCGCTCGATGAATCCCGACAAACTCCGCAGAACCTCTTCCAGAAATGCCGCCCGTTCGCCCGCCTGGATCATCGCGGTGTGCAGCGGCGGGAAAACCTCTGGATATTGCCGGACCGTATCGGTCAACGATCGACCGTCTGCCACCGATGCCCGGATTTCTTTGAGCAAGTCTTTGAGTGCGGGTGATGGTGTCGATTTCACCAGGGAATCCATCGCCCGTAGCAGAGGTACCCCAGACCCGAGCAAATCTGCCAACTGGCTGTAAAGTGTCCCCAAATCGCTCGACCGCACGCGTCGTCGCTTCGGCTTACCGCCGGATGCCCCGTCCCGGCTTCGGACCGACACTGGAAATAACCGCTTCTCTTCCAACGATCGCAAGACCGCCGCTTCGCTTTCCGCCTCGATCGTGCCATGGGTGCGCGCTCCCGAAGCGTTCATGGCGATGTAGAGAAACTGGGGCATGGCGTTAGTCGCTGATCAAAGCAGAAATGGCAGGGAAGGAACAGTCAAGGTTGTGGACCATCGATTGGAACAATGACCCAAGATTCTCATTGTCTCTACAGTCGATTTCACGCAGCACTTGACCCGTTGTTTCAAGCACCGTGAGCTCCTCCCTTTACTTGCGTTTCTGGGTCCCATGGGTCTTCTCGGCCTTAATCTTCGGGTCATCGATCTTGCCCTCGCACGCCGATGCTCTGGCAGAAATACGCCAACTCGGCGTGCTCCGATGGGGCGCTGATGCGGAGGGCGGTGCTCCCTACGTCTTTCACGAACCCGCCGCCCCCGATAAATTGACCGGTTTCGAGGCGGACCTCGCCGAAGCGCTGGCGGCCCGTTTGGGACTTCGCGCCCAGATGACCCAGGAGAATTGGGACATGCTGGTTCCCGCACTCAAACAAAGCTCCTTCGACATCATTCTCAATGGACTGGAACGCACGGTTGAAAACTCCAGCCGCGTCGACCTGACCCGGCCGTACCTGGTCTATCAACAGCAGTTGGTGACCCTGGCCTACAAGACCAATGTCCACAGCCTCAAGGATTTGGCCGGGCAAAGTGTCGGCGTCCTTTCTGGCTCGGTTTCTCTCAAGGTCTTGCAGGAGCACCCAGAAATCACCGCCCGCATTTACCAGGGAAACGCCGAGACCTTTCGCGATTTAAAGGTCGGACGCCTCTCCGCTGTCATCGTCGATTCGCCGGTGGCCGCTTTTTTCGCCAAGCCGGACCCGACCTTGCGATTGGCTGGCGATGGATTCGCCGTTGGGTTTTATGCCATTGGGGTCCCACTTGGCGAGACCGCCTTGCGCAAGGCCATTGATGATGCCTTGGTGCAGCTACTGGCCGATGGAACCCTCGAACGAATCTATCAACACTACGGTCTTTGGGGACCCGAGCAGGAACAACTTCGAACCTTTCATGAAGAATCCGTGACCAAGGCGGCCCCACTGAGCTTCGGGGCCGAGGCTGGCCGTTACTTGCCACTGCTTTTGCGGGCGTCGCTGACCACCATTGGCCTGACCCTGGCCGGAATGACCGTGGCGGTTGCCGTCGGTCTGGCGGTGGTCATGTCACGATTGCACGGTCCCAAGCCGCTTCAGTGGGCGGCCATCGCGTACACGGAGATCATGCGCGGGACACCGCTGCTGATTCAGCTTTACTTTATCTACTACGGTTTGGCTCAACAACTCGGTCTGCGCCTCAGCGAGTACCTGGCGGCCATCCTCGCGCTCGGCCTCAACTACGCCGCCAATGAAGCGGAAAACTATCGCGCCGGATTTGCGGCGATTCCCAAAGGGCAATGGGAAGCTGCAGCCGCCCTCGGGATGGGACGTTGGCTGACCATCCGCCGCATCATCCTGCCCCAGGCATTTCGATTGGTTTTGCCGCCCATGAGCAATGACCTGATCGCCATGTTCAAAGACTCCTCCATCGTCTCGGTCATCGCCATTGTCGAGCTGACCAAAGAGTACCAAATCCGGGCCAATGATACCGGAGATTATCTGGGACTCGGGCTTCTAACCGCTGGACTTTATTTTGGCATGAGCTACGCCGCTTCACTGGCCATGCAACGCTGGGAACGAATTCTCAATCATGATCGCCGTTAACCAACTGACCAAGAGCTTCGGTGTGACCAGCGTTCTCAAGGGAGTCACACTCAATCAAGCCGGGGGTACCGTCGTGTCGCTGATTGGCCCCAGTGGATGTGGGAAGAGCACCTTCTTGCGCTGCATCAATCGATTGGAGACCCCGGATGGGGGTACCATTCACCTGGAGGGTCAACTCGTGACATCGGAAAGCGGGGAGTCCTCTCGGGCCGATGAAGCGCGCCGTCAGAGAGCCCGATCGCGAACCGGCATGGTGTTCCAGTCCTTTAACCTCTTTCCCCATCTGACCGTCCTGGAAAATATCCTCGAAGCTCCCCTCCGGGTTCAGAAGCGTCCACGCCAGGAAGTGGAACACGAGGCCATCCAGTTGTTGCGAAAGGTCGGACTCGAAAATCGGCGGGATTTTTATCCATCCGCCCTGTCGGGTGGCCAGCAGCAACGGGTCGCCATCGCCCGAGCACTGGCCACTAAACCGGCTCTCCTACTGATGGACGAACCGACCAGCGCGCTAGATCCGGAAATGCGCGAAGAAGTCCTCCGCGTCATTCGTGGCCTTCGGGAGGAAGGAATGACCATGATGATCGTCACCCATGAAATGGAATTGGCCCGAATGGCCGCCGACCAAGTCTTCTTTTTCGACGGCGGCCTGGTCGCTGAATCCGGTCCACCCGAGACGGTATTCAATGCACCCCGATTCGAGCGGACCCGTGACTTCCTACGGAGTCTTGGCAGTCGTTGACTAAAATTTAACCTGTTCCAGGAACTTCAACGTCTGCGGAATCTGTTCCACCGAACTGGCGGATTCGTCCTCAATGAAATAGTACTTCACACCTGAAGCCTTGGCGGCCTTGAGGATTTTGGGCCAGTTCATCTGACCAGTCCCAAGCGCCACGTCGTTGTTCGGGTCTGTGCCGCCTGTGTGCTTACCCGTTTCAACCCCCTTCTTCAGGTCTTTGAGGTGTATCAGTTCCCAACGTCCGGGATACTTCGCCAGCCAAGTGGCCGGGTCTTGACCGGGATAGGTGATCCAGAGGATGTCCATCTGGAAGGTGACGAATTTCGGATTCGTCTCTTTGAGCAAAATATCCATCGCCAAGGTATCCGGCCCGGCAGCGCCTGGCTCGAACTCATAGCCATGGCAATGGTCGAAACAGCGGATACCCGACTTGGCCAAAATCTCTCCCGCGTGATTGAGTGCTGCCGCCGCTGCATGCGCTTGCGCTGCGTCAAAGGACCCTTTGTGAGGAATCCAGGCCGTCCCGATGTATTTCAGCCCAAGGGCCTTGGCTTCCTGCGCTACCGCTTCGGTATCCTGGGTGAGTCGCTCATAGGAGACATGTCCACTGACCGGATTTAATCCAGCCGCCGTCAGCATCTGGCGAAGCTTGTCGGGAGTCTGATTGTACAGTCCGGCCAGCTCGACATCGTGAATGCCGAACTTGGCCGCCTGAGCAATCCCATCGGGCAAACTCCGGGTAAAAATACCGCGTAGGCTATACAATTGGAGACCGATCGGGCCTTCAAAACTGGCCCCGGTGCCCACCGCCAACGCCGTGGTCAAAGTGCTGATGGTCGCCAAAAGACTGGCGGCAAGTAAAATGGAACGTTTCATGGTAGGGAGAATGGGAACTCCATTGCAAATCGGCGGCAACTGAATTTTTTTCGGTGTCGAATCACTCGGCAATCCCGTCCCAGCGGAAGCGTTCGCATCGAAGCACCCGGATGGCCCGGGGAGGAGCATAGCGGATGGCCTTGGATTGGAGAGAATGGTCGGCCATTTCGCCCTCGATATTTGAAGCCCCAAAGGGGCGAACTCATACCAGCCTCAGGGCATCGCCCGAGGTTTCGGTGATTTGGATTTCAGGAGCCCTGAAGGGGCGTGCCGAATTCTCAAACGACCACTATTTCGCCCTCACCATATCATTCACCGCCGCCGTTCCACTCACCAAATCCGCTGCCACCGACGTGCCACGCCGAAAGGTCGAGACCTTTACCTCGCCACACACCACCTCATTTCGGACCAGTTCCAAGTGTTGCCCGTACGCAGGAATCGGATTTAGGGCAAATTCCAGCACCACAAACCGTAGACGCTCATTCACTTGTACGACTCGACCCATCGTGCCACCCAATGGTCGAAGGGTCGGCACGGCATTGGTCGAACCCTTCGCGGTTGCCTTCGAGCCAGACCCTTGCTTGGCAATGGCTGAAGGCGGAGTGCTACAGCCGCCAGTCATCACCATCGCCGTCAACAGCATTCCCCAAAACAACCCCCGACCAGCTATGCACAACCGTGTCATCGAACCTCTTCACCCAATTCAACGTTCCAATAGGCCAAATCGAGAAAGTGTTTCCAACTATCGTGGACGGGTACCCCAAAATTGACCTGAATAAAGGGGCGCCACTTCGGACGTTTGGGTTTGCGAACCAAGCGCATTCCCGCCTCCGCTGGCGTGCGATTTGCCTTCCGAGTATTACACGGGATACACGAGCAGACGATGTTTTCCCAAGTCGTCGGACCACCGCGATCGCGCGGGATGACATGGTCGAGATTCAGGTCTTTCCGATCAAATACACCGCCGCAGTATTGGCAGGTGTTTTTGTCCCGCTCAAAGATGTTGTGCCGGGTAAACTTAACCTCTTTTTTGGGCAACCGATCAAAACCCATCAGCCGTATCACCCGAGGTATCCGGATGCGAAAGGAAATGGTGCCGACCGTATCATCCGCGTGGCTGTTCTGGGAAAAATGACGCCACTGCCGAAAGTCATAAGTCTTGAAGTCCCCTTGGCCGTCCCCGTCTACCACCTCCGCGTGCTGTTCAAAGAGAAGGGTTAGCGCCCGCCTGACGGAACAGACGTTCACCGCCTGCCAGAGGCGATTCAATACAAGCACCTGCTGATTTAGGGCGAAGCTCATAATCCAACCCGATCATCATTCAACCCGAATTATACCCAACTTCCGAGTCTGACTTGCCAGCAACCCCCACGGTCTAGCCGAGGACAGTCGCTACGTCAACGCGCCGACTGTGAACAACATGTGAATAAGTGACATGCTTTCGCACATCCCTATTTCTCTATCTCATCAGATTCCGGTCAGGAGATCAATCCTAACTGGCGGAAGCGGTTATCGACCTCCTTTAGATGGAAATCGAGGGAACAAAGGTCCTCCAGTTCGCCCGGGCTAAAATGTCGGGCGACTTCCGGATCAGATGCCAATTGCACCAGGAAATCCGCATCCTCGCGTCCCGCATGCCGCGTCGCCCACGTCGCCATCGCGTTGCGCTGAACCAACTCATATGCCGCCTCCCGTGTGAGGCCCTTTCGGATCAGCGCCAGCAGCACGGTCTGTGAATTCCACATCCCCAGCGACATCCGAAGGTTTCGGCGCATGTTTTCCGGATAGACGTTGAGCCCATCCATCAGGCGAGTCAGACCCGCCAGCATGTAGTCGAGCAGTGCGCAGCTGTCAGGTAGAATGATCCGCTCAACTGAACTGTGACTGATGTCTCGCTCGTGCCAAAGCGCCACATCTTCCAAGCCGGCCACAGCATGCCCACGGATGACTCGCGCCAGTCCGGTCAGTCGCTCGAAGGTAATGGGGTTGCGCTTGTGTGGCATGGCGCTGCTCCCCTTTTGGCCCTTGGTGAACGGCTCTTCGACCTCTAGGACTTCGGTTCGCTGTAAGTGGCGAAATTCTGTCGCCCACCGTTCCACACTCGCGGCGACCAAGGCCAGCATCTGAACGAATTCCGCGTGTAAATCCCGCTGGATCACCTGGCTGGCCAGGGGGGCCGGACGGAGTCCCAACCGTTCACAAACCTGCCGCTCAATCGCCGGAGAGAGATGCGCACTGGTTCCAACGGCACCGGAAAGTTTCCCCACCGCAATGGTCTGCCGGGCTCGGGTGAGGCGGTCGACCGCTCGGCCAAACTCGTCGTACATCAAGGCCAGCTTGAGTCCGAAGGTGGTCGGTTCAGCATGGACCCCGTGGCTGCGTCCAATACAGGGCGTTAGCCGATGCTCGACCGCTCGACGCGCAATCGCGGTGCGCAATCGCTGCACTTCCGCCAGTAATAGGTCCGCGCTTTCAGTGAGTTGCACCGCTAGCGAGGTGTCGACAATATCGCTGCTGGTCAGGCCGAAGTGCAGCCATCGGCTGGCATCCCCGGGCACTTTTTCAGCCACGCTGGTGGTAAAAGCCAGGACGTCGTGGTTGAGCGTCTTTTCCAATTCCCGTGCCCGCTCGGCATCCACCACGGCATGGTCGCGAAGTGCCTCAAAGTCGGCCCGTGGAACGATCCCGGCTTCAACCAAAGCCTCGGTGGTGTAAAGTTCGACCTTAAGCCAGATGGCAAGCTTGTTGGTTTCGCTCCAAATCTCCCGCATGGCGGGTCGGGAATATCGCTGCAGCATAGTGTGTCGTTCGCTGGTCTATCGTCCGCTGATCTTGTTCCGGGCATTTTGCAAAACCGCGCGTTCCTCGGCGGTCAGACTTTGAATGCCGTAAGCAGCGATTTTTTCCAGAATCGGGTCCACTTCGCGAGCGATGAATTCATCGCGTGGACGCGGCTGGGGTTGAGTCGGAAACGGAACAACGGTCCGGCTCGGTGAATTCTGGGTCGAGCGCGCAGGTTTTTGCCGTTGAAGGCGAAAACGCAATCGTTCGAGCCACTCCTGCCCAGGTAGGGGCTGATAGTCGTGATACCATCCTTGCCGAACCCAGAAGACCCCGGACAAAAGCCCGAAAAGATGCGCGGCATGGGCAATCCCTGGCATCGCTGGCACAAAGATAAAAAACAAGCAAAACGCCCCAAACCCGTAGAGGAAGTAAATCGCGCGGACCGGTATGACGTACATTAACAGAATCGAGGCATCCTTGTTGAGTAGGCAGAAAATGGCCATGAGCCCCGCCAACCCGGCCGAAGCCCCGACGACGCCACCTCCGTGATAGATCGGGAGTGCCGCCTGTACCACGGTTTCTGCAATCCCGCCGCAGGTACCGAATCCTAACCATGCGATGAGCATCCGCCGCCCGCCCATGAGGGATTCGACATAGTTTCCCACCCACCAAAACCCGACGAGATTGCCAACGAGGTGAAAGAGGCTGGCGTGGAGAAATTGGAAGGTGATCAGTTCCCAGACATAACCGTGAAACAAATCACTCGAAGAAAGCGCCAAATATTGCCAAAATCCCGTGCGAAAATAGACGGAGTCAATGCTGTCGAGGGCAAAGATTGCCACGAATATGACCATCAGCCATCCCGTTGTGGACAGATTCCAGCCGCCAGGGCTTTCCCGCATGTAATCTCGATCGGAAATCACGGGTGAAGGCTAATGGTCAAGTCAGGCATTTCAACGACTAGGGAACGGAATTCATCGCGAATCTTCCGCCGCCGGTAATGGGTTGACCCGAAAAACGTTTAGGTACAGCAAACCTCCGAGCAATCCACCAAGGTGGGCCGCGTGGGCCACATTTCCCATCCGAATTAAAATTCCAGCCACGCTAATACCGGCGACGGTTAGCAGCAAGTACTTGGCTCGCAGGACGATCGGGATCACGAAAAAGAGCCGGACATCCAGCTCTTCTTCGGCGTAAAGTGCACAAAGAGCGGCCAACAGGCCACACAAACTAGCGGAGGCCCCAACTACTGGCACATCCCCCATGACCTCCGGCGAAATCCAAACCGCCAATAACTGAACGAACCCGCCAAACACACCGCTCCAAAGATAGAGAGTAAGGTACCGCCACTTACCCAGGGTTGACTCCATTACCGGACCAAAGGAGTGTAGAAAAAGCAGGTTAAACACCAAATGGAGCAAACTTCCATGCAGGAACTGATAGGTGACAAATTGCCAAACCCCACCGCGAAGCACCCCGCCAATGCTCAGGGCATAGCGTTGCTCAAAATGGAAAAAGGAAAGTCGATCAAGGGATTGCTGATAGCAAAATAGGGCAATGTTGATCAGGATAATCGCCATGGTCGCCGTTTTCGCAAACGAGACGGAGGGCGGCTGGGTTGGGTTTTTCAATCAAGCGACGGCGGACAGTCCGAAAACCGGACGGTCGTATCAATGGTTTCGATCGAGTTCCGACCGAATCCGTTCAATCAATGGACGAACCGTTTTCCGACTAAAATCAAACGGGCATCCCGCCCGTTGAAACAGCTCTGGCAAAGGACGCGATCCTCCCAACGCCAATGCCGCCCGATAATCCGCCAATGCCTTTGGCTGGTTCTGAGCCGAATTCGCCCAGACCTGTAGAGCCCCCAACTGGGCAATCCCATACTCTACGTAGTAAAAGGGATAGAGGAAGATGTGGAGTTGCTTGTGCCAGAGATTGGCCCGGGCGTCTTCAAATCCTGTCCAGTCCACATCGCCTCCAAAGCGGTCCATCAACCGGACCCAAGCGGCTCGTCGCTCGTCGTGGGAATGACCCGGGTTCAAATAGAGCCAGTGCTGGAACGCATCAACCGTCGCAATCCACGGGAAGACACCGACGATTCCTTCCAAATGGACTCTTCGCGCCCGCCGGGCATCCTCGGGAGAATAGAAAACCTCGAGGTGGGGTGCCGCCAGCAACTCCATGGCCATCGACGCGACCTCGCAAAATTCAATCGGCGCGCTCCGATAGGCCAACAGCGGTTCTTCCCGAGTGGCCAAGGCATGAAACGCGTGGCCGGCCTCATGTAGCAAGGTCTCCACATCCCGTTGAAGACCAACCGCATTCATGAAAATAAACGGCAATCGAGCCTCGCTCAAGGTGCTTTGATAACCACCTGGGGCCTTGCCCTTTCGATTGGCCAAATCGAGCAGGCGCCAGTGAATGAGGGTACGAAAACCGTCCGCCAAAGCCGGGTCCAGTCGTTCAAAAATCGTCTGTGTTCCCGTCTCCAACTCTGAACTTTCGCGAAAAGGAACCAATGGAGGGCGGTTAAACGGATCAACACTCAAGTCCCACGGGCGTAGGATGTCGACCTTCAACTGTTTTCGCCGAACGGCCTGCAATTCCCGAACCAAAGGCATTACCTCCGCTTCGATCGCATCGTGAAACCGCTCGCAGTCTGATGGTCCGTAATCAAATCGACCCCGACTGCGAAAGGCATAGTCGCGATACTGGGAGAATCCAGCGTTGCGGCCTATTTGGTCCCGCAATCGGACGAGGTCATCCATCAATCGACCAAAATGCTCCACCTCCTGGAGGCGACGCGTAGCAACCAATTTCCATCCTTCTTCCCGAACCGCACGATCGGGTTCCTCCTGCAAACGGCCCATTTGGGGTAATGTCTTTTCTTCGCCGCGATAGTGGACAGTAAGCCCCCCGGTCAACTTTTGGTACTCATTGCCCAGTCGCGATTCCTCCGTTTCCAATGGCACATTCTCATCGCGAAAAAGCTCCACCCGAACAGCCGTATCGCGGTCGTGCACGTGATAACGCTCGGTCGGAAGTTGCGAGCGCAGAGGATGTTCCAGATACAATTTGGCCAACCGGAATTGGCGCGGCTTCAGCCGAGGTTCGATTTTCTCGACAAATTCCAAATAGGCCTTTTCCGCCCCCGTATCATCCGTATGGCAAGTCATCGCAATGTAGCGACGTGACCCGTCCTCCTCTAGCACGGCAGAGAATTCGCTCAATGCCTCGAGCCAGGCCACCAATTCGTTCGTCGTCTGGCATTGGGATAGCCGCGCTTCCAACTGGTCGAATAGGCCTTCCAACACCTCGATTTGGCTCGGGTCGAAGTCGATCGGGACAAACGAGCGGGCGCGGTACGGTGGTATCGAACCAAACGGCAAGAGACTCATTGGCAAAACCATGCTGGAACCAACCCCTGCCGGCAAGGGGTGCCCAACGGCTTTCGTGAAAACCGTGCGTGAACCATGCCTAACCCTATTTCGACGAGATGGATACTTACTCCCGGGTAGCCTCCGTTTGCGACAAGACCACCCCAATTCGCCGAAACCGCCGCATGAATTCGGCATGCGATAATCGAATGCGCCCGCTGACGGGATCCCCAACGATGACGGCATCGTCCGTGACATGCAGCACACACATCCAGTGATCAAAGAGAATCCCGTAGTTGAGAATCACGAGGGTCAAACCGCATTTCTTGAGTTCATCCAGGTTGTTGATGCGACGCAGGTCCGCCACGACTCCACGCTGGCGAAACTCCCGATTTAGCATCGCCGTCAAAACATCCGGTGGGGTCCCTGTGGCGGTACTGGTTCCCGCTTGTAAGGCCAATTCCCCTTCCTCAGCGCGAATTCGGAGTCGAAGCAATGCTGTCACTGCAGCCGCCGGACCGCAGGTGTAGTCCGTGTGTTGGCGACAAACCCCATTCCGATCAATCTGGGTCTCAATACTATGGAGATACCCTCGGTTAAAGGCGGAGCCTAATACCGGCCAGAAGGTGACGTAAATCAGAGTGACTGCCGTCAGTGCCACCAAAGCCCGGCGGTCTCCCGGCTTAGGCAATTTTGCCCGAAGCGTCGACAATAGACCGGCTACAGCCATTCCGACCAAGGCATATCGCCACCGCCCAATGAGAATCCAGGAAAAGGCTGGGAGTAACGCCCAGTCAGGGCGTCGCACAAAAACCCCATAGCAAACCACGACCCCGAGGGGAATGATGTAGGCCACGCACCACCAGGGAGTAGGAAAGCGAGCCAACCGCTGGCACAGCCACACGGATAGTGCGCAACCAAGACTGGCTAATAAAGCTTCGAGCCAAGGACTCATACCCCTGATGGCAACCAGTAAATCGACACCACGCCCTCCGCCAATTCTAAAACCGCCGATTAACCGTCAATCCATCAGGTCAAAATACATAGGGCCAGGCCACTTGTATTGACATCCTTACTTTTCCCATCTACTTTCCGATCATGCGCCAGCCCCGTCTGAAGCTCGATTCGCGAATCGGCCAAGCGTACTACCACTGCATCTCGCGGGTGGTGGACCGCCGGTTCATCTTCGGTTCCAACGAGAAGGAACAGTTCGTCCACTGGATGTACGCCTACGCCC
>CAILNN010000378.1 GCA_903835555.1 uncultured Verrucomicrobiota bacterium
CCATGAGCTGGCCCGGGAATTCGTCTTGCTCGACAATTTTTATGTGGATGGCGAAGTCAGTGCCGATGGTCACGAATGGTCAGCAGCCGCCTATGCCACCGATTTTGTCGAGAAAACGTGGCCATTGAGTTATGGACATAATGGGCGGGGGAAATATCCCTATCCCAGCGAAGGCAGTTTTCCCGTGGCCTATCCGTCGAGCGGATATATCTGGGACCGGGCCATCAAAGCCGGGTTAAGCTATCGCTCTTACGGAGAATTCTGTGCCATCGGGAAGAAACCGAGTGAGCCGGTCCGCACGCGGTTGCCCGCTTTAGAAGGTCGCTTTGACCCCGGTTTTCGCCCTTGGGACCTGGATTATCCAGACGTGAAACGTGCGGAACATTTTGCCAGCGAGATCAAACGGTTTGAGAAATTGGGAGAAATGCCCAGATTGCAGATAGTGCGGCTGCCCAATGATCACACCTACGGGACTTCCAGCGGGAAATTAACTCCCAGGGCAATGGTGGCCGATAATGATCTGGCGTTGGGCAAGTTTGTCGAAGCGATCAGTCACTCCAAATTTTGGCCTCAAACGGCCATCTTTGTGGTGGAAGACGATGCACAGAATGGTCCCGATCACGTGGATGCCCATCGCTCAATCGCGTTTGCCATCAGCCCCTATGTCACCCGCCACGCCCACGACCGCACGATGTATTCCACCTGCTCCATGCTGCACACCATGGAGCTGATTCTCGGCTTGGAACCGATGACCCAATTTGACGCCGCAGCGGCCCCGCTCTACGGATCATTTCAATCCAAACCCACGTTGCGTCCGTATAACGCATTGCCAGTCCCCGACATCTTGTCCGAGACCAATCGTCCCTCCGCCTTTGGGCAAAGCTCTTCGGACGAAATGGATTTTACCAAGGAAGATGCAGCCGACGATTTGAAACTGAACGAAGTCATCTGGCGATCGATCAAAGGGTCCACGAATCCGATGCCTCGACCCGTTCGTGCTGCCTTTGTTCTTGCCGGCGGTGATCCCGATTGACGTTGTCTCGTATCAATGGGCCTACCCAAAAACTCAAAGCGCATCGCTGCGTTATTGGGAAGAAATGACCTCTCGATAAATCCGCAGATATTCCCGACTAACTGCGCTGGCGCTCCGTCCCCTCACGCTTTCACGGATACCAGACGGACTCTCCAATGAATAATCACCGTTCGCGATTCGTTTAAGGGCGGAAGCTAGGTCGTCAACGTCGTCGGTTCGAAAGTGAATGCCAGTCGCGCCATTCTTCACAATATCCAAATTACCACCACTGGCGGATACCAAGGCTGGCATTCCACCCGCCAAAGCCTCGATAAGCGCCACCGAACAGGGCTCATTTCGGGACAGCACCATGTACCAATCCGACTCGGCCAATACGCCAGCCACATCGGAGGTTGGACCGGGCAATCGGAAGCGCTCGCCCAAGCCTGATTCTTGAATCTTCCGACGCAGGTCGGCAGCATATTTTTGCGCCGGTGCGTCGGACGTCGTGGGACCGTACACGGTGCATCGGAGCCGGGCCTGGAGGTCGGGCGAAAGCCGAAACATGGCATCCAATAGAATGTCCCACCGTTTCCATTGGACGATATTCCCCAGTCCAACCAAGCGGACTGGGCGGTCGCTTGATACTTGGTCTACTGGACGTGTCGGGCTGCTAAAATAGGTGTCGCTACAACAAGCCGATACGAGTTCGACTCCCCCGGAGACGGCCTGAACTCCGTAGTGTTGAGCCATCGTGGGAGTCAGGAAAACCCAGCGAATTCGTTTCCACCGGGAGGCAGTTCGGTACATGCCGACCCGATTGGCATACGTATGACTGGTGAAGACGCACCGGCGATGTCCGGTTGCCGCCATCATCAACACCAAGGGAAAGGCGCCCCGGGTATGGCCATGGATGACATCGAAAGGTTCAACCTTGAGTAGGCGTCGAAGTCCGGTGAATGACTTGATCGCCTGCTTCAACAAACGCCCATGGGAGGCCTCTTCGTCAGTCGCGTGGGGCGAGCGACGATAATCCAGCTTTGGAAGTCGTTTCTCCAGGTACTCTTCATGGACCAAGACAACATGTTCACATGCTCCCCGAGTTGCGTTTTGAATGGACCGCACCACGGAAAGAATACCGCCGGTGTCTTCGCGGTTTCCTAGGAGATGGAGGACCCTCACAACGCGTCGGACTGCCTCAGCAACCGCCGTTTACTTGCCACCAGGCCCATAACCAGCTTCCGGCTTCCCATCGCGTCCGAGGTGCCCCGTGGCCCACAACAAACCGCGAGCAACCAGGTCCAGGTAGCGCGGATCGGAAACGGTTTCATTGTTGTGTCCTATGGTGGTGGAAAACACCCGGGTCTTGTTGGTGCCGTATTCATTGGTCCAGGCGACCACGGTGTTGTTTTGTCCCGGACGCTTCCCATCATCCTGTGCTCCCCGGGCCAGGGGAGCGGTGCGGGGGCCAATCTGAATATTGTTGTAAAGTTCCTCGTTGACCGTTGTCCAGTTGGTGAACCCACGGGTGATGGCACTGTCGCTCGAAGTGAAGCTAATGCTGATAGGCTTTTGGGCACCGTGACCACTCGATTGCAGTCCCAAATAATCAAACCAATACGCGTGGGGAGTTCCAGCCGTCGCCGCTTGGTTGGGATCGCCGATGCGATAACAATGCATCGCGCAGTGAAGGTTGACGCCCGGGATTCCATCCGCGTGGGGTTTCAAGACGGCGGTCACTACCGCAGGATCGTTGATATCAGCGGCGCATTCGTCGTGAAGTACCACATCAAACCCTTTGGCATAGTCTGCCTTGCCATAAATCGGCAGGTTGGGATGGGTGCTGCCGTCATCGGTGTGAATTTGGGTCACTTCCACATTGGCCCGGGCTTCCAAACCCTGTTTGAGGATGTCCTTTTGGTGGGCATAATCATGGCAGCAGCCACCGGTAAGCAGCAGCACGCGAATCGGTTTGGCATCGGCGGCCGAGCAAATCAACGGGACCGAACCGACCAGGAAACAGGCGAGGAAGGAGGAGCTTTTCATGTGTGAGGAACAACGTTGAGGGTGTTGGGGCCGGAATTTCAACTCCGTTCTTTTGTTTTCAGGTGGAGTCGTGCGCTCTTGAATTTAGGAATCGACTAATAGTTCTCCACTTCGGTCAAGGCCGCGTCCAAAATGCCAATCGCTCGGGTCAACTCCGCGTCCGATAGAGAAATGGGTGGTGTTAGGGTCAGCATATTTCCACGGGTGAGTTTGAAATTCAGACCGCGCCGAAGGGCAGCATACATCACTTCAGTAGCCTCATCGCGAGCAGGCCGCAGCGGATTCCGCTCGTGCATCAATTCGATGCCCATCAGCAGACCCAGACCCCGAACGGCCCCAACCAGACGGTGGCGCTCTGGAAACAGAGAAAATTCGACCAGAGCCCGTTCGCCGAGCCGACGAGCATTTTCAACCAAGTTTTCCCGTTCGATGACCTCCAGCGTGGCCAAGCCAGCGGCGCAGGCTATCGGGTTTTTCTCGTGGGTAAAATGCCCGATCGAAGACGGGCCAACCACATTAAACCGTTCCGTGGCCAGGACGGCCGCCATCGGCATGATCCCGCCACCCAGTCCTTTCCCAAGTACCAGCAAATCCGGAGTGATACCGTAATGCTCCAAGGCAAAAAGCTTCCCAGAACGCCCCAAACCAATCGGGATTTCATCGAGGATCAACAAAGCCCCGTGCTTGTCACAGGCAGCCCGGACCTTTTTCCAGTAGTCAAAGGGAGGAATCGACGGTGTGCAGCGAATCGTCTCGCCAATCACGGCAGCAACATCGCCCTCCCGCTCCAGAACGTACTCGATGTAATCGGCGCAGGCGAGGGAACAGGCCTTTTCACACCGGAATGGGCACCCGCGGATTTCGCACGGGGGCACATGCTCGGTACCCGGAAGCAGCGGTCCGACTCCCTGCCGAAATTGAGTTTCGCCTCCAACCGAAATCGAATCGAGCGTGGCCCCGTGGAAAGCATCCCACATCGAGACCGTCTTGAACTTGCCGGTCGCCAACCGGGCCAGTTTCAACGCCATGCTCATCGCCACGGTTCCTGCCGGTGCGAATAGCACTCGGGACAAACCGACGGGTGCTACTTCGATCAGCTTCTTTGCAAAACCAATCGCCGGTTCGTTGGCGTAGCGTCGGGTGCAGAAGGGCAGGGTATCCAGTTGGCGCTTGACCGCTTCCACCACATGCGGATGTCGGAAACCAATCTGGTGCACATTGTTGCCGTGGAAGTCGAGGTAACGCCGACCTTCCACATCCGTCACATAGGAGCCCTCTGCTTCCACCAGTAAATTCAGGCATGGAGTCGACAGCGATTGATGAAGAAAGTACCGCTCGTCTTCGGCCAATCGCTGGCGGGTCGATTCAGAAATCGATTCCCAATGCCATCGCTCACGGGCCGATGTCGTGTTCACATCCCCTTCATGAGACCAACTGCGAATGGGCGGGGACTTTGACGATGCGTCTTCCGAGGAGATCATGGAGAAAACACGCCCTAAATCAACCGACCGAAGTGGGCGCTAATTGCGATGTCCGTCGATGCGATCGCATGGTGATCCAGGAAGCGGTCATCAGAAATGGCGTGGCAATAGCCACAGCTATGCCCACCTGGAGCGTCAAATGGGACCATTTAATTTCACCGCTGGTTCCCAGCCTGGCCAAGTAAAGCAGCATCGTGAAAAAATATCCGCCGGCGTCTGCCACCGCGATCAGGAATGAAGCCGTCCCCGGCTGCCGGGTAGCCGCAAGCAAACGGTCAAAAAGAATGCTGTTGAAGGGGACATAGGCCAGGTAAACGCCCAGTCCAGTCAACGAAATCCACATCACCGGCGTCAAACCGCCCGCTTGAAACAAAAGCGTCGATCCGCCAACCAGCAATGCTCCCAAGGAAATTACCAAGTGATACACCGCCAACGCTTTCCAATGGCTTCGTATAAACCAAAGGCCACCCAACGCAGCCATCACCCCGACACCGCCAAAAGTCTCCACCTGGGCAAAGACCCCTGGCGATGGCGGTTGGCCCAATTCCTTCAATACATCGGCCATGAATGTATCCCGAAGGTCTCGATAGACGGTCAGCAAAATGTACGAGATCACCAACATGACTAACGGAAGGCCAAACTGTCGGAGAAAACGACCTCTGGCAGCCGAGTCCATTGGCTGCCGGATGCTCCGACTGGCAATGTCGTCAGCGCTGGGCGGAGGCAATTGAGATAGGAGCCAAAGGCATATGGCGAGGAGCGGAACAAAAAGGAGGCCTGTTACGGCAGGCATGGCCAATTGGTTTACTTCCCATTTTGACATCACCGCTTGCCCGGTAGATTTGGTCCAACCAGAGGCGAAAATAAAGCTGACGCTCATCCCCAGACCGAGGAATTCGGTGACTTTTCGCCCCTCTAAAAAACTGAAAACCAGTCCCCAAATCATGCCCAATGGCAATCCATTGATGAATAAACAGAATACTTGTACGGGAGCTGGTACAAATGGCAACAGAACCAGGGGGGCGAAGGCTATTCCAATCAAGCCGGCGATAGTGGCAATTCGCTGCCCAGGGCGGGCTTCACTGACGATTTTGATTCCAGTGAACTTCGATACAGTGTAGCCGATCAGTTGGGCCACCACCAAGAGCACTTTGAGATCAAATCCAGCCAGCTTCAGGCCAGTGAAACTGGCGGCAGTGAACGGTTTGCGAAAGGCGTACATGCTGGTGTAGGCACCAAACGCTGCGAGGCTGGCGATCACCGTCAAGGCCGCCGGATACCGTGCCATCCACCCTCGAAGGCCGGTCATCGGTTGGAAGGAGGTCATGATCAAGTGGTGGCTAATTCTTCGGCCAGCCCAAACGACAAGGTCATACCATTTCCGCCCAAGCCGTTCACGACCGTGACTCCCGGCTCCGGATGGGCAATGAATTCCGTGGCACCGGCTTTTTTCGCATAAATCCCAAACCAACGCTCTTGAACACGGGTGTCCGGCATGACGGCAAATGTCTCCAGATACCGCCGTACCAAGGCATCGAGGTTTTCATGCAAAAAAGGATCGTGCGTCAGCCCATAGTGATGGGTGTCGCCCAAGACCACTTCTCCAAGAGCATTCTGGGAAGCCAATACGTGAATGCCATTGGCCAAGTATTCAGGGTGCGTGTGCTCAAAGCCCGATCGGAGTTTAGGCAGGGACGGGCAATTGGCGAATGCAGCGTAATGCAACAAGGTCAATCCTCCGCAGAGCGTCGGGCCGATCCGCCACCCTCCGGGTTGGGCCGGCGTTCGCCACATCTGAAGCTTGCAGTTCGTGATTCCGGCCGACCGAAGCGTATCCGGGTAAAGAATCCGAAGGTCTGCTCCGGTCGATACATAAACCTCATCCACTTCCCAGACGCCTTGCGCCGTGTGGACCGCAGGCATCTCGATACGACTGACCGCTGCATCGGATATGACGGTGGCACGCCCTTCTAGTGTCAGCCAACGCCACAATGCCGGGAGTGCCTCCCGTCCATCGACCGTCACCTCATGCGGGCTCCAAAGACCCGCTGTAGCTGCATCAGCTCGTGCGCCCGGTGCTTTTGCGCGTATCGTGGAAGAATCCCACAGTTCACCCTGAAAGCCAGTGAGCTCCGGTTGAGTCATATATTCCCCAAGCACCTTTGCCTCCATTTCCGTAGTCGCAATATGAAGCGAACCGTTTTCGACGGCGGCAAATCCCGCTGTACGACTGAGCTCCAGCCAGCGTTCGCGGGAGCGAAGCGCCCGTCGCCAGAGCGCTCCCGGGGGCTGTCCCATCGGCCAGACCAGTCCGAAATTGCGAATCGACGCCCCGACCGGACGTTCTTCCCGGTCCCATACCACCACCTTCTTACCCCGCTCGGAAAAGGCCACCGCCAAGGCGGTACCCACGATTCCCGCACCGACGATCCCAATTTCGGCCTTACCCACGATGTTCATGAGTGGACTCCCAACACGGGGAGGATATCGGAAATTTGATTCAGAAAGTGAGTCGGACGATGTGGCTCAAGCTGAGCCCTTGTATGCGTTCCGTAGGTGACTGCGATGACCCATGGGCATCCGGCGGAATGTCCTTCCCCCATGTCGCTGGGAGTATCCCCGACCTTGGCCACCCGCCGAACGTCGACAATACCGGTTCGACGCATCGCTTCATGGATCAGGTCCGGTGCCGGACGACCGTGAACCACTTCCTCACTGCTGATGGCTGTATCAATCAGACCGCGCTCCAACCAACCCAACCGCTTCATCAGCACGTCAACCGTGCTTTTTTCAAAGCCGGTATCGCACGCAACCTGGATTCCCGCTCGATGAAGGGCCTCGAAAACGAGGGAAGCACCCGGTATCTCTCGAACTTCCTCCGAAGTGGCGTAGTAATGATTGGTCAGTCGCAAGAATTCCTCATTACCTCGCCGGACGATGTCGCTGCCCATGTCGGTGGGGCCAATCCGGGGTGTGAGCAATTGAGCAATCGCCTTCGGTTTCCTCTCGCCCATCACGGTATTGGCCTCGGCCAGCGAGACTGGGTGACCGATGAAGGCCATAGCGTTCATCAGAAACCCAGCGACTTTGTTTTGGTCTTCGACCGTGGTTCCCGCCAGGTCGAAAACCACCAATCCAGGACGGTATGTTTGAGAGGAAGTGTCGTTCTCAGGCACCGCGTCAGAGTAAGCCGAGGCGTTCCCCCCGACAATGACGGACTCCAGCAGTTACAGGAATGTGACGAGAGTCGAAGTTCCCGCGATCATTGGCGAACGAGTTGGTCGACTGGAAGGTCGAGATAGATTTGTTGATGCAACCAGCAAATGAATTCACGTGAGCATGCGAGCCTCCGATAGCCCAACAAAATAGAACAGCGCATGGAACGTTCCGAAAAGCGTCTGATTTTGCATTACCCGGTTGAGTACAAACAATTCCCGGGATAACAACAAGCCGATGCAAGCCGCTTTGGAAACCCGCGCGAAATGGACAGCGGACGAAAGTTCACTCCCGCAGCTTCAGCAGTTAGGGGTAAACGTGAGATGGAGACTTTGGACTGTCTTGATCCTCCTATTCCCGATTCCCGTCTTATCGAGTTTATCTCTATTCGCAGGAACCGTTCGGTTCGATTTGTCAACGGCCCCCGAAACGTCTGCCTGGGTTCGATCGGCATCGCTCTTGGCCAACGAATGGTATCCGCGCCTCGGCAACTTGCTCTCTTCCTCCACCGAAGTCCGGCTTCCTGACGTCACCATCCAGATGAGCCAGACCTATGACGCCGTGGCGGCCGCCTCCGGCAACGTGATCGAAATGTCAGCCAAACGCGTGGTCGCTCTTCCCGACGATAGCCGGGGAGTCGTCATTCATGAACTGGTCCACGTCGTCCAAGCCTATCCCGGCGGTAGCGAAGGATGGCTGACCGAAGGCATCGCCGATTATATTCGATGTGCCATTTTCGAGTCCTTGCCACTGGCTGATTTCCCTCGCCCTGAAAAGGAACGCGGGTATCGCGATTCCTACAAAGTGGCCGCCGGATTCCTGTTCTGGCTGGAAAGCGGTCCAGCGCCCGGAATCGTTCGCCAAGTCAACGCCGCGCTTCGCCAAGGCAGCTATCACGAATCCGTATTCAAGGAGCGGACGGGACGCGATCTGCCGCAGCTCTGGAATGACTATCGGGCTGCCTTCTCTCAGCCCATCCCACTCCCAGCAGTGACCAAGCTCTGGCGGCATAGCCACGGATGGTTTGAGCTACAGGCAGACGGGACTTGGGCCGAATTTGATCAGGGGAAGAAGGTCTGGACCTTTCGGGAGACGGGCAGGACAAATGACGCCATCGAGCTATTGGATTCAGGGAGAAATATTCGCTTGCGACTCATGGCCCGAGAAATCCGTTTCTTATCCGGCGGCAATTGGCCCGTCATCTACCACGGCGAGTGGGATGCTTCCAAATAACAATTTCCCCCCCCTACAATTCACTCGAAACCCACACGTAACTTATTGAAAGAAAGCAACATTGGTAGGGCGAGACTCCGTCGAGCCATAGGCGGTCCGAAAGACGCCGCCTCTGGGAATGCGGACGGTTCCTTCGCTCGCGGGATTGGCCCGCTTGGAGGACGATCCTGAGTAATGATTTGGACCAGAAGTCCCCCCAGCCGGGTTGAAAAATGAAGCGCAGGGTAGGCCCGGTTGTGGGCCTACCCAATCTACTAAACAATCGAATCAATTCCCAATCACTTGATAAAACGCCGTCGCCGCCGAATCACTGTAGGTGGTGCTATTGGCGGTGATTCCCGTCTGCACCGTCGTCCAGGCATCTTTCAGCGAGGTCTTGCGACGGAGTGAGAACGGGCCAGTGCCGCCTGACCACGTCAACGTGACACTCGACCCGTTTCGGGTGGCGGAAGTGACCTTAAACACGGGAAGCAAAGTAACCGGATTCGAGAAGTTGGACGTATGGGTCCGACCATTGTGCGTTCCAGCCGGGTCTATCGAATAATTGGAGGTGATGGTCACTTGTGTTCCAGCAGCCAGATTCAAGTCCGAGGCATCAAAATCAAAGCTGCCAATCGCCAGGTCACGGTCCAGCGGACCATTGTCGACAAAGGTTCCCAGGAAGGTTTTGCCCGCAGGGAAACCGTTGGTCGATACGCCGGGAACCGTGAGGTCAGGAAGGGCAAAAGCAATTCCGTTGTTCCATCCTTCGGGATCAAGCACATAGAGGTCGATAAACAGGTTGGTGAAGGGCCCGGAAAAGTTGGGGGTAGGGGCGGTGCCAATGATCTCACTGGCGGAACTCGAAGAGGAAAGAACCGGGATCAGATCCGAGAACTTGGCGAAATTGGTGGTGTTCATGAACGGGCTCTCATAAAACACGAATTGGGCGGAGTCATTGCCGGCGTACATGAAGGGCGCGAGCAGGTTATTCACCAGGACATTTCCACGCATGGAAATGAATCCGGTCCAAGTGGACGCTCCCCGCGTTCCGTTGGGTCCGACGATGAAGGCCCACAGATCGGCATTCGGTCCGGGATTAACCACCGGCGGATTTCCGTACAGGTCGGTGAAGGGATTGTTCCAATAGATAAGGTTGGCTTCCAGGTCATCGCTGACGCCGTCAAAATCAGAGCCCAATAGCAAGGAACTGGCATTGCGCTTGTAGATATTCAGCCATTCCATGCTCGGACCGCCATTGCTGAATCGGGTCACTCCGTCGACGGCAACGCCGAAATAGTTTCCCGCCATGCGCATGTGGTCTGGACCGTTGCCATAGCATTCCCACAGATTGCCGTCGTTGGCCTGGGTAATGCCACCGATGACGTTGCGCTCTTCTGCGTCGTTCACCCCATCCCCATCCGTTCCGAATACTGAACCTGGACCCGGACCGCCAAATTCGAAGATCGCCTCCACGACATGGTCCACACCGGCGTAGCTGTTGCCGTCGATGTTGAAATCATGCAGGCCGTCCGGAAAAACGTTCAGGAAATTACCAGCCACGTGGAAAACCGAGTTCGTGGTACCGCCAAGGTCCATGGTAATATATCCCCCCACTTGGACGTTGAATTCCGCCCGGGGATTTTTTGAGCCAGGGGCCACCCCAATGTTGCAGAATCCGGTCACCTTGGAACCATAGCTCACGATGTTCTTGCGGAGTTGATAGATCGTTGTGTTGTCGGCATCCACGCCAAAGCGGCATCCGAAGATGTGGGTGTTTTCGGTCGCTGTATCACCGCCTAGCGCAATCCCATACAACTGAATTGGAGCACTTCCGTCCGATGGGGGATTATTCCCAAGAAATCCCAACCCGTTAATCACCGTGTTCGTCCATCCAAGGATTGGAAGAATCGCACCCTCTTGGTCAAATCCGTTGTGCCCCGACAAATCGGTCAGCTCGCCATTTCTGGAATCCAGATAGACCTGAACGATTGCGTTGTTAGAAGAAAGAATCGTGTGGGTATTGGGAGATGAACCGGGCTGGCTGTAGCCGTTGATGGTGACATTGGTCAGACCGTTAAGCAGCGGGTAGCCGCCGGTCGGCGTGGCGATATAAAAGGGACCCGTGCCTGGAAGATTGAAGTTGATGGTGTCGCCACTCGCGAGGACTTGGAAAGCGGTCGCGAGACTGGTCTTGCCAATGGATGTGTCAGCGTTGTCGACAGTATTGACCGTGATGACCTTGGCTTCCGATGAAGCAGCGAACATCACGAGCAATGCCCTAGATAGGCAATTTCGGAGGAGTTTCATGTTTTAGCTTTGTTTTTAACGTTAACGTAAATAATCACACTGACGGCGGAGGGAGTAAAATCAAGCGGCCAATTGAAACAAATAGATGTCGGCGAATGACGATAGCGGTCATTGCAGTCACCGTGATTCTTTCAGATACCACTTGGCCTTTTTCCCAACTGTGACACCGTGTCTTCGACCAAACCCATGGCCAACATCCATTTTATCGGCGGTGAAAAAGGCGGCGTCGGCAAGTCCATCGTCGCACGATTGATTGCCCAATACCTGATCGACCGCGAGATTCCATTCCTCGGTTTCGACACCGATCGCTCCCACGGTGCCTTGATGCGCTTTTACAGCGGCTACGCCTCGCCAGTCTTGGTGGACCGCTACGAGACCTTGGATACTTTGGTGGAGGCGGCTGTCGATCAACCCGATCGGCGAATCCTCGTCGATCTCGCCGCCCAGACCCACGATCCGTTGGTTCGCTGGATGGATGAGTCCAACGTCCTGGAATTGGCCCCTGAAATCGGGGTTTCCCTTCGCTACTGGCACGTCATGGATGCCGGAAAGGATTCCGTTGATTTGCTCAAACGACTTCTGGACCGTTTCGAAGGCCGTTTAAGCTATGTTTTGGTATTAAACCAGATTCGCGGAACCGATTTCTCTCTCTTGGAGCAGTCTGGGGAAAAAGCCCGCGCTGAAGAATTGGGAGCCAAGTTCATCCAACTTCGTCACCTGCACGACGCCGTCATGCACAAGATTGACGCCACCAGCAGCAGCTTTTGGGCCGCCCAAAACAGCGCCGACAAAGCCGTCACCGGTCTTGGCCTGATGGAGCGCCAACGCCTCAAAGTCTGGCTGCGCGACGCCTACCAACAGTTGGAGACGGTCGGCGTCTAAAACCTATTTTGCTGGGCTGGCGGTCACTCCCCCTTCCGTAGTCGCAGCTCGTGAGGCACCGCAATATTAAACCGGTCAACGAGCTCCAATTGATCTCTCCAATCCCATTTCCCACTGGTTCAACCGCAGGAAATGCCAAGCGTCCGCCGATTTCGATTCAATCGCAATCAAATGAATCCACCCGTTCTCGAATAACTGCCGAACCTCCGGATGCTTCTCCAGCACCCCGTCGATAGCTGTCCGGTCTGCTTCGATAATCACCGTTAACCGCAACGGTTCATGCCGCCACTCCGTTCCGTCATGGAGCGATTGCAGAGGGAGTCCGGTTTGAAGATCGCCCCCGTTCCCTTGCCAAACCCCAAATCGGCCTACGACATTATGGATGACCTTGTTGCCGCTCCCAAAGAGCCGGTTGTTTACCGTGGAGGCATAGTATTGAAGGTTGATCCAACTCGCGACGACCACTGGCGCACAGAGGATCAGCTCCAATACACTCCGGTCAGTATCTTGCTCCGCGTCATAGTTGTGCAGGAAAACTCGGCCCTCCAGGTTGATCCCTTTGGTTCGTTCCCTTCGAGCGGCGATGAATGCGGCGTTCCCCGCCAGCCCCCATTCGGGTCGCACGTCAGACCAATCACGGCTTTTCCGCCAGATTCGACTCCAGAGCGATTCGTCTTCCATCGATGGGAGTCCGAGGGAAGGTGCCCGGTTGCGTCGACATTGTTGGGACGCCTGGCGCAACCATTTTCGAGCACGGTTCAAATCGTCCTGGTGCGATGCAGGGATTGATTCAATCTCGAAAAGTTGCACTTCGTCCGTGGTCGTGTTGTGCAGCCCGGCGACGAAGTAGGTGTCTTCAGGTAGGACAATCCCTCTCTCCTTGAGGGTGCTGCGAACTGCCAATTGATTGAGAATTGCCGCAGCTACACGGGCATTGATGCCTCCCGCATGCCCGCCGCAGGCCCCACAATCCAAGGCTGAGCCATACGGATTGTTCGCCGACTGCCCACCGTGGCCGCAGATCAAAACCAGTCGGCCAAAATGGGAGGTTAATCCCATGTTCTTTAGGGCACCTACTGCCAATTCAGCCTGCTCGGCAATGCTCATGCCCGTGGCACAGCCACATCCGTTTGTCCTGCCAGAAGCCCTCTCAATTCGCGGAGTCAGCTTGAACTTCCCGCCGACGTCCGGTTTGGTTACTTGCAGATAAGACGTTGTGATCGTTTCTCGGAGGAGAGAAAGTCCGTAGGTCAGACCCATGGTCTCCACAAACGCGAAACAGGAAATGGAGGCGGTCTTGAAGGAGTGCCATGCGTCTGCGAGGGATTGCTTCAACCGTCTGTCCGCCAGAATCTTGGATTCATCGCCTCCATCTTCTGCCGATAACCCCTCCCGAATCAGGAATTTGGGACTCAGGAGTACCGGGCATTGGGCCGATCCATGGTCCTGTCCCAGCGGAAGATAGGCGATCGGCATTCCGAAAAATCCGGCAAACCCAATAGTCTCAATTCCTTCAGATTGCGCTTCCAGCGATCGCCGAAAGACTTCGGAACGGACATCGATGCAAAATACCGCTTGCAACGACTTGCGATCAACCGGGGTGGTACAACTGCCAGGTTGCACCTCAATCTGGCTTAATAATTGGCCGACCAGTTTTCGTTGATAGGAGTATTCCAACGACTGTTGCGCCAAATAACGCGCGATCCACTGGGGTGGCGGAATGGCGTCGTCATTGGGTTGCAGTCCCCAATTATCTCTCCATTCATCCCGTATGGACGGTGACGTACTCGATGACTGAAAAAGGGCCAAATCATAGGCCAAGCGAATCGCCAGCAATTGGACGAGTGACTCGTCATTCCCTCCTTCCATCGTCTTTTGTCGGACTCGATATTGCACATAGCCGCTCCATCCAGGGATCGTCATGATCTCCCGGTGCAGGAAATCGATGTGGAGCGATTCTGGAATTCCCAGCATGCTTAACGCCAGGTTGATGACCTGAATGGGGCTCTCGGGGAGAGATTTGACCAAGTCCCGGAAACCGTGAAGCCCGCTTAATTCGGGATTCGCATCGAATGAAGCGGCCTCACGCCAGGCACCCCACAGCGGCAAGGAAGTCCACGGCATTCCCCAACTCGATTGGCCGTGGTCGTAATAGACAGAGCACCACTTGGAAATCTCATCCACGATAAAGTAGCTCCAGTTGGTCTGGTGGATTTGATCAAAATGATCGCTGAAGGTGAAAATCGGTTGTGCCGTTTTCTGGTCCGGGGTCGAACTCAGAACAGCTTTGAGGGAAGCCAGGTTGGCAATTCCATGGTTGTCGAGGCCAAGTGACGCAGGAAACTTTTGAGACTGAAGGAAAGCCGCTTGGAAATCACGTTCGTCAACGCTGTTCTTCTCTAGTTTCTCTAAATAATCGTTCGCCGTCATCAGAATGTCGCCGTGTCCCACCCGTTCGATCAGCCTGGCTGCATTGGGAAATGAATGATCGGTAAGACCCAGGAACGGATTCACCGCCACAAAGTGAGACAGGGGCCAGGACGGTGGAATGCGCCGACACGTCGCTGCGATCGTTCTTTGTAGGTTTTCGTCTGTTTTCAAAGCAGAATGCTTCATGGATATAATACTCATCAAAGTTTGGACCTCCTTCCTTTCAGAGGC
>CAILNN010000379.1 GCA_903835555.1 uncultured Verrucomicrobiota bacterium
AGGTGATTCGGATCCTCGGGAACAAAATCCTCATGAGCCAAAGCAAGTTGGATGCTGTAGCGGTTTCGCAAGCGCTGTTCATGATCCGTTGGAAAAGGTGTCTCTGGAACTGGGACCAATAGAATTCGCAGTGGACCCGCTCTGGCAGATATGTTTTGCGCAAGGTTTGTCGAACTGTAGCCTGATCGGTTTGCCAGGGCGCTGATGTACAATGCTGAATTGTTGACGGCTTCGAGAGGATCCTCCCAAAGCCGTGAAACAACATTTTGAATCTCAGGGCTCGCCGAAACCGGGCTAACTATTCCATTGACGATAGAGCCTGGCCAAACGATTTGCACCGTGAGCCAAAGTGCGGCGACTATAGTCATCGCGGTTGTGCGTCCTTCCCTGAAGAGTTTCATTTTTTGGTTGTGAGGTACTCAGGATTTATCGCGTCTATATAGTGTTTTGATGCTATTGAGTTCGGTTACGATTTCTTTGACAGGATTCTGAAGTCAAGAGGTTAAGTGGTATTATTCAAGGATTTGGAGGGGATTTGGTTTGGGGTACCGCTGCTCTTGGGCATGCTCCGGAATCCTTGCTCATTCCTCAGTTCGGTTTGCTGATTCACCAAACACGTGGGAAGGACATGGAGAAGGGGCACACCGGGATTGTTTATATAGAATACCGGGATACGCTGGCTTTGTTCGATCAGGCCGGACCATCTGATGGAATAATCCGCCTGGGTAAGGCGACACGCATGGCATTTTATTTGCCGAACCCGGTGATGCAAATTGCCACCCGGCATTTCTCTTTCTACCGTCCGTATGTGCTGGCTCTTCTGGATTACGGTTCGGGCAATATTCGCAGCGTGGAAAAGGCTCTCCGCAAGGTGGATGCCGATGTCCAACGCTTTTCATCGGCCGACGGATTGGACACCGCCTCGGGAATTGTTCTGCCGGGCGTGGGAGCTTTCGACGATTGTCTGAATGCTATTGAGCACCGTCATCTAACTACCGCCGTCAAAGAATGGATTCGCGCGGGACGTCCTTTCCTCGGAATCTGTGTCGGTTATCAGGCCCTGTTTGAGCGTAGTGAAGAGTTCAATTCCTGTGCCGCCGGGTTGGGGATTTATCGCGGTCCGGTGGTCCGATTTCAGCCAACCGCAACGGAACCGCACTTGAAAATACCGCAGATCGGTTGGAATCAGGTGTCGATCAGCCAGCCAAATTGTCCCCTGTTTGCCGGCATTCCCGATCAATCATACTTCTATTTCGTCCACAGTTTCTTTCCCCGTCCCGAAGACCCATCCATCGTCGCCGGGTCAACGGAGTACGGCGTGAACTTTGCAGCGGCGATTTGCCGGGATAACGTCTGGGCGACCCAGTTTCATCCAGAGAAAAGCCAGGCGGTCGGGCTCCAGTTGTTGCGGAATTTTGTCGAGTACGCCGAAGCTCGGAGATAGGGGCACGTCAAGGCGCAAAGACGCAAAGGAAGAAGGGGCGAAAATCGTTGGCTCTAATTCTTCTTGGCGTCTTTGCGCCTTGGCGTGGTCCATCAGAAGCGACGCTGCGTCTGTATCGTATAGCTAAATATCGATTTCCAGCTGCCATCCTACTTCAACGTCTGCAAGAACGCCTGGATATCGGCCAGCTCCTGATTGTTGAAAATCTCACCCATGGGGGGCATGGGTGAGCTGCCCAAGGCTTCGTAGCCCGAAGCCAAGACTTTGTTGGGTTCCAACAGGCTTTCGCGGATGTAGGAAGCATCCTTGCGGGCGGCGATGCCATCCAGGGCGGGCCCGACCGTGCTTCCCTGACCCTTGAGCATGTGGCAGAGCACGCAGCGGGCGGTATGATGGTAGAAAATGTCTTCGCCCCGCTTGGGATCGGCAGCCACCAACTTGTCAGCGGGGTCCTCTACGGGGAGCAGTTCACTGAAGCGAACGTCATCGAAATAGCCCTCGCCTTGGGCGACAAACAGGATGTTGATGCTGGCCTGGGTGGCTTTGCCACTGCGATAGGTCACTTCCAATTCCGTCCAGTCGCTGTCCTGGGTGACGCGCATGGTTTCCGGGCGATTGATATGGTCGTTGAAACTTAGCTTACCCCACAGGTTGGTTCCTTTGACCCAACCGGAGAGCCGGTATTCGGTGTCTGGCTTGAGGGCGACATCGGCATGCAAACTGGTGTCGGCCTGTCCCACGGCGGAGATACACCGAACCGCATGAGAGCCCGAATGGGTCTGGCCTGGGCCGGAAACGGATTCCCAACGGGCATTCTTATTAGCCGGGCGGTCGCCGTAGTCGCGCCGTTTCCATCCTTCTGGCAGTCCATCAGCGGCAAGTTGCTCCAGTCCGGCATTGGGCAACAGGTTGGGTCCTTCCTGGAAAAGCTGGACTTGATGAACCTTGGCCAGGATGCGGGTGGCCTCATTCAACCATTCGTCGGAGCGATGCACCGGATTGCGCGACAAGGTGGCGATCAAGGTCTGGATTTCTTTGGTGGTGGAGAATTGTGCCAGTTTAACCAGAGCGGCGAGCCGGGTGATCAAATCGGGGTCGGCCACCACGCCGGAGCTGAAAAACAAACCGACCGCATCGGCATTGGAACCGAGAGCCCGCACTGCGTTGCGGCGTAAAGCGGGTTGCTGGGCCTGGAGCGCTGCCCGGTGGGTGGCGGGATCAAGTTGGTCGAGTCCTTTGAGAGCCCAAAGAGCATGGATGGCACCTGGTCCTGATAGCTTGTTCGTCACCACCTGCCGAAGTGCATAGGTGGCGTCGGTCTTCTTGCCTTCCACCAACAGCCGTTGGGCGGTCGTTCGCCAAAACAGGTTGTCGCTGTTCAACGCCTGAATCAGGCCAGCGGCATCCGCTCCCTGCAGCGACGGCACGGGAGCCTTGGAGGCCTGATTCCAGACGACCCGATAGATGCGACCGCGCTCGTGATCGCGTAGCGGGTTCTCATGGGCACCACCTGGGCCCGTCTTGGCCTCGTATCCACCCCGCGCCACGCTGGGAGTCGGATTGTGTTGGATAATGAAGTTTTGCCAATCGGCAAACCAGACGGCACCATCGGGACCGACTTCTGCGCAGACCGGCGACATCCATTCATCGCTGCTGGCCACAAGATTAAATCCATCCTTGGCAACGTATCCGGCCCCATTCGGTTGCACGTCCATCAGGGAGATGAGCTTCATGGTGGGCTCACACACCATGGCTTTTCCTTGCAGACGCGGGGGCAAGTTCGAGGAGTAGATAAAGCTGCTGCCAGCTGCGGCCGTATATCCGCCGAAGACGTCCACCTGTCGGTAGTTGGAGGTGATGGGATGTGCTTTTTCCTCAAGATTGATCTTCTTGGCCGTCATCCCTTTCATGCCTGCCGGATAAACCGAGGCAGGGATGCCACCGTAGAAAATGGGGGCACCATTGGCGGTGCCGCCGAAATCGTCACCGGCGGCATTGGCACTTTGTCCCCACGAATTATTGGAAAACTGATGTAGAAACTCCAGGGCGCTGCCATCGGAACGAAACCGGTAGGTGCCCATGGAAAATGAATGGCGAACACCACCGACCGTGCCGTCGAACCCGGAGTACCCGACACAGCCGTAGAGCCAGTTATCGAAGCCCCAATGCAGGTTATTGGCCTGGGCATGGGTGTCGCCGATGCCCCAGCCTTCGATCACCACTTCGCGGACGTCTGCCTTGTCATCTCCATCCGTATCCCTGAGGAAAAGAAAGCGGGGCGACTGGGCCACGATCACGCCACCCCGGGTGAAAACCAGGCTGGTCGGCAGATTCAGATGATCGGCAAATACGGTAAACTTATCGGCCTTGCCATCTCCATCGGTGTCTTCGCAAATCTTGATCGAATCATTACCCTGCCCGCTTGCATTGACTCCGTGGGGATAATCCCGGGTTTCGCAGACCCAGAGACGTCCGCGCTCATCCCAGGCCATGGCAATCGGCTTGGCGATATCGGGTTCGGCGGCAAAAAGTTCGAGATGACAATCGAGCGGCACTTGGGTCCGTTCGACGCTTCCCTTGACCGACAAGGGATGTTGAAAGGTGACTGCTGAAGGGCGACGTTCGTAATTGGCCACATTGGAATTGGCCTCGCGTTGCTCGGGTTCGCGCTGGTCCAGGAATGCCTTCCAACTGGCCTGACGGGCCGAGCCCACGGCTTCGAGTAGCTTGGCTCTCAACGGCTCACCCCAGAAATCTGCCGGTGCATCGGATGCCGGACTGACCACGGGAGGCGCGTCAGCGGGCAGTTGGACATGGCCATTCTCTACCACCACGGCGTCGACCTGGCTTGTCCAACCGGCGGGTGCCTGGCTCGGATCCGTCACGTAATCGAACCAGATGGCGTCGCGCCCCAACTTCTGCATCACCGTATGGCAATGGTCGGCTGATGATTTGGCGGGATCGCCAATGAAAAGGATGCGGAGCGGGCCAGTCGCGGACAACGCGATGGTCGTCGTGGCCACGGATAACGCGAGGGGGAAAAAGCGTCGCATACGGAGCGGTGAGAATGCCTTTGGGCGACTGAGGGCGCAATCGTGTCTTACAAAAAACATCGCGCACGCCGGTGCCTTTTCAACGCCACCCATTCCCGTCAAGCCGGGAAAATGACGCCATTGAAGATGGAGACCGTGACTCCTACCGTTTCAACGGGTTCTCCAAATCCATCGTCAGTGGAAGGTTCGTTCCACTGACGGGATTGGCTCGGGCAACTTGGCCGCCCTCAAACCCCACCGAGTAACTGGAAAACTTGAGATTCGGTTCCCGATAGTCGGTGCTGATGAATTGAGCTCCGCTGGCAAACGCTTTGTCCCGTTGGCTTGTATCGTTGGCCCGTGATTGCCGGGTATCGGAATCGGCACGCGTTCGGACCAGGAAGCCCTTCCCGACCAATTTCTGGATGTGATCAAAATCGCCCACAGGATCATTCACCTTCATCCAAGCAGCGGCGGCGTTGGTGGCGGGCACACTGACGAACAGCACCTTTCCTTCCAACGCCGGATGTCCCTGAAGATAGAGGTCGCGAACTGCCCCTTCGTTGTCCATCCCGAACAAGATTTTCCCGCGAACGGCATCAAGTCCGGGCCAACCAAATTTTCGCAGCGCATCCGGCAGCGTCGGTTCCCCTCGGCGGACATCATCCGGCATGAGAATCTTTTCGCGGGGCACCACCGAACGAATTTCCGCCTCCAGGTCGGCCAATTCCTTTTCACCGAATCGGATCGGCTTGGTCAGGAGCGCACTATCCTGGTCTTCTTTAAGCTCAATCAGGACGAAAATCGGAACGTGGGCCGGATGGGCTTTGGACCAATCGACGACTTCCTTGAGCCCATCTTTGAGCGTCAGCACCGTGGTGCAGTAATCGATATCCGGCACGTGCAGTACTTTGATGCCGGGTTTGAGCAGTTTGCCCTCCGGGTCATGTATCGGCGTGGGTGGTAATCCGGCGGCGGCGACCCATTCCACGCCTTTTGGGTGGGCGTAGAGCCCGCCGTCGGGATCGGCGAAACAATCGAGTTCAATTTGTCGAATGCCCAACCGAGTGAACTGTTCGGTCAACGGCACATGGGTGTAGTCGAGGCCCATGGCCACCAACGGATTCTTGGTGGCGAGCATGGTTCGCAGTGAATCATAGGCGCGCAGATGATACGAATTATGCGAACCGATGACCTGCATCTGGTTGAGTCGCACCGATGCCGTACGGGAAACCGTGGCACAGCCCCAGATGAACAAGGCCAGAAAGAGAAGGGGCAAATACGGACTTTTCAGACGCATGGACCTCAAGCATTTGGTCGGGGGCGTTCGTGGCAAGAGAAAAGGCGATTCTTGGGATGATTGGGCTATCCGATGCGTAGCGAAAGAAATTCGCCGGCCCGAATGGATTCGACTGCATTCTTAATGGCCATCGCATTGGCCTGAATCCTGCCGAGGTCGTTGGTCGAAATTTCTATAATGGCAATTCGACGATCGGCTAGATTTTGATGGTATCGAATCCCCTGGTCAGACGTGATAAACAGGTCAAAATGCAATTCAGCGAGTTGTAGTAAATCCCCGTTTTTGACTGCATTCCATCCTTGTCTTTGAGCATTGCTACAGTCGTGACCCACCAGCAATTTGTGCATGGGCCACGGAACGCATTCGTCGAGAAGAACCTTCATTCGACGGACTTAGCCAACAATACAGCCTTGGACCGGTCAAGCACCGCGCATGCCGTTTCATGGCTGACGGTGGGAAAACATTCTAGAAATGCGGCGAGCGGATAATCCCGTTCGAGGTAATCGAAAAGCGTTTGAACCGGAACTCGGGTTCCGGAAAACACTGGGGTTCCTCCCAAGATTTCACTGTCGATCGTGATCAACGCGTTCATCGGGGTGCAGTTTACCGTCCGAATGGGCATGGAGGCAAATAATCGGGCCATTTTCCTGCATTATTCGCCCCTGGTGCACGCCTTGCTAAAGACGGATTCGCCCTGTACCATTATCCAGTTTTTCTCAGTTCCAATTCCATTTCCATGAAGAATTTTTGGAAGTATTTGCTGGTTGCCGGGCTGACCGGCTGGGCGGTCGCAGATGCTCCGCCTCTTTTGTTTCAACAACCCACTCTCAGTCAGGACTATGTGGTCTTTGTCTATGCCGGTGACCTGTGGCGCGTCCCGCGCGGCGGCGGAGATGCTGTCCGCCTGACCTCTCACCCGGGTCATGAACAACATCCCGCCTTTTCCCCCGACGGACGGACCATCGCCTTTACCGGCGAGTACGATGGCAATGCCGATGTCTATCTAATTCCAGTCGAGGGCGGCGTCCCCACTCGCTTGACGTCTCATCCCGGTCGCGACTTGGCAATCGGATGGACCCCCGACGGCCAGCGGGTGCTGTTCCAGTCGGCTCGGAATAATCCTGTGGATGGCGATCGGCTCTTCACCGTGGCAACCAATGGAGGACCCGCAGTCGAAGTGCCGCTGCCGCTGGCCGAGGAAGGCTCCTATTCAGCCGATGGAAGTCATTTGGCCTACGTGCCCACCATGCAATGGCAACGGGCCTGGAAACGCTACCACGGCGGTCAGACCAAGCCGATCTGGATTGCCAACCTGGCCGATTCATCCGTCGAAAAATTGCCGCGCGAAAACTCCAACGATTTCAATCCGCTATGGGTGGGTGACACGATCTTCTTCCTCTCCGATCGCCACGGTCCAGTCACCCTCTTTGCCTACGACATCAAGACCAAAGGGGTGCGCGAGGTGATCAAGAACGATGGACTGGATTTCAAATCGGCGTCTGCCGGTCCGGGGGCCATCGTGTGCGAACAATTCGGCAAGCTCCTGTTCTACGATCTGGGCTCATCGAAAACGCAACCGATCGATATCCGGTTAAGCGGTGATTTCGCCGAGGTCCGCCCCCACTTCAAGAAAGTCGAGGCCAAGGACCTCCATGACGGACGACTTTCCCCCTCCGGTCAACGGGCGGTGTTTGAAGTTCGTGGAGAGATTCTGACCGTGCCTGCCGAGAAGGGCGAAGCCCGCAATCTGACCCGCTCGCCCGCTGCCGCCGACCGCGACCCGGCTTGGTCGCCCGATGGCAAATGGATCGCTTATTTTAGCGATGCCTCCGGTGAATATGCACTGCATCTTCAGGAACAAAGCGGTAGCGGCGAATTACGAAAAATCAGCCTCGGTCAACCGCCGTCGTTTTTTTACTCTCCACTGTGGTCTCCTGATTCCAAGCAGATCGTGTTCAGTGATAAACGGCTGAATCTTTGGCGCGTTGCCATCGACGGCACCGCTCCGGTCTTGGTGGATACTGATCCGTTCAATCGGGGCTTTAATCCTTCCTGGTCACCGGATAGTCGTTGGTTGGCTTACAGCCGGACCCTTACGAATCGGCATCAAGCCGTCTTCCTCTACGCCGTCACCAATTCCATCCGTCATCAGGTCACGGACGGTCTGAGCGATGCAGTGGCACCTCGCTTCTCCGATGGCGGGCAATATCTTTTCTTTGCCGCCAGTACCGACAACGGCCCAACGCTCGGTTGGGGCGATCTGTCGGCCATTCAACACCCGGTGACCCGTGGCCTCTATCTGGTGGTGCTTGATCACTCCTTACCGTCGCCGTTTGCCCCTGAAAGTGATGAAGAAAAGGTCGATGGGGATGGCGCAGACAGTGGTAAGACAGACGCTGCAGCAGCGGACGCCCCCGCTCAAGCCGTGGAAAAAAAAGTGGAACCGCCTGCATCAACCAACGCCGTTCCAACAACGATCACGGTCGACTGGGAGAACCTCGGTCAGCGTATTGTGGCCATCCCCATGCCGTCGCGAAATTATGTCGATTTGGAAGCGGGCAAATCGAACACGCTCTGGGTCTTGGAAGGCCCCACGATTGACCCCATAGACAGCGAGGATGCTCCTGAGGTCACACTCCATAAGTTTGATTTGGCCAAGCGAAAGTCAGAAAAGTTCCTCGAGGGAATCAAAGGCTTTGCTCTGGCGGACAAGCGGGAAAAGTTCCTTTATCAAAAGGATGATGGCTGGTTCATCTCTGGCGTTGACGCTGTCAAACCCGGCGAGGGAGCCATCAAGTTAGGAGACGTCCAATTGGCCATCAACCCGTCGGTGGAGTGGCGCCAAATGTACGACGAAGTTTGGCGGATCGAGCGTGACTTTTTCTACGATCCCAATCACCACGGACTCGACTTGGCCGCTGCGGCGGCTAAATACCGCCCGTACCTCAACGCGCTGACCTCGCGATCGGACCTTAACTACCTGTTTGAAGAGATGCTGGGCGAGTTGTCGGTTGGCCACATGTTTATCGGCGGTGGGGATATGCCTACTCCTCCCCATGTTCGGGTGGGGCTGCTCGGTGCCGACCTCAAGGTAGATAACGGACGTTATCGGTTTGTTCGGGTCTTCAACGGCGAAAACTGGAATCCAGAGCTGCGTGCACCTCTCACCGAACCCGGAATCAATGTAGCGGCAGGGGAATATTTGCTCGCGGTCGACGGGGCTGATTTGAGTGCCACGGAAGACGTTTACGCTCGTTTTCTCGATAAGGCAGACCGATTGACCACCTTACGCATTGGGCCAAGTCCAGATGGAACCGGATCGCGGGATGTGAAAGTTCATCCGATAGCCAACGAGCATGCCTTGCGCTACCACGCTTGGATTGAGGATAATCGACGAACGGTAGATCGTCTAAGCGGTGGTAAACTGGCCTACGTGCATGTCCCCGACACGGCTGCCCAAGGTTATACGAGTTTTAACCGTTATTTCTTTGCCCAAATCGACAAGGCGGGATTTGTCATCGATGAACGGTATAATCACGGTGGCCAGCTTGCCGACTATGTGGTTGATTTTCTCCGACGATCGGTCGTGAGTCATTCCACCACTCGCGAAGGGGAAGACCTCTACTTCCCGCTGGGAGCCAGCGCCGGTCCCAGGGTCATGTTGATTAACGAATTCGCCGGTTCAGGCGGCGATTACCTACCCTGGCTATTCCGCAAGTTGAAGGTGGGAACCTTGGTCGGAAAGCGCACCTGGGGCGGTCTTATCGGAATCGGTGGATACCCACCCTTGCTGGACGGTGGCCACATCACCGCCCCGCATTGGGCCATTTATGGCACGGATGGCGAATGGGAGGTCGAAAACATCGGGGTGCCACCCGATGTCGAAGTCGAGTACGATCCCAAAGCCTGGCGAGAAGGGCGCGACCTCCAGTTGGAAAAGGCGGTCGCCATCGCCCTGGATGACTTGGCCAAGAACCCAACCGTCCCTCACAAGCGACCAAAGTATCCCAATTATCATCCTAAATAAGGATCGGGTAGTATCGTTGCGAAGCCATTCCAGGAGAGTAGGCGGAGCGGACGGATTAAGCCCCCCAAGGACCAATGGCCGTCTGACTCCGCCCCTGCATCTAACCGCATGGGCGGTTTTCCCGGATTCGGCTCTCATCGGATGTGGTTCACTTGCGTTTAGGCCTGCTTTTTCAACCGATACCCCGATTACGCCCTCATCTTACGATTGGGTAGTCGTCCGACGTGAGTCGGCGCTGACCCCACGAGGCCACAACCTGTTCCTGAGCAGCGAGGTGGCTTAAAAAACCGGGGCTCAACACACTTCGAGCGTTGCCGCCCGAATTGTCAGTCCCCAGAGCGCCAGACCCGCCTATCTGCTCCAGAACGGGTTGCAGCCGCATAAAGTTAGCGCCGCCTTACGAGCGGCGTCTACGAAATCCACGCCGCCCCTACAACTTATCCTAGTTACTTCCCTCATGAACCACCACCCCGGATACCACGGTACCCACACAGTGGGTGGTGTATTCAAACGGGTCGCCGTCAAACAAGGCCAGGTCGGCGTCCTTGCCGGGTGCCAGCGTGCCGATCCGATCGCTCAACCCAAGAATCTTGGCCGGATTGACGGTCACGGCCGCCAACGCCTGCTCAAAGGTCAGGCCGTTGGCAGCACCAATCGCCGCCTCAAAAAGCACGACCCGGGTCTTGGGCACGTAAGCCTCGAATCCGCTTTGAAAGGCAAACAGAACACCCGCCGCCTGCAACTTGGTGGCGGTTGTCACACTGGCATTCTCCGACTCAGCAAAGGGACGCTCCATGCTCGGATGCAGCAGCACGGGAAATCCGCTTTCCTGGATTTCTTTAATTACCAGCGGTGCATCGGCAACGCCATCCAAAATGACTTTGAGTCCGAACTCCTTGGCCAGCCGTAGGACCGCCAGGATATCCTGATGCCGTTGGACAGTGAACAACATCGGTTCCTTACCTTCCAACGCGCGGACCAGAGCTTCCAGATGCAGGTCGCGTGCGGGCCGTTTGTCGATGTCAGTCTTGGCCAGCTTCTTTTGGTAATCGACCGCCTTTACCAACTCACCGCGCAGCATGGCAATCGACTTGGCAATCGTACCCGGGGCTTTGTCTTTTGCGGTGCTGAGGGCCTCGGTTCCCAGTGTGCAGGCAAATGCAGCCTCGGGCACCAGCACGGCTTGGTCGAGATTTTGCGGCCACGTCTTGACCGCCATGGTTTGCCCGGAAATCAACGAACCCGGTGCGTGTCCGGTGTGGACGGTAGTTACTCCGAGATTCCGTACCCACTCCACCAACGGATCCATCGAGTTGTAGCTGTCGATGGCCCTCAGCTCGGGCTGCAAAGGACCGCTCTTGTCGAGTTGATCCTGGTCCTGTTTCTGGTTCAGAAGTCCGGAAATGCCGATCGTCGAGTGACCGTCAACCAGGCCCGGAGTGACGACCCGCGCGGTCAATACCTTGTAACCAGCGGGAATGGCGGTGGTGGACGCCGCACCCACCGTTTCAATTTGATTGCCTCGGATCAGCACCACGCCATCGGAAATGACCGGTCCTGTCAGGGTATAGATTTTCTCACCGCGCACCGCAACTTGCGCGTGGAGGGAAGTCAGCCCGATTCCAATTCCCATCAGCCCCAGCGTTAGCACTCGGTAAATCTGTTTCATTGATCACCTCCATTGCCAAAACAGCACAAACTCGCGACCCGCGGATTCCCAGCCCCGATACCACCCGTGGCCAGCACGGCATCCTTCGGATCATTCCGATCAAACACCCGGCTGCCATCCACCCAAGTTTCCTCAATGTGGGTGTAAACACTCAGCGGATCACCGGATAAAATAAGAAAATCGGCGTCCTTTCCAACCTCGAGTGTGCCCACCCGATCTTGCAAATCCAGCATTTGGGCACCCGCACTGGTCACCGCTTTGAGAGCTCCGTCGCGGGTCATCCCGGCGCGAACCGCCAGAGCGGCGGACCGGAGAAAGAGCCGAGAATCCGTCACCGGATCATCCGTATGAAAGCCCACCAGAACACCCGCTTTTTCCAGTACCGCTGCGGTTTTCCAATCCATGTCGCGGGCTTCCAGCTTGCCACCCGGACTATCGATCACAATGACTGAACACGGAACCTTCGCTGCCGCGATTTCCTGTGCGACTTTGTATCCTTCGGAGACATGGTGCAGGACCACCCGAAAACCAAATTCTTTCTGCAAGCGGAGCACCGTCATGATGTCGTCATGCCGGTGCGTGTGATGATGGACGACACGGTCGCCGCTCAAGACCTCGACAAGCGATTCCATCGCCAGGTCCCGCGTGGGGGCCTTCTCTGGATCGCTGCCCGCCTTCGCCAGTTTTTCGCGATACACCTGAGCCGCGACAAATTTTTCTCGGACCAAGGCCGCTGCCTTGGCGCGTGTTCCAGGAAATGGGGGATCACCCTGAGGATTAGTGCCGTTGGCCATTTTTAGACCACCGGCCAAACGTCCGGTCGGCGTGTGCAACAACAAATCATCAATGGTGCGTCCTTGTCGTAGCTTCAGGTAGACGGTTTGACCGCCCATCAGCGTGCCCGAGCCCGGCATGATATTGACAGTGGTGATGCCACCGGCCCGCGCCCGTTGGAGAGCCGGATCGCGAATGTCAACCGCATCCAGGGCGCGCATTTCCGGATTGAGCGGCCCCGAACGTTCGTTGGAGCCGGAAGTAGCCAATCCGATATGGGAATGGGTGTCGACCAATCCCGGCATGACTACTTTGCCGTGCAGGTCGCGCCGTTCGGCTTCGGGGGGTGCCACAACGTCATTGGAAGCCCCAATGGCCTTTATCTTGCCGCCCTGGACAATCAGAACGCCGTTATCGACAGTCTCGCCATGGAGGGTGATCAAGCTCATTCCGGTAAAGGCTATCGGTCGCTCTTGAGCGGTGGCGACTCCCGAGGCCCCAAGCGAAAGGATGGCCCATGCCAGCCAACCAGCGGTCCAGCGAACAGAAATGCGCATGGCCAACGATTGCGAGTGATTCCAATGAAGCAAGCCAAATGCTTCTGGAATATCTGCGGTGGGAGTCGAGTTGTCTTCCGAAATGAAGAGGCACACGAAGGCGCAAAGACGCTCCGGATCAGCAGGATGCCGTGGGATGAATCTCCTTCGTTCTTCGGGTCTTCATGTGCCCTTGTCTTTTCAGGAACTACGCCCCGGTACTTGACCGGCCTTCGGGGATGAAGATTGTCTCTCCATGCGACTGTCTTCCATCCCCAAAATCATTTTCTCGAGCGTGATCCTCTTTTGGGGTGCGGCGGTGCGACCCACCGGGGCGGCTGAGCTGGAGCGGCCTCGCCCTTCGTTTTTCGCCTTTCAAAACGGCCTCAACTTGCCGCCCGCTGAACTGGCGTCGACGCTGAAGGAGATAGGCTTTGATGGTCTGAGCACCGATGGCTATGACGTCACGCCTCACCTCTCCGCCTTGGCGACAAACGGTATTCGC
>CAILNN010000380.1 GCA_903835555.1 uncultured Verrucomicrobiota bacterium
TCATGTCCAATCACTTCCATATCCTGGTGGAAGTACCCCAGCGTCCCGCTGTGCTGCCCACGGACGAAGAATTATTGCGGCTCTATGCCGTTGTCCACGGGGACGAGGAGACAGAATTCAAGCGCAAGGAGTTGGAGCTGTTATCAGATGAACAACGACAAGCGTGGCGGGATGGGTTGTACGCCCAAATGTGGGATTTGAGCGTCTATCTCAAGGTGGTCAAGCAACGCTTCACCCAGTGGTACAACCGCTGCAACAAGCGCAAAGGCACCCTATGGGAGGAACGCTTCAAGAGCGTGTGGATTGAAGGTAAACGAGATTCCCTGGCCAAGGTAGCGGCCTATATCGACCTGAATCCAATTCGAGCCGCTCTGGTAACTGACCCAAAGGATTATCGTTGGAGTGGTTACGCGGCTGCGGTCGCCGGCAAGCGTCTGGCTCGAGAAGGTATCCGAGCGATCATCCATCTGAGTGAAGGGCAGGAAGGCAATCTAACCGATGCCATGGCCAAGTACCGGATGTGGGTGTTTGGGGAAGGAATGGTCGAAGGAGTTCAGGGACCGGATGGCCCGACCATACGACCGGGGATTAATCCCGATAAAGTGCGGGAGGTGTTACAGCTGAAGGGTCAATTGCCTTGGGGCGAGTTTGTCCGCTGTCGAGTCCGTTACTTCACCGATGGAGCCGTCATCGGCAGTCGGGCTTGGGTTAATCAAGTATTTGATCAACACCGGCAGCGCTTCGGACCGAAACGCCAGGATGGGGCGCGGAAAATAAGGTTTTTGGCGGACAATGCTGTTTTCGCGTTGCGCGATTTACGAATATCCCCGGTCAGCCACCCACCGAAGGTTTGATTAGGATGAGGCGACGATTGGGCGAACTATTCTTATCATCCCCCCCTCACGCTTCCCGCGCGGTCCACAATAGCCGGAGGCTATTCATCACCACCAGGACCGTGCTTCCTTCATGGGTTGCCACCCCCACCCACAGGGGAACACCGGACCATACCAACGTCAGTGCCGCCATGACTCCCATGGCACCGAGGGATACCCATAGATTCTCCTGAATGATCCCGACCGCTTTCCGGCTCAGTCTTCGAGCCAGAAGGAATTGCTCCAACCGATCGTTCATCAAGACCACATCGGCTTGTTCCAAGGCCGCATCCGAACCACGGGCTCCCATAGCTACTCCAACATCAGCGGCAGCCAACACCGGCGCGTCATTCACCCCATCCCCGACCATTGCCACCCGTCTCCCATTCGCTTTCAGTTCCTTTACAGCGGCCAGTTTCCCTTCAGGCGATAGATGGGCGCGGATTTCTCCCACACCCGCCTCCATGCCCATGCGATGCGCGGATTCTTCCCGATCCCCGGTGAGCATCAGCGTGCTCAACCCGTCGATATGCAATTGCTCGATCAGCCTCCGAGCGGTAGGCCGAAGTTGGTCTTTCAATTGAAGTCGGCCCAATATCGTCGGCCCAACAATCCAGGTCTCGGTTGTTCCATCCGGTGGAGATGGTAATTCACTTAGCTCTTGAACAGATAACCAAGACGTCAGCAATTTTCGATTTCCCAACCCAAACCGCGCGCCGCTGTGTCGCGCCACGATGCCTTGTCCTGCGATCGTCTCGGATTCAGACATGGTCAGGGGCTCGATGCCTTCCTGAGTCATCGCGCGACTCAACGAACGCGAGATGGGATGGTGGGATAACCGGGAAAGTCCAGAAACCGTTCGGAGCAGGTCGGCCCGAGTTCCTCGAATGACCTCCACGGTAGTCAACTTCAATTCCCCTTCCGTCAATGTGCCGGTTTTATCCAAGGCAACCACGTCAACGCTGGCGAGCAACTCAACGGCGGTTCCGCCACGGAAGAGCACCCCTTGGCGGGCACCGCATGCAATGGCCGAAAGAATCGCGGAAGGAACCGATAAAACCAACGCGCAAGGGGACAAAACCACCAACAGGGTCATTGCCCGGTAAAAGGCACTCCTATTTTCCGCCGTTGAGTGAAAAACCGGGTATCCCTCAACCAACCACGAATAGCAGAATAACCCCAGGCAGCCCACGAGTACCGCTGCCGTATATCGGGTCCCAAACCGATCGGTGAATCGCTGCGTGGGTGCCCGTTGCTGTTGAGCCTCGTGAATCAGGCGTATGATGCGATGAAGAGCGCTGTCGCCCGCTGCCCTGAGGATCACCCCCTCCAAGACGCCCCATTCGTTGACTGTGCCGGCCAGGGCGGTATCCCCCCGGCGCTTTGGCACAGGTACAGCCTCTCCCGTCAACATGGATTCGTTACACGCGCTTTCACCGTTCAATACCTCAAAATCAGCCGGAACCTGCTCGCCTGCCCGAACTCGCACCGTCATCCCCGGCGAAAGGTCTTCGACGGGGATGGAAATCTCCCGACCACCTTCAATCCGAGTGGCAATTTTGGGCGCACCCTTGAACAAAGCGCCGATTTCGCGGTGGGTCCGAGCCGATGCATATTCCTCCATGGCAGCGGCGGTGGAAAAAAGAATAAGCAGCAGCGCCCCTTCCGCCCAGGCTCCCACAAACCCCGCCCCCAACGCCACCAGGAGCATCAGGAACTCGGTGTTGAATCGTCCTCTAAGCAAGTCGGCTCGAACCTCTTGAAACAAGTCCCAGCCACCGGCAACATAGGCGATGCTAAACAGGACAGTGGGACCGGGGGACGGAAGCCCGGAAGTCCAGGCAAGAAAGGTAGCTGAGCCACAGACTCCTGATCGGATGGCCATGGCTCGCCATGGTTCGCCAACCGACTGAACCTGATCAGGCATGGAGGCTGACCTGTTGGCGGTAAACCGTGGGTGACGCTCCCGCCACGCGCCGAAACACGCGATTAAAATGGGTGAGGGATTGGAATCCGGAATCAAACGCTACCTCGCTGACTCGGGCATTGGGATTCAGCAGCAGGTTCTTCGCCTTTTCCACCCGGACGCGCGCTACGTAATCGGTGAAATTCAAGCCTGTGGCTTTCTTGAACAGCTTGCAGAAATAAAATGAACTGGTGTTGACCGCCCGGGCCACCTCCGCCAGTCCGATTTCTTCATCTTGATGGTCGTGAATGAATTGTTTGGCTCGCGTAATAATCGGAGGCTCCGCTTGTTGCTGCTGAACCACCAACTGATTCGCCACCGCTGCCAGATGGTCAGCAAAAATACTGACCAACCGGACCATCGCCGCATACTGTTCGGCATCAATGACCCGGGAATGGAACCAAGCGTCTTCCATCCGGCGTAGATCGGTCTTGTACCCCCAATCGATCAAGATGCGAGCCGTCTTGGCAAATTGAGCGGCAGTCGGTGCTTCCAGGAGGACCTGGCCGGTTTGCAGATATCCAACCGTTTCATTGCCAATATTCAAAGGCACGGCGGTATCGGTAAGCCCGGCAAAACAAACTTGAGTCTGAGCCCCAGCGCCCTTTCCCTCTACCAATGATTGTTGAACCTCCAGGCAAGCCGCGCAGCTCTTGCTTGATTGCGCCATCAAGGCGCAAAACGGGTTCTCGCGCGGGACCCCATGATTGACCGGTTCAACGGAATCAATCGGACGAAGTGCCAATGGCAATCCGGTCGCAGCTCCAAAGGCGGCTTGGTAATCCTCGTAGATTTTAGACCGGCTCAGCCGCTGCAACAACTCTCGATTCGCAACGTCCATGTGGCCTAGTACTAACCGTTCTCGATTCGCTCGGCAAGGCTGCCGGTCGTCATCCGAATCTTCCATCTCGAACTTGCCTGTCGATTCCAGAACGGCGACAACGGTCGCCCATGTCAACCCCGGTCCTGTCCGTCGACCGATTGGTCAAGCGCTTTGGCTCAAGAACCGCCGTCAATGACGTTTCCTTCCAAATCCATCGCGGCGAGGCTGTGGGCCTGCTGGGCCCCAACGGGGCAGGCAAGACCACCGTTCTTTCCCTCTTGGTTGGTCTTTTGAACCCGGATGGTGGCTCCATTTCCATCCATGGTCGTCCAATTGGCGGCGACACAGATTCCGTAAAGCGTCATTTAGGATTGGCAACTCAAGACCTGGCCCTCTACGAGGACCTGACTGCCCTCGATAATTTGGCCTTCTTTGGTGCCCTCTATGGCCTTCATGGGTCCCCCTTGGACGCCGTTAGAACGGATATCCTCCGTTTTGTTGGCTTGGCGGACCGTGCCGAAGAACCCGTGCGCGGGTTTTCCGGCGGTATGAAGCGCCGACTCAATCTGGCTGTTGCCTTGCTGCATGGCCCCGATGTCCTGCTGCTCGATGAACCAACCGTCGGTGTCGATCCCCAAAGTCGAAACGCCCTTTTGGAAAATATCGGTGAACTCCGTCGGCAGGGGAAAACCATTGTCTACACCACCCACTACATGGAAGAGGTGGAACGGCTCTGCGAACGGGTCATTATTATTGACGGGGGACGCGTCCTCGCCGACGCCCGGGTGGCCGATTTAAAGGCCCAAGCAAACACTGGTGTGGGTCTGGAGTTGGGTGTGGCTCTCGCCGACCGGGAACGAGGGTGCCAAATCATCCAAGCCCTTCCCGAAGTCCAAGCGACCGAAATCACTCCGCTGGGACTCCACGTCCTCGTGGGTCACGTTTCCCAGATTTCAGTCATATTGGAACATCTACGAGGGGCGGGCATTCCGATTACCGCTCTCGCTACTCGCCAACCGAGCCTTGAAGATGTTTTTCTAAAATTGACGGGTAGAACACTTCGCGATTGAACTCCCGGAATTCCAAATTTACCGATTCGGTCCAATACAAATCGTTCGCACCTACTTTGGGATTAAGTCTGAAACACTCTTGACTTCCAGTGCATCCGGTCTTCATCGTGTCTTCATCCACCGACGATTCGATCAGCTATGAATATTTCCATGCCTCCGCCCCACCGGTGTAGACGTTCCGCGTTTACCCTCATTGAGCTTCTGGTTGTCATCGCCATTATCGCGATCCTTGCGGGTATGTTGCTGCCTGCCTTGGCGAAAGCCAAGACCAAGGCTCAGGGCATCTCTTGTATGAGCAATGGCAAGCAAATTATGCTTGCTTGGCATCTCTATCCAGCAGACTACACCGATATCTTGGTGAGATCGGCGGGAGAGGACAGCATGGTTACCACGGTGAGCCCAACCAAGAACTATCCACTCAACCAGTGGTGCATGGGCGATATGAGCACCGTCAATGGCATGACCAATACCCAGTTGATTCAAGATTCCCTGCTCTATAAATACGTTGGATCGTTGGGACCCTACAAATGCCCGGCCGACCGTAAGACCCAGAAACGACCCGACGGTGCCGGTGGCGGTGCGCCTTCCGTCCGCAGCATGTCCATGAATTGTTGGATGAACCCTATCAATCCGTGGGGGGCGGACTCTAAACAAGTTACCAACTTCCGCAAACAAACGTCGGTTCTTCGCCCTTCCGAGACATGGGTGATCCTAGACGAAAATCCCGTATCCATTAATGATGGATGGTTTGTGTGCGATCCCCAGCGAAATCCCAAGACGGCGGGTTCCTGGGTCGATTATCCAGCCTCCTATCACAACCGAGCCAATGGCATTTCTTTTGCTGACGGCCATGCGGATATCAAGCGCTGGCGCGACATCAATGTTGTCGGGATCAAGGACAGCGGTACAAGCGGGCTTCCCAATGTCACTCCCAGCGATGGCGGGGTTGATCTCAAGTGGTTGATGGACCGCAGCACTTACGGTCCGTCTGGTCCGCCAAACTGACGTTTGGTTGCTCTCTTTCCAAACTCTGACTCTCAAGTTAACGCGGTCGATTTAAGGAGATCGATTTGGGCACTCCATCGGTTTTGGCGCTGCGACATGCGTAGGTTAGGCTTCGCCCAGACGTCGAATTATCGTGATGAGCACCCGGACAGCATTAAGGACGCGGGATATTTCTCGCCCGGTACCGATTCTCGGATCAGCCTTCTTAATTGGTCTCGCTCGAAAGGTATAGGGATTCCGCCCATTCTATTAGCTGGTCGGTGGTGGAGTGGTCGGTGGTGGAATGGTAATAGGGCGGGGCAAAATGCTGAAACTCTCTTGACTAATCGGGTGGCTAATTCAATCTCAGTCTATCCACCGACGTATTCTACCGCTATGATATCAACTCCGAATCTTTCGCCACGGCGGAAGTTTTCCGCATTTACGCTGATCGAGCTCTTGGTTGTCATTGCCATTATTGCGATCTTGGCGGGTATGCTTCTTCCAGCTTTGGGTAAGGCCAAAGCCAAGGCTCAAGGCATTTTGTGTATGAGCAATGGGAAGCAAATGGGTCTGGCCTTTAACCTGTTTGCCGGTGACAACAATGATACGCTTCCAGGCGATCTCGACGGGCAAACGGGCTACGCCGACACAAATAATACTTGGTGCGTCGGTTGGTTGGACAACTCGACTTACCGTCAAGACAATACTAACCTGATTTACCTGAAAAACTCTCAGTTGGGTAAATATTCCGGCTCGACCGGTGTTTACAAATGTCCCGCTGACAAATCTCTCAGTAATGGCAAGAAAGGGGATCCCCGGGTTCGTTCGATTTCGATGAATGGTTATCTCGGCGAGCGTGGGGGCCCGTACACCGCCGGCTACAAGCAGTTCAAGAAGATGAACGACATTGGCAAGCTTTCGGGAACCTTTTGCTTTTTGGATGAACGCGAGGACAGCATTAATGACGGCTGGTATGCAGTGAATATGACCGGTTATGACGATAACGGAAAGGGAGTCAGGCCCACTTCCTATGTGCTCGAAGACTTCCCCGCGAGCTACCACAATCGTGCGGCCGGTTTTGCTTTCTGCGATGGCCACTCCGAAATTCGGAAATGGGTCGACCCAAGGACCACTCCCATCCTCAAATTTGGGCAATTACTCCCCTTGGGCCAATCTTGTCCCAACAGCTTGGATGTAGCGTGGCTGCAAGAACGAGCATCGGTTTGGGCTTCGGGGGCGTCCCGTTAGTTGCGGCCAAACACCCACTGCACAATCACGGCTCGCCTATCGCGAGCCTTTTTGCTTTCTCCCCCCTGCTTTCACCAACTCTGGCTCATGTCCAATTCCCTGGCATCTAGCCAACGCATCGCGACACCCAACCTGAAAAGGTTGCTCCTGTTACTGCTTGCGGTGCTGGCAATTGCCCTGGTCTTGCGTCTGAATCGGAAAGATTCTCCACCGATTGTCGTTCCTTCCGCTGGCACAAACCTCGACGGACAGGTGAAAGCGTACTTGCTAACGCTCGTCGCCATCGCGAAATCAGCGCCGTCCGATCCCAAAGCCCGAGCAGAATTGGGCCTGGCCTACGCCGCCAATGGGCTCTGGACCGAAGCAAGGCAGATTTTTCTCGATACAGCCACCCTCGCTCCCCATGAGCCGTTGGCCCCTCTCTATGCAGCCGTCTCCCTCCAGGAACTCGCTGATGAGGCTGGAGCGTGGCGGGAGTTCTGCCAAGTAAGCTCGAATTTTCCGAACTTTGCGCCCGCTTGGTACCGCGTAGGCGAGTCAGCTCTCCGGCGAGGTGATTTTGAACCAGCGGAGGCCGCTTTTCGTCGTCTTGCTCAATTGGCTCCAAATGAATGGAGGGGCCCAGCCGGTTTGGGGGAAATTCGGTTCCGGCAAGGGAACTTCCTCGATGCCCTCGGATTCCTGGAGGCATCGGTAAAAATCGATTATCATGCCCGTCCTGCCCAATACCTCCTCGGTCAGGTTTACCGGAGCCTCGGTAGAACCAATGAGGCGCGATTGGCATTAGCGCTAGGGAGCGCTGAAAGTCGGCTGCCCATGCCAGACGCCTGGAATGAGGATGCGCCACGGCACATGCGGCTGCTCCCCGACCAATTGGCCCAAGCCGATGAACTTTCTCAACGCGGTGAGCCAGATCGGGCCATTCGATTACTCCGCCAGGCGCTCGTTTATCACCCAAATCATTCGGCTTTGCTTAACCAATTAGCCGTTGCCTTGAATCGTGCCGGA
>CAILNN010000381.1 GCA_903835555.1 uncultured Verrucomicrobiota bacterium
AGCGGATGCCGGGTTCAAGTCCGGGAAGTTCGACGGCATGGCTGGTTCCCACCTTTCCTTTGATACGGCGGGTGGGACGCTCTGTTACTGGACCGAACAAGACGGAAGTTCCTGCTTCCTGGTCGGTCGACCATCGGATGACAATTTGGTTTGTCCCCATCTCCAGTCGAGGTGTCCCAAGGAGGTGTACCTCATCGGCTGTGAGCCTTGGACACAATGCGAAAAACAAGATACCAAGTTGCGCAAAGAGGCGCAGAAACCCAAACAAAGTGCGAGTCATGACTGCATGTTCCGATGGCCCTCGCCCGAGGCAAAAACCTCGCTCGATTGATCGAGCCTATTGCGAGTTGGCGGATTTTTCTGCTTTGGCGCCTTTGGCGGATTTACCGGTCTTTCCAGTCGGCTTAGCGATGACTTCATCCGCGACCATGTGGTAGTAAATGGTCACTTTTTCCCCAACTTTAAGGCTGGCTGCCCCTTTCAACGATTTCTTGCGAGCCAGCTCCCATTTTTCATCGCCCTTTTGGATGATGACGGAGGTGTCGGTGACTTCCACAACCTGTCCAGTGACTTGGTATTTGTTGGGCTCATCGGCTGCGAAGGAGGAGAAAGTAAAAAGGAGTCCTGCCGCGATAAGCCCGATTCGAGTGGTTATGTTCATGGAGGTGAGGATGGCCATCACCCGCATGCCATTCAATATTAGTTGTTTTCTGGTAAACCTTCCAGGTGTCCCAAGTTCTTAACCGGGGCAAAGATAGCACGGACAGATGCCAGGAGTTCCAAGTCTATCGGTTCCGCTATCCATTTTGCCCATTGGCGAATATTCTGTGGATTGGCGCTTCCAGCGATCGTGGATGAAATCCCAGGATGGGCGACTGAGAATTGCAATGCAAGCTTGGCTATGTCGGTTCCGCGTTGTGCGCAGAGCGCCGCCGCCGTTCGAGCGGCGGCTTTGACCGAGTCCGGTTCCTTAAGCCACGAGGGCAGGGGAGCATTGGTCAATAGTCGGGCACTGAATGGACCCGCGTTGATGGCACCGACTCCATGACTTTGTAGGTACGGAAGGGTTTCCTCGGCAAACCGATTGTTTTGCAGTGTGTACTGGTTATAGCTGAGTACACAGTCCACATCCGTTTGGTCGATGATGAAGGGGAAAATTTTCTGCGGATACCCACTAAATCCGATGAAGCGAACCTTGCCTTGCTGCCGGACTTCTTGGAGCGCAGGCAAGGTCTCGTCGACAATTTGCTGCATCGGAACAAATTCGATGTCGTGGCAAAGCACGATGTCCAAATAGGTTGTACCCAACCGATGCAGGCTCACGTCCACGCTTTCGCGAACCCGCTTGGCCGAAAAATCGAAGTGGCCGAGATCATATCGGCCCAATTTGGTACACAACGTGTAGCTTTCCCTGGGAATTCCCCGCAAAGCGATACCGAGCAGAACCTCACTCATACCCCGCCCGTAAAACGGCGACGTGTCGATAAAGTTCAACCCATAATCGATGGCTGCTCGAACGGAGGCCAAAGCGTCGTCAAGAGCTACCGGGCGGAATTCCTGCCCTAGCGAGCTAGCTCCAAAACCCAGGATGGGAAGTTCAAGACCGGTTTGGCCGAGGATTCGTTTTTGCATCAACAGGATGCAACCGAATGCGCAGGTGATCCTCCAGCAAAAACCTTCCGCAAATTACAAAAAAATCCACCCTAAAGGGGTATCCTAAGGTGTGCGCCTAAGGTAGTCACGGTAATTCCTCAATTTTTTCGATCCTTGGAATTCGCACTTTCGCAATTCACCCGGTCCTAGTCCCTGGTTCACACTTTCGTCATGTTGCCTGACCTGGATTCACTTTGGCGGTCTCTTTCACAACCTCAACGACTCTTCTTGATTGCTGGACCTTGTGTCATCGAAACGGAGGAACTCTGTTGGCTGGTAGCCTCTCGCTTGAAGGAGATTTGTCATGGGCTCTCAATACCGTTCATCTTCAAGGCGAGCTACGACAAAGCCAACCGATCGTCCGGCAAGTCCTTCCGAGGCCCCGGAATTGTGCATGGTTTGGAAATACTCGCTCGCATTCGGCGGGACCTTGAGATTCCGGTTTTGACCGACATCCATACCGAGGAACAAGCCGTTGCAGCAGCTCGCTTTGTGGATATCCTCCAGATTCCGGCATTCCTTTGTCGGCAAACTGACTTGATACACACCGCAGTCGAAACGGGTGCCATCGTCAACATCAAGAAGGGACAATTTCTTGCCCCGGATGACGTCGGAAACATTGTGCGAAAAGCCGCTGAGGCTTCGCCCGACGGCAAGCCTCGATTGCTGGTCACCGAACGTGGAACGACGTTTGGATACCACAATTTGGTGGCCGATATGCGCTCGATTCCCATTCTGGGCCGTCTCGGTTATCCGGTGGTTTTCGATGCGACCCATTCGGTTCAGCTCCCCGGCGGGGCTGGTGATAAGTCCTCCGGGGAGCGGGAATTCGCCCCGGTTCTCGCCCGCTGCGCAGTTGTAGCGGGTGCAAACGGTGTGTTCGTCGAGACCCACCCCGATCCCGATCATGCCTTGAGCGACGGCCCGAACATGATTCCGCTGGCCGACATTCCGGAACTCCTGGATCAGTTGGTTCGACTGAAAGCCGTCGTAAGCTGAGCTTTTCAACCGGCTGAAACTCCGCTAACTCTTTTCCCGTGAAACTTTGCCGATTCACTTCTTCCTATCAGCCCAGGCCCTCGGTTGGATTAGTTACCGTTGGTGACCCGGAACGGGTCATCGACCTTTCTTCTGGCGGCATCCTGAGTTTATCGGCGTTGCTCGATGATGCCCACCTCGTGCAGAAGCTGGAAGAATTGGCTTGTCGGCCACTCCGCCGTGTTCCGCTGGCTGAGGTTGTTTGTTTGGCCCCTGTTGAACGTCAGGAGGTATGGGCGGCGGGCGTCACCTATTTGCGGAGCAAAACAGCGCGGATGGAAGAATCCGACTTTAGCGCGACTGCCTACGACCGGGTTTACGCGGCTGAACGACCAGAGATTTTCTTCAAATCTCTGGGGGAAAAAGCGGTCGGTCCCAGCCAGGAAGTCGGTATCCGTGCCGATGCCCGTTGGAATGTCCCCGAGCCAGAATTGGCCTTGGTGTTGAATTCCCGAAGCGAACTGGTCGGGTTTACCATCGGGAACGACATGAGCTCGCGCGATATTGAGGGCGAGAATCTGCTTTACCTGCCGCAAGCCAAGGTCTATCGCGCATCGTGCGCCGTAGGTCCATTCATTAAGATCGGCGTTGGCGAGCCAGAAGTCAGGACCTGGTCCATTCATATCCGAATTTCCCGAAAGGACAGTACCGTTTTTGAGGGCGAAACCTCGGTCGGCCAAATCAAGCGGAGTTTTGGCGAACTGACAGGATGGTTGTCTCGAAGTCAGGAATTCCCTCACGGCGCAATCTTGCTGACCGGGACCGGGGTCGTGCCGCCGAATGACTTCACTCTGCTGTCAGGAGATACAGTCCAAATCGAGATTTCAGGAATTGGGACGCTGACTAATACGGTAGCTGTGTTCTAGACCGGCTTCGATGGGATGGCCATCGTGGTTCGGACTGCTGGGCAAACAGACAGAGCCATTTTGAAAACGAGCCCTAGCCGCTTCCCGAGTTATTGAGCCAGGGGATGTCCGCGAGGTCTTGGAGTACGCCAGTCCTCTGGCGTTTTTAAAATCACGTCCTAAACCTCTTTTTGGTGTCTTTATCGA
>CAILNN010000382.1 GCA_903835555.1 uncultured Verrucomicrobiota bacterium
CACGACGCTCTTGACCAGGGTCCATGACTGCGGTGCCCGCATCCAGGGAGACGGGGAGAAGTGCCCGAAACCTTGCGATCGGTGCGACGCAAGCGCGGTGGCAATCACCTGAGCAATCGGGCGTCCATCCGGGAGAAGCTCAGGTCCCGAAATCGTTGCCCCGGTACCGGCGGGGCCGGACCAATAAAGCTTTCGGGGACGCCATAGCGTCAGCCCTTCATGGGTCCATTGTTCAGGAAACCGATGAGGGTCAGCCGCCGCATCAAATGCTTCAAGCGCTAGGACACCCGCCGCCTGATGATTGCCGTGTTGACCCGGGCGCGGTGCCGGGTCCTGAGTTAGTATGACTTCCGGGCGGAGTTCTCGCACGAGCCGGACCAAGCGTTTTAAACGCTCCAAATGGTCCCACCGCTCCAGAGAGATACGTAGGTCTTCGGTATAAGCAAAGTCCTCGGCATCGAGAAAATACGCGGCCCGGACCCCTAGTTTTGACAAGGCCTCGCGCAACTCCATCTCGCGTAAAATACCCAGAGCCGGACCAAACTGGGTACCAACCGCATTACCGCCTCCCTCACCCCGGGTGCAATAGACCGCCGTGATACGGGCATTTCGATTCAGGGCGTATTGAGCGATGGTACTGGCCGCACCGGTTTCATCATCGGGATGAGCCAAGACCAGAAGGATGTCAGTCTTTAGTAATGCCGCTCCCTCTGGTGCGGCACTGGAGCGGTCGGCGCGAAGGGAGTGGCAACAAAGGAGGCAACCGAGCCATGCGGATGCCCATCGACGAAACAAATTCATCAGGAGAGAATTTCGGTGACGACACGACCTTCTCCAGTGGGGCCGATGAGGTGTTGATCGAGGCCTTGGTAGCGATAAGTAAAGGCGTGAGCATCGAGGCCCATTTGATGAAGAATAGTGGTCTGTAAGTCTCGGACCGTCACTTTGTCCCGGGCAATGGCGTAGCCAAAATCGTCGGTCTCGCCAAAGACCCGTCCTCCGGCAATGCCACCACCAGCCATCCAGATGCTGAAGCAGGCAGGATGGTGGTCGCGACCCAGGAAGGTGGAGCCGCCGCGCGCTTCATTCATGGGCGTACGACCAAATTCGCCCCCCCAAACCACCAGCGTTTCGTCCAGCAGACCCCGTTGCTTGAGGTCATTGATCAAGGCGGCGCACGCGCGGTCAACATCCCGACATTTCCGGGGAAACGCCTCCATCAGGTCGTCGCCGGACCCGGTTCCGTGGATATCCCACCCCCAATCATACAATTGGACATAACGCACCCCCTGTTCCACCAGGCGACGGGCCAGCAGACAGTTATTGGCGAAGCTACCTTCTCCCGGTTTGGCCCCATACATGGCGCGGGTAGCCTCCGACTCCCGACCAATATCAAAGACTTCCGGCACCGAAGCCTGCATGCGATAGGCCAGCTCATACTGCTCGATCCGGGTCAGTGTTTCCGGGTCTCCAAATTGGCGGGCCTCGGCTTCATTCAACTCCCGGAGGGCATCGAGGGTACGTCGCCGGTTTTGGCGGCTCATGCCATTAGGGTCGGATGCGTATAAAATCGGTTCACCGGTGGAACGACATTGCGTGCCTTGATAGACACCGGGCAAGAAACCCGAACTCCACAAGCTTTTACCGCCGGTGGGATCGGTGCCGCCGCTGAGAAGGACCACGAAGCCAGGGAGGTTTTGGTTGGCCGAACCGAGACCGTACGTGATCCAGGAGCCCATGCTGGCATTCCCGGGGCGCATATTGCCGGTGAAGACAAAGAGTTCCGCTGGTGCATGATTAAACTGGTCGGTGTTCATCGACCGAATCACGGTGATATCGTCGGCGATGCTGGCGATACCGGGGATGGTCTCGGAAAACCAACCACCCGCCTGTCCATGCTGGGAAAATTGGTAGGGGGAGCCGAGCAACTTTGGAACCCCTTTGATGAAGGCAAACTTCTTCCCTTTGAACAACTCCTCCGGACACGGCTGCAAATGGCGCTTCTTGAGTTCTGGCTTCCAATCGAACAGGTCAAGAGACGGTGGCGCGCCGGACATGTGGAGGTAGATGATCGACTTCGCTCGTCCGGGCAACTGCGAAGGCCGGGGAACGAGCGGGTTCTCGGCGGCGGCAAAGGAACGGGTCCCACCCATTTCAGCCAGGGCGAGTGCGCCCAAACTGAATGCACCGGAACGCTTGAAGAACTGACGACGGGTCAAAGCGCGGGCACCCACGAGGCGGGGGTCATCCTGAGGGGCATGAATCCATCGAGTCGACATACTGCGAGGCTACTCCACCGGCGGCTGATGACAACACTGGATGCAGGGGAGGCGCTGGTGGAAAAGGGGCGGTGAAGGGCAATTTCAGGCCCAAACGTAGAAGCTGCGTCTCGCCGCTTTCTCTTCCCGTCGCCGCGCTCCTGGAGGGCTTTAACAAAGTGAAAGCAGCCACTCGCCGCACCAATTTCTCGACCTTGGCGTCTAACCAACGCGTTGCGGAAGAGGCGAATAACCGTAGCGCCGACATTCCTGTCGGCTGTATTGCAGGTCTCTCGACCTGCTTGGCGGTTACGGCACTAGCTGAATTAGCGGTTTCCCTAGTGAGCCTAGGGTTTTCGCATTATAGACTAGGATATTTCCTTGTTGGCAATAAGGGGGTGCGCTAATTCTTTCCCATGGTTGGCGCGTCTGGAACTTGGAAATGGTCGGGTTTGGGTTGTTACAGGCCAGGGTGGTTCCAAGTCTGGGTGGCGGCGCTTCTCGGCTTTTGTTCCGCCATCGCCGGTCCTGCGCCCATCACGATTGCCCCGGCCGTCGTCGCCGTGCGTTCGGCTTCTGCCCAGCAGTTTACGGTTGCTGTCGGTGCGACCAGCGGCCCGGTAGTTTGGTCCGTCAATGGAGTTGTGGGGGGTAACCCCGCCCTCGGTACGGTAACGTCGAACGGGCTCTTCACTGCTTCCGTTTCAAATCCCGGCGTTCCTTTGATGGTAACCGCTAGCATCACCAATCCCATTGCCAGTTCGTCCGCCACGGTTGGCTGGCAGAACCCCCTCCCCGCGTTGGTTTCTCTGATGCCCGCAACGGTGAATATCGGTAACTTTACCGTTATTATTAACGGTAGTGGTTTTGTTCCCGGTGCACAGGTCACCCTCAATGGAGTCGCCATTCCGGCAACCACACTGTCGTCCAGCCAGATTAGCTTTCAGGCCACTCTGACCAATGCACAGAGTGCCAACATCGTTGTCATCAATCCCGCTCCCGGTTCATCGGCATCCCATCCTTTGACCCTCAAAGTGGTGCCTCCGATTGCCGTTCAAGTGAGTCCGGTTGCTTTCAGCGTCCGTCTGGGTGGTAGCCAGGCACTGACCTCTACGGTTGCCAATGCGTTGGATTCCTCGGTTGTCTGGAGCGTCAATGGAACGGTCGGCGGTGGTCCCGATGTCGGTTGGATTTCCACCAACGGAGTCTACTCGGCACCGGCAACTCAGATTCCCACCAATAGCGTCGTCGTCACCGCAACCAGTACGGTTAACCCCGCCGTATCAGCTTCGGCAGTTGTCACTTTTCTAAACCCGGTTCCGGTCATTCAATCGATGAGCCCGGGTATCCTGCCCTTGGGCAGCCAGGCGATTTCCGTCACCGGCATTGGTTTCGTTCCAGGTTCGCAAGTGGTGTGCGACGGAACCCCTCTGCCCACGACGTTCGTCTCACCCACTTTGCTGACCGCAGGGTTGAACATTTTGGCAAATCCCGCCGGTGCTCTCGGTTTTCAAGTCCTCAACCCGGCTCCCGGCCCGACCAACTCGGCCCTTTGGGTGCAGCCAATTGCGGTGGCTTCCCCTAAAGTCAGCTATCTGGCTGCCGCTCGATTCCTGGAACAAGCGGCTTGGGGTCCTGATGCCGCGACCATCGCCCATGTCCAAGCCATCGGGTTCTCTGCTTGGTTGGATGAGCAAATGGCCTGTCCCATTTCCTGGAATGCTCCTTCGAGCGATACATCGAACAACCTCAACCCGCAGCAAAGTGATTTCATCTATCACGCGCTGACCGGCCCAGACCAACTCCGTCAGCGAGTGGCCTTCGCCTTGTCGCAAGTTTTTGTCGTCAGTGCTCTGAAGACCGGTCAACCCCGCCAAATCGTCCCGTACCAAAACCTCTTGCTCAATGACGCTTTAGGTAACTACGTCGACCTCTTCCGCGACGTCACCTTGAGCCCGACCATGGGGGTCTACCTCGACATGGTGAATAACGATGCCGCCAATCCGGTGACTGGAACGGCCGCCAATGAGAATTACGCACGCGAGATGCTTCAACTGTTCAGCATCGGCACCCTGCTACTGAATCCGGACGGCACCCCACAGTTGGATTCCAATGGTCAGTCCATTCCAACCTACGACCAGCCAACCATCGTCGCATTATCACGGGCCTTGACCGGATGGACCTTTCCCGGCCCGACTATTCTTCTGGGCCACAATCCAGAGAATTATACCGGGCCGATGCAGGCGGTTGATGCAAACCATGATTCGGGAGCCAAGACCATCCTATTCAGCCAGGTATTACCAGCCGGTCAAGGGGCCGCCGCCGACCTGGAAGCCGTGGTGCAAGCGGTGGCCAATCATCCTAATGTGGCTCCTTTCATTAGCCTCCGTCTCATCCAGCACTTGGTGGAGAGCAATCCAAGCCCCGATTACCTGGCTCGCATCAGCCAAGTCTTTACCCAGACGGGCGGAAATCTTGGTCAAGTGGTTCGGGCCATTTTGCTGGACCCCGAGGCTCGGCAAGCCGATGACCCGACGGTCACTCCGAATCCCAATTCCGGCCACCTGCGGGAACCGCTTCTTTATACCATCAATTTGCTGCGCGCTTTTTATGGGCAGGTTTCCATCCCTCACAATGTGATTGCCCTCGGTCAAGTGATGGGCCAGCAGTTGTTCTATTCTCCCACAGTTTTCAATTACTACTCACCGTTGTATCAGACATCGGGCGGCCTGCCTGGACCGGAGTTCCAATTGGTCAATTCCGCCACCTCGTTGATCCGGGCCAACTCGGTCTATGAACTGATTACGAAGCAGCTCAATGGGGCGGTCAGTTTTGACCTGACGCCTCTTACAAGTCTGGCCAGCTCGCCCTCCGATTTGGTGGATGCAGTGGACCACGCTTTGCTTTACGGTCGATTGCCAATCGAAATGAAAGGCCTGATCTTGAACGCACTCAGGGCGACCACTGATCCGGTCTTGCGAGCACGCACTGCTATCTATTTGGTCGCTACTTCGGCCATCTACCAAATCCAACATTGATTCAGCCGATGCAATCCTCCATCACTCGCCGTCACCTTTTTCGTCTTGGCCTCGGTTCTCTTGGTCTGTTCGGTGCAGGTGGTCGCTTGGCTCGACTGGGACTCTTGAATGCCCAGGTCAGTGCGCCGACGACTGATTACAAGGCCATCGTCTGTGTCTTCCTCGCTGGCGGTAACGACTCCAACAACATGGTTGTCCCGATTCAAACTGGGACCCAGGCCTACGGATCCTATCAGGCCATCCGTGGAAGCTCCCTGAGTCTGCCAACGGCGACCCTGGCGCAATTTGCGGCGACAAACGGAGATGTCTATGGCATGCATCCGGCGCTGGCTTCTCTTCAGGCTTTATACCAAAAGAACCGCCTCGGAGTGATTGCCAATGTGGGAACCTTGCTTCAGCCGATGACCAAGGCCCAATACGCTGGAGGTTTAGCGGGAATTCCCAAGAATCTCTTTTCCCATGCTGACCAGCAGCTTCAATGGCAGACCCTCCCCGGGGGAACCAGCGGCTGGGGTGGGCGGATGGCTGACCTGATTCAACCGCTGAATGCGCCCTCCACCTTTCCCACCGGGGTGTCTCTGACCGGAAACTCATTGTACTTGGCGGGACAGACCACTACCGCAGCGACCATCGCCAACGGTGGACTCGGTTTGGAAGGGTCCGACGGCTCTGCCGCCGCGAATGCCCGTGACAATGCCTTTCAACAGATTCTTTCGTTCAATGCCGGTTGGTCCCTGATTCAAACGCTGAATCAGTACACAGCGAATGGGAAACAGGCGGGCAATGTCCTTACCGCCGCCCTGACCGGTGCCAATGGTTTGCAAACGGTCTTTCCAGCAACTGGATTGGGACTGCAACTCCAGCAAGTGGCCCAGATCATGAAAGTCCGGGCTTCGCTCGGGATGAGCCGCCAGATTTTCTTTGTCTCGCAAGGTGGCTATGACACTCACTCCAACCAGTTGGTCCAACAATTGGGCCTTTACGCCGAACTGGCGGGCGCTTTGGCGGCTTTTGACAGCGCCACCACCGAATTGGGGCTCGACGGAAAGGTGGTGGCCTTCACCGAATCAGAATTTGGCCGGACACTTCAACCGTCGACCAGCTCTGGTTCTGACCATGCCTGGGGCGGACATCAATTGGTGCTGGGCAGCGCCCTGAAATCAGCCGATGTTTATGGCACGTTTCCGCAATTGGCAATCGGTGGCCCGGATGACATCAGCAAGCGCGGCGTCTGGCTTCCATCGACTTCCCTGGACCAGTATGCGGCTACGATAGCGTCGTGGTTTGGCGTTCCGGATTCTGCCTTAACAACCGTTTTCCCAAATCTCGCTAATTTCGCCACGGCCAAGTTGGGTTTCCTGGGATGAGACGGGGGCGGGGAAATCGCCGCCTTCATGCCAGCGGCCTGATAGCAACCGGTGGTTGAGCGGAGCGATACCGCCGGTTCGGTGGGGTGCAAACAAGGGCATCCTGGCTCGTTTGAATTGCCGATATCGATCGTTTAGAGCAATCAAGAGTTCCTCACGGGTCGCGTAGGTCGACCTTTGTGTCGCGAATCAAGCCGAGTGTTGCATCGATTTCAGCGATCCCAACCTTCGCATTCTTCAGAAGTCCAACCACTGAGACAACGTCCCGCAAACGGTTTCCGCCAACTTCAACTTCCCGCTTGTTTGCCGTCGGTGGGGTCGCGATAACTCCTTGGTCGATGAATATTTACGATGACCTGCTCTGGCGCGGTTTGGTGGCTGACTGCACCGACCTGGAAGCCCTGCGCAAACGATTAGGCGAGACCCGTGTGACCCTGTACTGCGGCTTCGACCCGACCAGCGATTCCTTGCATGTCGGTAACCTGTTGCCACTGATGGTTCTGCGCCGGTTCCAAAATGCCGGACATATCCCTATCGCCGTGGCCGGCGGGGCAACCGGGAGCGTCGGCGATCCGAGCGGCAAGTCGACGGAACGCTCCTTGCTCACCGCCGCCCAGATTGAAGCGAATGTCGCCGCTGTGAAGCCACAGTTGGCTCGCTTACTGGATTTCCAGATTATCCCGAACACCGCCCGATTGCTCGATAACGCCGAATGGACGCGCAACATTTCGTTCATCGACTTTCTGCGTGATATCGGCAAGCACTTTACGGTCAATCAAATGATCGCCAAGGAGTCGGTGCGCTCTCGCATGGAGGACCGCGAGACCGGCATCAGCTTCACCGAGTTCAGCTACATGCTCCTTCAAGCGCACGACTTTTTTGTCCTCGCCCGCGATCATGATTGCGAACTGCAGGTTGGCGGCTCCGATCAATGGGGCAATATCACCTTGGGAATCGATCTGGTCCGAAAAAAACTGGGTCGACCTTCCTATGGGCTGACCATGCCGCTGATTACCAAGGCGGATGGAACCAAGTTCGGAAAGACAGAGTCGGGCACCGTCTGGCTAGACCACCGAAAGACCAGTCCGTACCGGTTTTACCAATTCTGGGTCAATACGGCCGATGCCGATGTGATTCGCTACATGAAGTATTTTACCTTCATGGGCCAGGAAGAAATTGAGTCTTGGGAAGCCAAACATCTGGCAGATCCTGGCCAACGCGCTGCACATCGGGAATTGGCCAAAACCGTAACTTCGCTGGTGCACGGAACCCATGCCGCCGAGGAAGCCATACGGGCAAGCGAGATTCTTTTCGGTGGCGGTCTGCTGGATGATCTCTCGGAGCCGACTTTCAACGAGGTTGTCGGGGAGGTTCCCACCAAACCCATCGACCACCTCAAGCTTACCGGCCCAGGACTGCCTATTTTGGACCTGTTTGTGGAAGCCGGACTTTGCCCGAGCAAAGGCCAGGCGCGCAAGGATTTGGAGGGCGGCGGACTGTACCTGAACAACCATCGGCAAACAGAGTCGACCCGGTTTGTTTCTTCCGCCGATCTGCTTTATGGGAAACACATCTTATTGCGGAAAGGAAAGCGCAACTACGTGGTCGTGACCGCCCGGTAGGCTCAGGGCCCCGATCTCGCGGTATGACTGAGGGTTGGGATGGAAACTGGGCTTTTTGGAGCCCCAAGGGGGGCTAAATGTGATAGCCCAGGGCAACTCGCCCTGGGTTCGCGCCATCAACGATTTTAAGGGAGAAAGTCGGTTTTGGAAGCGCCAGTTGGACGTGATACCCGATGGTCTGGGGCAGAAACATGGGGTATCGAATTTCGCCCCTACAGTGCTTAAAATTATCGTTAGACCTGTTTTCCAGGAGTTTATCGTGGGCTTTCACATTTTGCCCCGTTGGGGCCGGTCCGAAGGAGGAGCGCCTTGGTATCCAGCCCCAGTTATAAAAAGCCCGTTCCGCAAACAGCCCACCCCATATCCATCACGCTATCAACGATTCTTCGCCTTCGAGGAATCCTTGCAATTGCCGGAGACGAGTCGGGTGACGCATCTTTCGCAGGGCCTTCGCCTCGATTTGGCGGATGCGTTCCCGGGTCACCTTGAACTGTTTACCGACCTCTTCCAAGGTGCGGCTATAGCCATCCACCAGTCCGAAGCGCAGTTCCAACACCTTTCGTTCCCGCTCGGTCAGGGTGTCCAACACCTCGGTCAGCTTTTCCTTGAGCAGGCTGTAGCTGGTCATGTCCGACGGATTCTCCGCCGACTTGTCTTCGATGAAATCGCCGAAGCTGGTGTCGTCGCTGTCGCCGACCGGGCTCTGCAACGAGATGGGCTGCTGGGCCATCTTCAGGACCGCCCGCACCCGATCCACGGGCATCTGCATTTCTTCCGCGATTTCCTCGGGAGTCGGCTCGCGTCCGAAATCTTGGATGAGCTGCTTTTGCACGCGCATCAGCTTGTTGATCGTCTCGATCATGTGGACCGGAATCCGAATGGTCCTTGCTTGATCGGCGATTGATCGAGTAATGGCCTGGCGAATCCACCAAGTCGCGTAGGTCGAAAATTTATAGCCGCGACGGTACTCGAACTTTTCCACCGCCTTCATCAATCCCATGTTCCCTTCCTGGATGAGGTCCAGGAACGACAAGCCGCGGTTGGTGTATTTCTTCGCGATCGAAATCACCAGTCGGAGGTTGGCTTCCACCATCTCCGTCTTGGCCTGAAGAGCCTTCTTTTCGAAATGTTTGAGCTGGGCGAACGCGTGCAGGTAATCAGACGCGGTCAAGCGAACAAATTGCTCCAGCGCTTTGATCTTCTGCTCCTCCGATTGCAAAATCGATTGAACCGGGGGGATACGCTTTTGGGCGGAAAGTTCATTGACGATGCGCAGGCTGCTCTGAAACTTATCGTGGATATTATCGGCTACCAGCGACATTTCCTCGATCACCTTCTGCTTGTAATAAAACTTCGGGAAGGTTTTCTGAAGCTTCTCATCCTGCTTCTGGTACTCCTGAACCGCCTTCTCGTGCTTCGGTTGGCCGATCGCCTCCTGCTCTTCCAACCACTTTTCATCAACCATCTGGTCTTGAGCCCGGACTTCCTTCACCAGCTTTCTCAGGACCTTTAGGTGCTCTTCCCGGACCTCAATCTTTTTGTCCACGATCACCCGATCAAACCGCTCTTTGGGAGGTTCGGCGATCAGTTTTTCCGCCAGAGCGATATGCTCTTTTCCGGCGAATCCGAAGCCATGGATGATCCGCTTGACCTCATTTTCGGCGTCTTCGATTCTTTTCGATATCTCGACCTCTTGTTCCCGCGTCAACAGGGGAACCTGCCCCATTTGCTTGAGGTACATCCGGACTGGATCATCGAGGATGTCCAGTCGCGCCTTATCGTCGGGTTCCTCTTCCTGGTCGGCTGGTTTTGGCCTGTCCACCTCAGCTTGGTCGACGATATCAATCTCCAGATTCCGGAGTTTGATGTAAATCTCGTCCAGGTCTTCAGGAGTCACCAGATTGTCTGGCAGGGCATCATTGATGTCGCCATAAGTCAGGTAGCCCTGCTCCTGAGCGACACGCACCAGTTCCTTGATCTTCTCGGTGATATCAACTCCGCTGGCGCTCTTGACGGTACCGATACCGGGGGCCACTCCATCGCCCTCGGCGGGGGTCGCTCCCGGTACTCCGGGTGGCTTCCCATTGCCGTCCGGGCCGTGGACCGGTTCGAGGGCTGCCTTGGGTACACCACCGTCTTCTGTCGCCGGGCGATCGGCGTTCTTCGCCGCTACCTTGCGCTCAGATTTTCCGGGCCGGTCAATCTTTGGACCGTCAATTTTTTCCGAGGATTTCTTCTTTTTGGCTTCAGACATAGGGCAGCCGGATTTCCGAGCTATTAAACGAGCGTGACATCATCGGGAATCTGTCCATAGAAGTCAAGCCATTGAGGGCAGATTTGGCCTTCTGCCATGAGAAAGTGGGCGTTTTATTGCCCAAAATTCACCCGGAACTCAAAGATGGCGGATATGGGAGCGATATTTCTCCAACAGCACATCGTTATGGTTGTCCCCATTGGTGTTGCTGCTGATATAGACTTCCGGAACTCCTCCACGCCGGACCGATTCTTCGATGGCTTCAACCACCAAAAGATTGATGATCAACAAACCGGTAATGCTGGAGGGTGGGCCAATGCGGTAAGGATAACCGGGCACCCCGATGGCTGCATCGCCGTCTACTCCGCAGTTATCAATCACCACGTCCGCTACTTCTGCCAATCTGAGACCAGAAGCATGACGCGACGGCCAGGCAAAACTCTGGGCGCAGTTGGTGACGGCCACCGTTTTCACACCGATTTCCTTCGCACCCAAAACCAATTCGATGGGAACGGCGTTTCGCCCTCCATTGGAGGCTACGACCAAGACATCTCCAGCTTCGATTCGATAATCCGTGAGGATTTGCGCGGCGTAACCGGTTTCTCGCTCTTGGTAGGTGGCTTGGATCGCGTTTTCGTGAAGCATGAGCGGCTCGACCAGCATCGGAACCGCCCGGGCCAAGCCGCCAGCCCGGTAAAAAACCTCCTCGGCAATTAAATGAGAATGCCCCGTACCGAATACGTACAAGAAGCGGTCCTTTGCCAAGGCATCGGCCACCCATCCACCGGCCTGAACGATGGCGGTGCGCTGGGTTTCAGCAACCCGGGCACATTGTTCGGCAGCAACCCGGGCAAAATCATCGTAGGCACTCATTGGTGTGGCAAAAATAGACCGGCGGGGCATCAACGCCCCGCCGGATTTCATCAACTGCGATTCTTGTCTTTGGGCGTGTTTGATCCTTAATCGATTACTTTTTGTTTTCGGGCTTCTTGGCAGCTTCGTCCTTCTGCAATTTTTCAAGGTCTTCCTGCTTGATCACCTCGATCTTGGCTCCCTTTTCCAGCTCGGCTTTGCTCGGGACCTTGATGATGTCGCTGGTCACGGCCGGTTGATTGGCGGGACTCGGCGGCTTCGGTGCCTCCTTGATGTCCAACAATTCCACCTCGAAGATCAAGGTCTGGTTTGGACCAATTTTTGGGGGACTGCCACGTTCACCGTAGGCCAGGGTGCCCGGAACGAAAAGCTGCCACTTGGAACCCACCGGCATCAATTGCAAGGCCTCGGTCCACCCTTTGACCACGCCGCGAACGCCCAATTGTGCCGGTTCTCCGCGGGTGTAGGAACTATCGAATTCGGTTCCGTCAATCAGCGTTCCCCTGTACATCACGCTGACCAGATCGCTCAGCTTGGGGACGGCTCCTGTGCCGGTCTTCAAGACCTTGTATTGAAGCCCACTAGGAAGCGAAATAATGCCTTCCTTGGTCTTGTTGGCGGCCAAAAATTCTTCGCCAGCCTTCTTGTTCTTCTCGCCCTCCAGCTTGCGCTTGGCGTCTGCCGCAACTTTGATTTCCTGGTTGTAAGCTCGGAACAGCCCGGTGGCTTCATTGCTGGAAATCAATGTCGACTTTCCGGTCATCACTTCGCTAAAGGCGCGCGAGAGGATTTCCGGGTCGAATTCATATCCGCCCCTTTGGAGGTTCCGCTTCATATCACCACCGATGACCATTCCGAGTGAGTAGGAATGTTGTTCGTTGAAGTCCTTGAAACGGGGGTCCAAAACGGGCGCGGCGTTAGTCACCAGAATCGGCGCAGAATTGGTCGAAGGAGACTGGGTTGAAGGAGACTGCTTGGGGGCCGTGGCCGTGGGTTCAGCGCCGTGGGCGGCCACCAGCAATCCGGCGCAAAGGATACTGACAGTTAGGGAGTTCATTTTGGCTAATCAATAGTGGTGTGTCGACAGCGAGTTCCAAGGATATGCTCAAGGCCCACCGATAAACCAGTTTTTTTCTACTGGTTCAGGAATTGGCGCAACCGCCGCAGTGCCATCGCCCGATGACTCAAACGGTTCTTGACCTCTTGTCCGAGTGTTGCCAGCGACCTTTCAAAACCCTCTGGAATGAACAACGGGTCATAGCCAAATCCGCCATCACCAACAGGCTCGCGAGCAATTCGACCCTCGCAACTCCCTTCAAAAACCTGCCCAAGTCCCGATTCAATGCCAGCTATTTGCACTGGCAACAGTGAAAGCACGCATCGAAACCGGGCCGTTCGCCTCCCGTCTGGAATGTCTGCCATTAAGCGCAGCAATTTGGCGTTGTTCTCCGCGTCAGCGGAGTTGCCGCGGTGGCCAGGTGCGGCGGCGAAGCGTGCCGAGAAAACCCCAGGTGCACCCTCCAGGGCATCGACCTCCAATCCTGAGTCGTCGGCCAGCACCGCATCGAGCGATTGCGTTTGCGAGGAAGACTCAACCAGCCACCGCCGCCATGCCAGCGCTTTGATTCGGGCATTTTCGGCAAAGGTTGCCCCTGTCTCTTCCGGTTCCAAGGCGATACCGAGGCTATTGGCCCCAACGACAAGGATTCCCGGTCCAAGAATGGACCGAATCTCCTCGATCTTGTGGCGATTGTGGGTGGCGATGAGCAGGCGTTGCACGGACCGTCAGCCAATCGCAAGCCGACGCCGGAAACAACGTTCTTTTGCGTTCCAGGTTGAACACCTTGCTCGAAACCCCATCTCTACGGCATACAAGTGCGCGACATGACATCCGTGACAGCCCTTAACGCCGCCGTGCAGGAAGCCGGAACCTTCCTCACGCCCCTGTTTGCTGAGATAAACCGATGCGTGGTCGGTCAAAAGTACCTCGCCGAACGGTTGGTGATTGGCCTGCTGGCCAATGGCCACGTCTTGCTAGAAGGTGTACCCGGTCTGGCAAAAACGCTCTCCGTCAAGACTTTGGCGAGTGCGCTCCACGTTCGCTTCAGCCGGATTCAGTTCACTCCGGACATGCTTCCCGCCGATATCGTTGGCACCCAAATCTACAATCCCCAAGCGGGGAGCTTTAGCATCCGGCGCGGTCCCGTGTTTGCCAATCTGGTCCTGGCCGACGAAATCAATCGGGCTCCCGCCAAGGTTCAGGCCGCGCTGCTGGAAGCGATGCAGGAACGCCAAGTCACCATCGGCGATCAAACTTTCAAGCTGGAAGACCCGTTCCTCGTGCTGGCGACTCAAAACCCCATTGAACAGGAAGGCACCTATTCTCTTCCTGAAGCCCAGGTCGATCGGTTCATGCTTAAGCTGAAGATTGGATATCCTTCCCGGGAGGAAGAGCGCCAGATTCTCGACCTGATGGCCCGAACAACCGGTCTTCCGATCGCCTCGGCCGTGGTTTCGGCGGCTGATATCCTAAAGGCTCGCGAAGTCATCAACGACCTTTACTGCGATGATAAGGTTAAAGACTACATTGTCGACGTCGTGTGTGCGACTCGGAATCCGGAGACCTACAAGATTCGCGTCAAGGAATTCATCGAAATAGGTGCCAGCCCCCGGGCAACCATTGCCTTGACGCTGGCCGCCAAAGCCCATGCGTTTCTACGCGGCCGTGGTTATGTCACTCCACAAGACGTTAAGAGTATCGGCATGGATGTTTTACGCCACCGGATTACCCTCACCTACGAGGCTGAGGCCGAAGAAAAGACCACCGAAGATATCGTCCAGAAAATCTTCGATGAGCTTCCAGTTCCCTGATCTGATGTGAGGTTCCAGCAAAATGCCCATCCTTTGGTTGGGCATCCGCGACCGCCATGGCCCATCTACCCCGATGATTCCCAAAGAACTGCTCAAGAAGATCCGCCTGTTGGAACTGAAAACCCGGCGATTGGTTGATGAGACCGTCGCCGGACAGTACCACTCTGCCTTTCGCGGCCAGGGAATGGATTTTGACGAGGTGCGCGAATACCAACCCGGCGATGATGTGCGGTCGATCGATTGGAATGTGACCGCGCGGATGAACCACCCGTTTGTGAAAAAGTTCCGCGAGGAACGGGAACTTACGGTGCTCTTGGTGGTCGACTTGAGTGGGTCGGGCCGCTTTGGTTCGGTTGACCAATCCAAACGGGAAATGGCGGCAGAGATCGCCTGTGTTCTCGCATTTTCCGCCATTCGAAATCAGGACCGCGTGGGCTTGGTTCTGTTTACTGAAAAGGTGGAGAAGTTCATCCCGCCTCGCAAAGGACGACAACACGTTCTACGGGTCATTCGGGATATCTTGTACTACCAACCGACCGAGGTTGGAACCAGTCTCAGCGGTGCCTTGGAATTCGTCTCCCGCGTGCTGTCGCATCGGGCGGTCGTTATCGTCTTATCAGATTTTCTGGGTGAAACCCGCCAAAGTCGGGCTGAGATTGCCAGTCACCTGCGCCGTCGGGCGGTGCACAATGAAACCTTGGGGCGCATCTCGGTTGCCACCCTCCGCCAGGTCAGCCGAAAGCACGACACCGTGGCGGTCGAGATCACGGACCCTTGCGAATTGGAACTCCCCAATTTGGGACGGCTTCTCTTGCAAGATGCCGAAACCGGCGAGATGGTGGAAATCAACACCTCGGATCCTCGCCGCCGCCAGGCATTCGCTGAACGACAGCAGAAAACCCGCCGTGAGCTGGACCGCCTTTTCCGCCAAGCAGGTATCGATGCCATCCGAATTCGTACCGACCAGCCGTATCACCTCGCCCTGGCTCAGTTCTTTGAATCCCGGGAACTCCGTCGCCGACATGGATAGCCATCGCTTTCAAAGTCGCAATGGCGGGTTGGCGAGTCGGCCAACTTCTTTCCGCTGTTTGGTCCTCGGGGGCATCGCGTTTTTATTGTGCTCTTCGGCATGGAGTGCCGGTACCAATGCCGTGCCCTCTGGATTGCAAGACATCCAGGGTCCGTTTGAGATCCGTTCGCTCGCCGATGTGCTCCGCCTCGCCGCTTTGGTTCTTTTGCTGGTGGGGTTGCTCGGGCTCGCGTGGTGGTGGTGGCGCCGGCGGAAGCGATCTGTAGAGCCTACGAAGACGATTCCTCCCGAGGATATCGCCCGAGCCCGACTAAAGGAAGCCCTGGCCCTGCTGGACCAGCCAGAACGATTCTGTACCACCGTCAGCGAAATCGTCCGTGTCTATTTGGAAGACCGGTTTGGCTTGCAGGCCCCAGACCGGACCACCGAGGAATTCCTTTCTGAATTGGCTCGTAGCGCCGCTCTGGAGGTACGGCATAAGGCGCTGCTGGCCGAATTCCTCACCGGATGCGATCTGGCCAAATTTGCCCGAGCCAATCCCGGTCGCGCCGAATTGGAGTCCCTGCACGCCTCCGGGCTGCGCTTGGTCGATGAAACGGCCGCTTGGATTCCGGTACCGCCGCCGACGCTGACCCCTCCCCTTCTTCCCTCGTCCAAGTCATGACCACCTTTCTCTTTGGTTCCCCTTGGTGGTTGCTGGGATTGCTGACCATCCCTGCGCTTTCTTGGCTGCGAAGCCGTGTTGGGCGGGAAGGGGCCTTCGTCTACTCCAGCCTTTCCTTGGTCAAGGGAATCACCGAATTGAGCCGAAGTCGGGCCGGGGCGGTTCTTCTGCAACTGCGTTACCTGGCGATGGCCCTGTTTTTCATCGGAATGGCCCGTCCGCAGCTTGCGGGTGGGCAGGCCCCACTGCGGGCCAGCGGTATTGATATCGTCGTTTCCCTGGACCTCAGCGGCAGTATGGAATCCGAGGATTTTGAATTGAACGGTTCGCGGGTCAACCGTCTGGCAATTGCCAAGGATGTGCTGGCGTCGTTTATTGAGCAACGCGCTTCGGACCGCATTGGTTTGGTCGCCTTTGCCACCGATGCCTTTGTGGCCGCACCCCCGACCCTAGACCATGACTTCCTGACACGCGTGCTACATCGATTGGAACTGGGGGTGATCAATGGCAACGCCACCGCGATCGGTTCAGCCATCAGCGCTGCGGCCAATCGGCTGCGAAATCTTAAGTCCAAGTCCCGGATCATCATCCTGATGACCGATGGTCAAAACAATGCGGGCAAGCTGCCTCCTCTTACCGCCGCCGAAGCCGCTGCTGCTTTGGGCATCAAGGTCTATGCCATCGGCATCGGAACCCATGGTTTTGCCCCCCGACCGGTCACGGACCAATTTGGGCGGAAGCGGTATGTCCAGGAAGCTGTCGATATCGACGAGGAAACGTTGAAGAAGATTGCCGACAAGACTGGGGGCAAGTACTTCCGCGCGGATAAGACGGAGACGCTCCGGAAGATTTACCGCGAGATCGACTCTTTGGAAAAGGTGGAGCAGGAAACCAAACGCCACGCCTATTACGAGGAGCTCATGTCCTGGTTCGTGGCACCTGGAGCGGTTCTCCTGGTACTCGAAATCCTTCTCTCGCAAACCGTTTGGAGGAAGTTGCCATGAATTTTGCCTATCCCCCATTCCTCTGGCTGGCGGTCATTCTTTGTCCGATCACGCTCGGCTTTTTCTGGTGGACTTGGCGGCGCAAGCAGGCCGCAGCGCAACGATTTGTTCGTGCCCGCCTTTTTTCCCAGTTGACCGTCGGCGTTTCTCGTTCCCGACAAATCCTGAAGAGATGCCTGTTGGGAGCTGCTTTTCTAATTGCCGTCTGGGCACTGGCCCGACCGCGCTGGGGCTATCACGAAGAGGATGTGGTCAGTTCGGGGTTGGATATCCTCGTCTGTATTGATGTTTCCCGGTCCATGCTCGCCGACGATACAAAACCCAATCGCCTGACCCGGGCAAAGTTGGCTGCATTCGACCTCATGGGCATTGCCCGAACCGAACGTTTGGGTGTGGTGGCGTTCGCCGGCGATGCTTTCTTGCAATGCCCACTGACCTTGGATGACGAAGCTTTCCGACAAAGTGTGGAGTCCCTTGATACCGATATCATTCCGACACAGGGCACCGATATCAGCGGTGCCTTGCGCGAAGCCATGAACGCGTTTGACAAGGACAGCCACGGTTCGCGTGCCATCGTGATTATCAGTGATGGGGAAGACCAGGAGGTCGGTGCTGCGGAGATGGCTGAGCAGGCTGCCCGCGATGGAATACACATCTATACCTTGGGCGTGGGAACGACTTCAGGTGCCATCCTGCGAACACTGGACCCCTATGGAAATCCAGTCTTCATCAAGGACGAAAAAGGGAACGCCGTGAAGTCGAAGTTGGAGGATGCCTTGCTCCGAAAGGTCGCCGACGCGGGAGGTGGATTTTACCTTCCACTGCAAGGAAGGCCGACACTCAAGGTCCTTTACGACCGCGGGCTCGGGCCGCTACCTCGGACGCGCCAGAAATCGGGTTCCCAGCGGGATTGGATTGAACGTTTTCAATGGCCGTTGGGTCTGGCGATCTTATTATTGGCTGTCGAGGTGGTCCTGCCGGAGCGGTCATCGGGTCGCTTGGAACTAGGCCAATCGACCGACCGGGAAACGACTTCCGCACTGCCGCCCCAACCAACACTGCCGAAATGAGTGCCATCGAATTTTCAATGCCATCTGGATATGGCGTTTCGCTGTCAAGAGTTCGGACGATCTCCATTGTGTCGGCGATCGCCTGCGGTGCCGTTGGTCCGATGTTGGGCTCGCCTGGCAGTGCGTTGCATGCTTATGAGCAAGGCCAATTTCCCGTAGCTCGCCAGGAATATGAGCGTTTGGCCAAGGAACATCCCGATGATCCACGATATCGCTTCAACGCCGGCGATGCCGCCTACCGCCAAAAAGATTGGACCAATGCTGCCGCTTGGTTTGAGTCCGTCCTTGCGAACCCCGACCTGAACCTGCAGGAGCAGGCCAATTATAATCTGGGCAACACCCTCTTTCGCTTGGGAGAATCGATCGCCGATCCCCAGGCCAAGACCAAGCAATGGGAGCAATCCATCGGCCATTTTGAGGCCGCTACACGGTTGAACCCGGCCGACACCAATGCGGTCAATAACCTCACCTTCGCCCGCCAAATGCTTGAGGAACTGCGTCGGCAGCAGCCTCCGCCCCAGCAAGGAGGCAAGGATGATAAGAAAAGACAACCTCCAAAGGATAACAAAGACAAGGACTCCCAGGACCAAGCAGGCAATTCGACCAAATCCGACGACCAGAAACAATCTGGGAAAAAGCAGGAGCCCAAGGATTCCGCGGGCGATGACTCCAAGTCGGGGGACTCTGGCCAAAATCAGCCGAAGCCGGAAATAGCCCAAAATGATCAGAAGGGAGACCAACCCAACGGCGCCCAGCCCGGTCAAGACCCGGGAAAAAAATCCGATGGCAAGCCGGGGGACGACGGTCAATCGAATCAGCCCCAAGACACCAAGAACGGTCAGGCAGCGGCGCAAAAACCGGGAGAGAAGAAGGATTCCGAAGGATCTGGTAGCGCCGGGGCGAAACCGGGTGATCAGGAAAACGAGGACAATGCCAAACCGGGTGAAATGTCGGCGATTCAAGCCCAACGCCTGCTGGACAGTCAAAAAGGGGACGAGAAGGCTTTGGTGTTTCGGTCCCATGGAAATGGTAAAGACGCCCGGGAAAACAGCCGCAACGTCCGCCGCCCATGGTGATCCCTTCCATGACCTCCCGTTGCCTGCGCCTACGTCACGCGTGTTTTTTGGTCCTCTGCTGGTTCCAGATGGCGGGTTGGGCGCAAAGTTTCACAGCCCAATTTGAGTCCCCGGACGGTGTTGCCGCCGGCGATTCCGCCGTTCTTCAGTTGATTTTTTCCGACTGTGGGCAGGTGTCTCCTCCGACCCTTCCTCCCATTGAAAACGCAATCACCCAGTACGCTGGCCAGTCACAAAGCATCAGCATTATCAATGGGGTGCAGTCAACCTCCATCATTCATCGGTATACCGTCACCCCCAAGGTTCAAGGAACCGTGGTCATTCCTGCTTTGACGGTGACCGTGGATAATCAGAAACTGACCAGCCGTCCGCTGACATTGAAAGTAGGCCAAGGTTTTGATTCCTCCCAGATTGGGACTCTATCCCTTGAAGTTCCCAAATCGGAACTTTATGTCGGTGAAACCATCCCTGTCACCGTCCGTTTTCAATTTCGGCATGCACCCGCACGCCAGGAACCGCCCTCAATTAAGATGGATGGATTTCTTCGCGGACGCCAAAGTGGTCCTGAAGGCGGTTCAGAAACGATTGCTGGCGAACCGATGTCTGTCGCTCGATGGAACATGGCTATCACCGCAGTTAAGTCAGGCGATCTGGATTTGGGTCCGGCTGAGTTTCCGACTATTTATACCTTTCAAAGTCGTCGTCGCCGCTCGGGACCCTTTGATGATCCATTGTTCAATCAGTTTTTCGGAGGCGGAGGCGAACAGCGACAGATCAATTTTCAATCGGCACCCGCTCATCTTCACGTGATTCTCCCTCCAAGCAAAGGGCGTCCCCCTCAATTTGCCGGTGCGGTCGGACGTTTTCGCATGGAGATATCCGCCAGCCCGACCAATGTCAGTGTTGGCGATCCGATTACCGTGAAGGTGCGTATCACCGGGCGGGGTAGTTTTGATGGCCTAAGTCTGCCTCCGTTGCCCGGGGATTCCGGATTCCAGACCTATCCAGGGACGAACATGTTTGAGGCGTCTGATGTTCTGGGCTTGGAAGGAGTTAAAACATTCGAGGAAGTCTTGGTTCCGGAGCGCACCAATCTGAAGGAATTGAGCCTGCCGCCTCTGGCTTATTGGGACCCCTCCTCCCGCCAATACGGCCTAGCCGAAGCTAGAACGCTGCCGCTCACGGTTCGCGCCAATCCCAATGCAGCCATTCCGGGTGGTCCGTCACCCGCCGCTTTGTCGGGAACCAACCCGCCGCCCGTCAATCCCAATACCGACCTTCGCCCCCTGAAGCCGGATTTGGGTCCGTTGGTGGCTTGGTCTCCGCCGATTTTGACCCACGCTTGGTATTACGGAGGGCTGGCCCTCCCACCGACGGCTGCGGTTCTTGTCCTGGCCGTTGGATGGTGGCAGCGTCGCCCTCGCGATCGGTCATCAGAGCTTTTGTCTGGACGCCGGGCATCGATCGACACTGCATTGGCCGAAATGGACCGCAGTGCCACTGACGGACGTACCATTGACTTCTATGAGGCCGGACACCGGGCGTTGCAGGAACAGATCGGCTTGGTCTTGGGGCAATCGGGTGGGGCCTTTACCGAAGACGTCATCGACTCCGCCTTGATTCCCCGGGGATTGGACGGCGAGGCCGCCGCTCAATTGCATGTCCTTTTCCATGCCGCGTCCATGGCCCGATTTGCCGGCGGCGTATCCGTCGGGGACTTGCGGCGCATGGCGGGTGAGCATCGGCGTATGATTTCCACACTCCGAACCTTGGAGAAAAAATGACTCTTCAAACCTGGAGAATTTGGGTTCGTTTTCTGATGGCCGTCGGTCTTTTTCACCGATTAGCGGCAGATCCTCAGGCTGACTTTGATCAAGCCAATCGTGCGCTTGCCCAGAGCAAGTACTCGGATGCCATTGAGCAATACCATCGTCTCCTTCGACAAGGCACAAGCCCGGCATTGGAGAACAACTTGGGCTTGGCCTATTATCAAAGCGGGCAGATGGGGCAGGCCATCGCTCATTTTCGCAGGGCCGACCGGCTCGCTCCCCGGGATGCCGAGATTCAAGCCAATTTGCGTTTGGCCCGTGGGAAGATTTCCAAATCGGGGGGAATCGAAGGGGGTGAAGGCCCAACTCTGACTCTCAATGAGTGGGCCTTTCTACCTCTAGGGGCCGTCTGGCTCGCTGGCGGTTTCTGGGGGCTCAGCCGCTTAAATCCTCGTGCCGCCTCAGTTCTTCACGGATACGCTTGGGGTGCGGGGCTTTTGGCATTGGGTTTGGGTGGGTTTGTTGCACGTGCCGCCATCCTTCGATACCAGGAACCCGATTTGGTCGTCGTGCGCCCGGATGCCGCCTTGAGGCAAAGCCCTTTCCCTGAAGCGAAATCGATTATCAATCTGCCAGAGGGAATCGAATTGCACGTTGAAGACGTCCGATCGGATTGGTTTTTAGTCCGCGATCTGAATTCGAATCGCACGGGTTGGTTGCGTCAAGACATGGTGGAGCGGATTCCGGTTCGCTAGGCCAGGTTTTTAAGGAGCGGCTTGTACCCATTTGCGTTACGGTGCCGTTCCGTTGGTGTCATTACGCATTTTGACGCTTTCCTTTGCCTCGCCTCCCCGTAACGATAACTGGTCTGCGTCGTCGGATTTTTTCGATCGCTTGTTACCCCCAACCTATTTCGCGCCATGGCTGCTGATACGACTCCCGTCGCCAAAGTTGAACTTCCACCCCTCCGCCCCCTAGCCCTCCGGTCAAAGCTGGCTCCCACCCCATCGTCCCCCCCAAAGTACTCTGTGACTGTGACGGGTACCTCTGGGTTGCCGGTGACCGTGGCCGATCCCCGTGCGATACGCGCCTTGGTGGCCCTGATGGATGTCCATGCTGTCGTCGGTGGGGCCGCATGCCACTGGGGTGGACCTGCCGCTTTCGCTGAGGTCAGTGCAGCTGTGCACGCTACGATGTTCAGCGAGACCACGCGCCCATGGCACGAGGCGTATAATTTCGTCAATGACGCCGGGCACTGCGAGAATGGCATTTATGCTATCCGCGCCCTTTACGGCTTTGATAGCACCAACTTCGAAACCCTCAAAGGCTTCCGCAGCATTCACTCTAAACTGACCGGTCACGGTGAATCCCATCTCAATCCGGAAGGCGTCCTCGTTTCCAATGGTCCGTTGAGCTCATCTCTGCCAGTCGCTCAAGGCTTGGCGTTCGCCGATCACGTCGCTGCTCGTGACCGCGTGACCATCTGCCTCTTGAGCGATGGAGCCGCGATGGAAGGCGAAGCTCGCGAAGCTTTTGCCGCTATTCCAGGGTTGGCTGGCAAGGGCCTTATGAATCCTTTTGTCCTCGTCTTGTCGGACAACGACACCAAACTATCTGGGCGCATTACTCAGGACTCTTTTTCGATGCAACCCACCTTCGAGGCGCTTGAAGTCTTGGGTTGGAACGTCATTCGGGTCCAGCACGGCAATCAAATCGTTGATGTCGTTCGCGCCGTTGAGGCTGCTTTGTCAGAAGCCAGGTCAAATCCGCATCGTCCAGTTTGTCTTTGGCTCAAGACGGTCAAAGGCTTCGGCATCAAGGCTACGGAAACCAATTCTGCTGGAGGCCATGGATTCCCGCTGGCCAACGGCGAGAAAATCCTGGACTGGCTGACCGAGCTCTACACGGGAGACCAAGCGCCTGCCGAATTGGTTGCCTGGGGACAAAGCCTTCGTGCCGATTGGGAGCGCAAGGAAGCCGAAAAAAAGGCCAAGGCCGCTGCTGCTCCAGCCGCCGCCCCGGTTCCTGCGGTCAAGAAAGACAAGGTTCAGGCGGGACTCGCCAAGGGTGCCATCCGCGCCGCTCAGGAGGGGCTGCCCGTTTATTCCGTCTCCTCGGACGTCCAAGGCTCCACCGGGATCAGTCCATTCCAAAAGGCCACCGGTCGTTTCGTTGAAGTCGGGATTGCTGAGGCTAACATGGTGAGTGTCGGGGCTGGCCTTAGCAAAGCCGGGTTCATTCCCATTGTGGATACCTTCGGCCAATTCGGCGTTACGAAGGGGAATCTACCCCTCACCATGGCCGCCCTGTCTCAAGCTCCGGTCATCGCTATTTTCTCACATGTGGGATTTCAGGACGCTGCGGATGGTGCCTCACACCAAGCGACCACTTACTTCGCCGCCATCAGTTCCATTCCCCACACCATCGTCGTCTCCCCAAGCTGCTCCGATGAAGCCGAGGCCTTCATCCATGCCGCCATCCATCATATTGCTGACGAACGTTTGGCGGGGCGTGATGGCGAAAGCTTCATCTTCTTTGTCGGTCGTGAAAATTACCCGCTGCGTTGGGTCGAAAACAGCCGTTTCGAATGGCTTAAGGCCCAAGTGATCGAAGAAGGTGATGATGTCGTTCTCGTGGGCAGTGGCCCGCTTTTTAGCAAATGCTTGGAAGCTGCCAAAATTTTGGCCACCCATGGCAAATCGGCAACCGTGATCAACGCTCCGTTTATTAATCGACCCGACCTCGATACCATTGCTCCGGCGGTGCGCCGCGCAGGCGGACGACTGGTGACTATTGAGGACCATCAGATTGTCGGTGGGATGGGGGCTCAACTAAGCCATGCGCTCTCCCAAACAGGCGAACCCCACCGGATCATTACCTTGGGAATTCCTGGCGAATTCGGCCAATCCGCCTACCTCGCTGAGGAGCTCTACCAGAAGTACGGCCTCACCGGCCCCAAGATGGCCGAGGCGGCATTGCGCCTTATCGGCTAGACCCGATAGTGCACTTGAAAAAATGAAAAAGGTGGCCCAAAGGGAATGAAAAGAAGGGAAGCGCGGTTTTTTGCCTCGTTTTTTACTCCATCAGGGCCACCACTCTTCCACAAGGTCAGTAATTGGGAACCTACTCCCGCCCATTCCTATCCGAAAGGGCGCTCTTTCTCAGGTCTGTCAAAGCACGCACCAGCGCGGTCGCCAAGACTTGGGCCGATACGTGTGTACGCCGACCAAATGCCGCCAGCGACGGTATTTTGTTCGGTTGCCGCGCCAAGGCTAGGGCCAGACGCGTCGGATCGATCCGTTGCCGATCATTCAGCAACGCTCCAAAATCCAGCGGCAGGTCCTCCTGCCAATCATCCGAAATGACTCGGGCGGTGAGGCTCGGAATACCCTGTTCAATGGCTAGGCGGTGAAGAACCGCCGATTCCATCTCGACTGCGTCGGCCTTTACCCGCGCAGCTATGGCTGCCTTATCCTCACGACTAGCGGCAATCCGCGGTTCACAGGTTAACCTTCCGGGGCAAAAACCGGCGTTTAAGAAATGCGATTGCCACGAAAAGGTCAGATCGGCGCTCACGATCAGGCGTCCCCGGGGCCAATCTCCATTCAAACCACCGGCAAATCCAGATGTGACCAGCCAGGAGGGCTTCCACCGAAGCAACGCCTGCCGACCGACCTCCTCAGCGTTGCGCGCGCCCATGCCGGTGACAATGACCACCAAACCCGGTTCAAACCATCCCTTGCCCTGAAAATTTCTCGGACCCGGCCATTCAAAAGCCGTCAATTGGCCTCCATTCTTCTGCCAAAGACGGAAAAAGGGCTGAAACTCCTGCACGACGGCGAAACAGAGGAGCCCTGGGCCCATACCAGACGCACTCGGTACCGGGGCCTGACGATTGGAACGTACACTTGTTTTAAATATCACTGGATGGAAATCGCTTACGATCACATGGGGCCTTCGCGGATGAGACCAAGAGGAAACCGCTGAACCCGATCTAATTTCTGGACAAGTCATCCGGGCTTTCGGCCAGCATCCGGTACCGCCAACCCGTTCGCAGTCGCAGAATATGCCGCCAAAGTTCAGAGGGCTTGGCAAAGAAGATGAGCTCCGTGGAAGCCGGGTGCGCAATCCAGGCACCGCGTTCCATTTCGGCATCCAACTGGCCGGGTGCCCAGCCCGAATAGCCTTGAAACACGCGAATCGGGTGGCTCGCATCCCATTCAGATGCCTTGCTAATCAAGTCACCAAAATCATGTCCTAAAGCCAAATTCTCTAAAACCCCCTTGTTTCCCGAGCTAGTCTGGCCAAACAAAAAGCAAAGAGCCTCGGGAGCAACCGGCCCGCCGCCGTAGACGAACTCCGTGGCAAGCCTAGCCGGCAGGAATTCATCGATCAGGCTATCCAATAGGATTTCCGTTGGTTTATTGAGGACAACGCCAAATGCCCCCTCGGCATTGTGCTCACAGACCAGAACCACGCTCCGATGAAAGCAGCTACCCCGGAGTGCTCCTCCGTCGAGGAGAAGTTGCCCTTTGAGAGATGGTGAACTGCGTGGCATGGCCGAGCGACAAAAGTGTAACAGGCTTGAGCCGAGGGCAAACCCGATTAGATTGAAAGGGATGAAACGTCGTCTCTTACTACTGTTGACCGTGCTCGCCTTGAGTGGAGCCTTCGTCGGATGTTCGTCCTCATCGGGCAGCCGCGAATTCGTCCCTGGCAAAGGTTGGGTTCCCAACTGATTCCCATTCAACCTGAAACAAAAAGCTCATCCCACTGGGATGAGCTTCCTTAGGTTCCCAACGGACTGAAGTCGAGACTGCTTCGTTATCGTTAGCGGCGGTTGTTACTCAATTTGCTGAGCAGCCTGAGCATCTCCAAGTACACCCAAACAAGGGTCACCAGCAGGCTGAAGCCAGCGTACCATTCCATGTACTTGGGAGCGCCTCGGCGCACCCCCGATTCAATCATGGCGAAGTCCATGATCAGATTGAGGGAGGCTATCGTCACGACAATCAGACTGAAGCCGATACCGACTGGCCCGGATTCGTGAATCATCGGAATCCGCGTACCGAAAAAGCCCATCACCATGTTCACGAGATATAGCAACGCAATGGCACCAGTGGCCGCCATCAGGATGGTGACGAACTTCTCTGTCGCCCGCAAAACCCCGGTGCGATAGAGCACCAGCATGACGCCCAGAACTCCCAAAGTCAGCCCGGCCGCTTGAAACGCGATGCCCTGGTACTTGGCATTGAAAAAGGAGGAGATAGCACCGAGAAGACAGCCCTCAGCCAGTGCATAGACCGGAGCCAGGACGGGTGCCCACGACTGCTTGAAGACCAAAATCAGCGATGCCACCAATCCCACGATAAAACCGAGAATGGCCAATCCACCACCGGCCGCCGGGTTGGCGAGAGTGGCGTTCCAGGACAAAGCCGCAGTCAGCATCGCGCCGAGCACCAAGAGGCCACTCTTGTTGACTGTACCGTCCATCGTCATCACGTCAGCCGACGACCGCGACAGGCCGCTGAACGTGCGTTCATTCAATACCGGATTGGAATCAAACATGAGGTAACTATAGTACGAAGCGCCCCGCCGTCCAGAGTCTGCGGATAAACAGCTTCAAGGCTCTAGTGTCGTGTTTCCGAAATAGCTTACAGTTTGCCGCAAGCGGTATCGGAAACACGACACTAGGGGAGGAACCGCAGATTCTAGCCAGGATGATGCTCCGGTTCTCGGAGTCGGCATGTGGCTGTGTCAATCGTTTGCCCAATGGAACCTTGATTCCGGGATTGTGCAATCGAGACATACACTCCCTACTTGCCGACCGGGAATGAGGCACCGATACCGAACGCTCAGGGGATGGACATCCCCGACATCAACGTTTGGGTCGCCTTGGCGGATCCTCGACATCCGCTTCATGCATATGCCGGATTTTATTGCAATACATTAATTGCTGAGTGTTGTTGTTTTTGTCGGGTGACCCTGCTTGGTTGGCTTAGGATATCCACGATCCGAAGGCGATGGGCGGTCAGCCCTTTACAAAAGTAGAGGTGTGGAATATCATTTCCCGAACCCGTTCGGACTTGATTTCGCTGTCGGTTTTCCTGTATAAATGAGGCAGTAGTAGAGCGTGTTCCAAGGGCGATAGCTTGGATTTCCTGAGTCGTCCGGAGTGAAATCTTCGCGATGGCTTGACCAAAAAGTAGGATTCTTGGGACCCAATCCGAAATGTTCCTACCCCGGCTAGGACGCCAACCTACTTCTTTCACAGAGTGCGTCATCGGTTGTACCACAAAACGATTGCTGCCAATAGAGATTCTGTCTAGACAAGCGACTCCATCGACGGTCGAGCGCATCAAACAATCGCGGGAGTAGAAAAGTAGTGTCACGAAATCAATGAACATGACGAGCGAACGGAACCAAGAAAAACTCCATTTATTTGGTGGAATTTAATTTATTACGATTTGGCTCCGTCTCAACCGTTCATCTCCACTATGTCTCAATCCACTATCGCCAGAACCGCCCCAAGCGGCGAATCGTTGGGTATGAATTTGAACGAGCTTCCAATCGCCGAGGTGCATCCAATCGCCCCCGCCCGAGCTCCAACTCTTCATGAGTGGTTTGAAGCAATGGTTGGCTTATCTCCAGAAGCCGTTGCCTTGATCGAACCCGGAGATGATTTGACACACCCGCTACATATCACCTACGCCGAACTCAATCGCCGTGCCAATCAATTGGCACACTATCTTATTGAGCGCGGAGTGGGGCCGGAAGTCTTGGTTGCCGTTTTTCTCCGGCGTTCGACAGAGATGATCGTGGCGCTGTTGGGAATCCTGAAATCCGGTGGCGCGTACCTTCCCTTGGACCCGGTCTATCCGCGAGAACGCCTGGAGCACATCGTGGGAGACGCTGATGCGCGATTGGTCATCACCCAGCAGACCCTTTCGAATCAACTGCCCGAGGCTAGATCGGAATGCCTTTTTATCGATACCCAATGGGAAGACATCGCCCGCCATTCACAACAGAATCCAGAGGCCCGCTCTTCTGAGTCAAATTTGGCCTATGTGATCTACACGTCCGGTTCCACAGGCCGTCCAAAAGGAACGGAGGTTGTCCATCGCAACGTCATCCGACTGCTCCAAGGCACCGGTTGCTGGTTTCACTTTAATAAGTCTGATACCTGGACGTTTTTTCATTCGCTGGCTTTTGATTTTTCAGTCTGGGAAATATGGGGTGCCCTCTTGCACGGAGGTCGATTGGTCATCGTTAGTTTCGAGGCAAGCCGTACGCCGGCGATCTTCCGCGAGCTACTCAAGGTCTGCAGGGTAACGGTCCTAAATCAAACTCCATCCGCCTTTCGTCAGTTGATTCAATGGGAAGAGGAATTCGGATCCGCAGCCGATCTCTCGTTGAAATGGGTTATTTTTGGCGGAGAGGTCCTTGACCTAAAAATGCTGCTACCATGGGTCGAACGTCACGGCGATGAAAATCCTCGATTAATAAACATGTACGGAATCACCGAGACAACCGTCCATGTCACCTATCGGAGAATTCACCGCCATGATCTCGAAAGTGGCAAGAGTCTGATTGGTAAACCGATTCCAGGATGGCAGGTTTACGTTCTTGATGACTCCGCTCGACCAGCACCAATCGGGGTAATAGGGGAAATCTATGTCGGAGGCGAGGGAGTGGCGCGCGGCTATTTAAGACGTCCAGAGTTAACTTTGGCACGTTTTTTGCCCGACCCGTTTGGAAGCAATTCATCTGCACGTATTTATCGTTCTGGCGATTTGGGGCGGTACCTTGCTTCTGGTGATCTGGAGTATCTTGGACGCAGCGATAATCAGGTCAAGATTCGCGGTTATCGGATCGAGTTGGGAGAAATCACCAGCGAATTGCTCGGACTAGATGGGATCGGTCAGTGCGCAGTTATCGATCGGCGCAGGGAGACAGAACTTGTTGAATTGGTTGCGTACCTAGTTCCATCCCCTGGCAAGACAATTCATCTCGAATTCGTCCGGTCGGCACTTGAGAACAAGCTGCCGGATTACATGGTTCCCTCTGGCTGGGTGGTGCTCGATTCCCTTCCTTTGACGCCGAACGGTAAGCTGGACCGGAAGGCTCTACCGGCTCCCCAACGGGAGCCATTGAAGTATGAACCTCCCAGGACACCAAAGGAGGCGGATGTCTGTCGAATCTTCGCCGCAATTCTGGGATTGGAAACTGTGGGTCGTACCGACCACTTTTTCCGGCTCGGCGGAAATTCCCTGCTAGCAGTGCGTCTGATTGGAAGACTCAAGAGCACTTTAGGCGGTGAACCGACGGTGCGGCTTATATTTGAAGCACCCACACCGGCAGAATTGGCGCGTCGAATCAATCAAGCAGGCGTTTCAGTCGAGAGAATTCGACGTCAACCACGCCGTGAATTCGTCCCGCTTTCCCTCAACCAGGGCGACCTATGGCTTGTGGATCAAATGAAGGATGGCAGTCCCGAATACAACCTCCTTCGCTTCCTAGGACTGACCGGGCCTCTGGATATAACCGCTCTAAAGAGGGCATTGCATGCCTTGGTATGCCGACACGAAATCCTTCGCACACGATTTGAGTCTGGGGAATCGGAGCCAGTCCAAATCGCAGACCGCGAACCTCTCGAGTCCCTTCAAATGGTCGACTTGGGTCCCTTGTCCATGGAAGAGTTCAATTCGGAGGTGTCCCGGGTTGCCGAACGGGAAGGCATGGTACCTTTCGACTTGAACCGAGGCCCATTGATTCGGTTTTTACTCTTCAAAGGACCGGAGAATTACCATATCTTGCTGCGAATCAGTCATCATATCGTTTCGGACGGGTGGTCCGAGGGCGTTCTCGATTCTGAACTTGCGGCTCTTTATATTTCCTGCCGCGACGGCAGTCCCAGCACCTTGCCCGAACTGCCGATTCAATATGCAGACTTCAGCCTCTGGCAACGGACCAAACTAACACCTGAATGGTTTTCGAAACGGCTGCCGCTTTGGGGTCAATATCTCACGGATATTTCTTTTCACTTAGATCTTTCGACAATCCGACTCCGATCTCCCGACCTGGGACGAACGCTAGGGGAATTCACGCATCGTTGGGGTGCCAAGCAGGTGTCCGAATTAATATCCGTTGGAGAAGCAAAGAACGCGACGCTTTTTTCGGTTTTGCTTACCCTATTCGCCGAAGTACTGAGCCACCATTCCGGGCAGGACAGATTCGTCATTGGGACTCCCACAGCCGGGCGAATCCTTCCTGAACTGGAACCATTGGTCGGATTTTTTGTCAACATGTTGCCCATCGGCATCCGCC
>CAILNN010000384.1 GCA_903835555.1 uncultured Verrucomicrobiota bacterium
GAGGCCAATAGTTCGTCCAATTGAGAAGAGTCATTCATAAGGCGTAATTAACGTGACAGATTTAGAGGATTGACTGGACAAGCCAACGAAAATGCGTTGCAGGATTCGGAGTTTTGCTAACCGTCGAGTCTCACGGTAGCTGATGCACCATGGGCGTCCAAGCCTTCAAGGGCGGCAAAATGAGCAATGGACGCCCGAGCTTTCTTAAGGGCTGTGCGGGAGTACTCAACGATACTGGTTCGCCGCTGAAATTGGTCGACGGTTAGGCCTCCAAACGACCGCGCGGCACCGCCGGTGGGAAGTGTGTGACTTGGGCCGGCGACGTAGTCGCCCACAACAGTGGGAGAATAGCCACCGATAAAAATCGCACCGGCAGTGACGATACCGGCGGCCACCCGACTGGCATTCTCGGTCATGACTTCGCAATGTTCGGGAGCCAGCCGATTGACCAAGGCGATGGCTTCCTCGATCGTTTTTAGCTGGATGAGCCAGCCATTTTCATGAAGGACCTTTTCAATCGATTCGCGTCGCGCCAGGGTCTTGAGACGTCGTTCAATCTGCTTTTCGACCGCTTTGAGGAGGCGAGCTGACGGAGTTACCAGCCACACTCGCTCGTGACCGGAACCGTGCTCTGCCTGAGCCAATATATCCGCCGCTATCCAGGCGGATTCAGCACTTTCGTCAGCCAATATGCAGACCTCACTTGGGCCCGGGAGCAGGTCAATAGCGACCTGTCCGTAAACCAAGCGTTTGGCTGCAACCACATAGGCGTTTCCAGGCCCGAAAATCTTCGAGACGGGGCGAATAGTATTTGTTCCATAGGCCATCGCGGCGATCGCCTGAGCACCCCCGACCTTGTAGATTTCGGTGGCACCGGCAAAGCGGGCCGCATAAATCAGGGCTGCATTGGCATTGCCAGTAGACTGGGCCGGCGTACAAACGACGATTTCAGGACAGCCAGCAATCTTTGCCAAGGTAATCGTCATCAATGCCGTCGATACCAAAGGCGCGGTTCCGCCGGGAATATAAATTCCAACCCGCTGAAAGGGGTCAAATTTCTCGCCAACCAATCCCCCATGCGCATTCCGCATCTGCCAGCTCTTGCGAAGTGAGTTTCTGGCAAATTCAGCGATATTCGAATGAGCGTCTTCAACCGACCTTCGTAGCTCAACATCGGCCTGCAATGACGCATGCATCAATTCCGAGGTGGTCACAGCAAGTTGGTCGGACGTCATGACCGCTCCATCAAACCGATGAGTCAATTCGAGGATCGCTGCATCACCGCGAATACGAACGGCTTCGACGATCTCCCGCGTGCGAGACTCAATCTGTGGGTCGAGCAAACTGGAGGGTGCCGTCAGCTCAGCGAATTGGAGGTCGCGGTCGGGAGATTTTGGACGCAGGACGCGCATTATTTGGATTATGGTCGCGGTGGCCAATACAGTCAAAACTAGGTCATCTGGTTAAGTTCGGATGAGACGACCATGGTTGGCGATGGTGATTCGAGAAGTGAGGATATTCATTGACATTCTCCGGACGTCATGTAATCACTACGCAAGTCGTAGGAGGGGGGTGCCTTCACGGTGAAGGAGACGCGAGTTAATAGCGGGCACCTCGTTGTCTTAAGACCTCTTTTTTGACCCTTTTTGACCGCTAACTGGAGACCTATAGGATGTCGCGGATTAGCCAATCACTTTCTTTGTCACGCGGTTTGACGTGTGGGAAATTTCCATTCGCCGGGGTACTCGCTTCGGCAATCGTGTTTCTCCCGTGTCTTGCCGTTGAATCGCCTGGAACGGCGACGCTTCCGACTCATCACCTGGATTTCGACAAGATTCATCCTGAATCAACGTCACCGATCCATAGCCGCGAGGAGGAAACCATTCGGATTAGTCCGTATAGCTACGAGGTTTTGTTTCCCGACGAACTGCGGACAACCAAGGCGTCGGCAAGTTCCAGGATTCCATGGTTGACAGACCCTGCTCAGCCGACAAGAAATGGCTCTCGTTTAGGTGGTAGGTCGGGTGCTTCACGTGCTGAATTTTCGGTCTCCGATGTCCCTTTGCAGTCGGGAGGTTTGCCTCTCATGTCCAGCGGAGCTTCGTCGGAGTTCGTACGGACAGTTTTAGTCGGGGCTGGCTATCTCGTGCAAACGGACCCGTCGTATAAGTATGGGTTACCGGTCACCCCGGGTGCCGAATTGGGGCAACATATCTCCCTGGCAGGAGGTAGCTTCACGTTGGGAGAAATTGATTTTCCCTATTACTCCTCCGTGGATCAATCCCAATCGTTGGTTTTCCGCCTGTATTCCGTTGGAGCGGGA
>CAILNN010000385.1 GCA_903835555.1 uncultured Verrucomicrobiota bacterium
CAAACCTACACCTTTCTCTTCGTCGGGGGTGTCGCCCTGATTATCTTGATTGCCCTTTAATTCGGCGTCCGACCCATGCTGACCTCCCTTCTACTTCTCCCGTTCGCCGGTGTGGTGGCGATTCTGCTGATTCCCGCCAATTACCGGGTCATCCTCCGTCTCGTCGCACTCATTTTCACCGGCCTGACCGTCCTGAAAGCCATCTCGGTATTCTCAGCAATGGAACCAGGAGTCAGCGGCCTTCAATTGGTCGAAGAGGCTCAATGGATTCCAGCGGCGGGTTTCAATTATCATCTCGGGGTCGACGGTCTCAATATCGGGCTGACCTTGCTCACCAGCTTGGTTGCCTTTGCAGCCGTTTGCGTTTCATGGGATATCGAGCGCCAGTCCAAGTTGTTTTACCTCTGCCTCTTGCTCATGTCCGGCGGGGCCATGGGGGCCTTTCTCTCCCTGGACCTCTTCTTCCTCTATTTCTTTAACGAGGTGGCCCTGATTCCAACCTTCCTGATGATGGGCATCTGGGGACGCGGGGAAAACAAACTCTACGCCACCTATCAGATGGCGCTCTATCTGACGTTGGGGGCCTTGGTTGCTCTGGTCGGCTTGGTAATCCTATACGCGATTTCCGGCGCTAACACCTTGGACATCGTCACCCTCCAGGCGTGGGTTTCCCAGCACCCGTTGTCCGCGTCTTCCCAACAGCTCCTCTTTCCGCTGTTCCTCTTCGGCTTTGGGACCTTGGTTGGGCTTTGGCCTTTTCACAGTTGGGCTGCTCCCGGCTACGCTGCCGCTCCCCCAGCGACCGCCATGCTGCACGCTGGCGTCCTAAAAAAGGTCGGTTTGTACGCCCTCATACGGGTTGCTCTTCCGCTGCTCCCAGAAGGAGTCCGAACTTGGATGCCCATCCTGGCCATTCTGTGCCTGGGCAACATCCTTTATTGCGGCTGGTTGGCTCTTCGCCAGCGCGATTTGGCCCTTCTCCTTGGAAATTCAAGTCTGGCCCACATGGGCTTTTGCTTCCTCGGTTTGGCCAGCGTCAGCATAACCGGCATTACCGGCGTCGTCGTAATTTTGGTGGCTCACGGACTCCTCGCCGCTGTTAATTATGCCATCGTCGGCCAATTGAATCGGTCCACCGGTACGACCAATCTCGACAAGCTGGGTGGACTCTTACGTCCCATGCCTGCGCTGGGAGCCGTGATCATCATGGCGTTTATGGCCGGTTGCGGCCTTCCCGGTTTCGCTAATTTCCCCGGCGAATTGGGAGTTTTATTTGGCGCATGGGACCATTTCCCCTGGGCCGTTGTCCTGGCAGCCTGGGGTGGACTATTAATTGGCGGCGTTTACATGCTTCGCGCCATCGGTTCGCTTCTTCATGGGCCGGTACCGACCGAATTGGAATCGGCCTCCGACGCCGGTACCGGTATCGCGCTCTACTGGCGCATGGTCCCGTACGCTGTGCTATTAATCCCCTTGATTTTCTTCGGAATCACTCCCGATACGCTGGTCCAGCGTATTGAACCGGCAGTTCGCTTGGTGGTGAAAGCCGCGACGGTCCAGTCCGTGCCGGTCCTGGACGCCAAGTCTTCCTCCCTGACTGCCCATATACCGCGATGAATTATTCGTTGCTCACCGTTGAAATCCTGACCGCTCTATTGGGTCTGGGGGTCCTGCTCCTCGATTTGTGGTTGCCGGCCGCTTCTCGCAAGCTTTTGGGCATTGGCGCTGCGACCGGTTTGGGAGTCCTGCTGGTGTACGCCGTCGGGTCGGCGGCACCCACTGATGGCACAGCCTTCGGTGGAATGTTTGTTTCCGACGCCCTGTCGAGCTATGCCAAAGGGTTCTTCCTACTGGCCGGTCTCATTGTCCTTCTGATGTCGGTTGACGCCGCCGATACCACCCACGGCTACGCGGAGTACTGCGCTTTGGTCTTATTTGCACTGACCGGGATGTTGTTTGCCGCTTCGGCCAATGATTTTGTGCTGATGTTCGTCGCCCTCGAACTGATCACCGTTACCTTTTACATCCTGGTTAGCTTTCAGCGCAATCGATTGGCGTCCTTGGAAGCCGGGGTGAAATACCTCATTCTCGGGGCGTTGGCATCGGGCTTTATGGTGTTTGGAATGGCGCTTGTTTTCGGTTCCGCCAACACCACAAACTTCTATCAAATCGCTGCTGCGCAAAGTGCGCTGATCAAATCGCCCGTTTTCTTGACAGGCATTTTACTCATAGTCGTTGGTCTCGGGTTTAAAATTGCCGCCTTTCCCTTTCAGATTTGGGCTCCGGACGTCTATCAAGGTGCTCCGGCCCTCACCACTTCATTTCTAGCCACCGGTTCCAAAGCAGCCGGTATTGTTCTCCTGGCTCGGGTGGCCTTCGGGGCCGTCCCAGAATTGACCGCCGCAAGATCCCACCTCTTCCTGGCGATCGGCGCGCTGACGATTCTGTACGGAAGCCTGTGCGCGATTCCCCAGCGCAGTGTCAAACGCCTGATGGGCTACAGCTCCATCGCCAATGCCGGATACCTGCTCTTGGGCTTTGGTGCCGCCAGCCTGGCGGGAGGCTCCGCCGTATTGGCTTATCTTGGAGGCTATATTTTTACCGTCCTGGCCGCCTTCGCCGCCATTCAGGTCGTGGTGGGTCAACAGGAATCTGATGACATTACCGTCTTCGGTGGACTGGCCCGTCGCTCCCCCTGGTTGGCGACTGGATTGACCATCGGCTTGGTCAGCTTGGCCGGTATTCCTCCTTTGGCTGGATTCTTTGGCAAACTGATGATTCTAAAAGCCGTGGCGGTGCAAGCCGGTTCGTCGCCATTCGTGCTGTTTATCCTCCTCGTGGCGGTTTTTGGGGTTGTCGTTGGACTCTACTACTACCTCGGCGTCCTTCGGGCCGTCTATTGGCCCAGCACGACCACCGATTTATCTCCGGTCCCCGTCAGCTTCACCACCAAGCTGGCCATCATCTTTGCCGTTGTTGGAACCGTCCTGATGGGAGTCCTGCCCGATACAACCTATCGCGGAGCCCGCCAAGCGATCGCTGGTCTAGCCACTCCAGCGGCGGTCCTACCCACATCCGCTGCTCCCGCCCAAGCCTCGAAGTAAATCTTCGACTGATTCTCGACGACTCTGGCCGGGCCGCCGGGACAGCAGGCCCACCTTCCTTGGTAGTCGCCGGTGCTGGTGTCGTGTTTCCCAAATAGCTTACAGTTTGCCGCGAGGGATTTTCGGCTCCCGCGAGGCGACGAGCGACGAGCATACCCGCAGTGGTCTGTGAGGAGCGAGCAACGAAGCGGGAGCCG
>CAILNN010000386.1 GCA_903835555.1 uncultured Verrucomicrobiota bacterium
ATCAACACCTTGTTCTGGATGTCTTCGATCTTCTCGGCGTCTTTTAGATCGAGTTCCTCGATGGAATAGAACATATCGAGGATTTCGGCGTCAGTACCCACCTTGAGTGGATCGACCTTGCCTTCACCCATGACAGCGAGGGCGCGGAAAAAAGTAGTGGTCAGGAATTTGCGGCGGCGCTTCTTGCGGTCGAGGTAGACGTAGAGAAGATCGTTGGTATCGAACTGGGCCTCATACCAGGAGCCGCGATCGGGAATGATTCGGAAACTGAAAAGTTTCTTCCCGTTTGGATGAACCGTTTCTTCAAACGCCAAACCGGGGGAACGATGCAATTGGCTGACGATGACCCGTTCGGCACCATTGATGACAAATGTACCTTGAGGAGTCATGAGCGGAATCTCGCCCATGAAAACCTTTTCCTCCTTGGTTCCCTTCTCCTCTTTCAGCAAGAAGGTGACATACAAGGGAGCGCCAAAGGTGAGGCCCTCGCGCAGGCATTCGAGCCACCCCACCTTGGGGTCTTGTATTTCGTAGCTATGGAAATCTAGAACAGTCTTTCCATCATAACTCTCGATGGGGAAGACTTCGGTAAATACGGCTTGCAGGCCCGTATTTTTCCGTTTCGAGGGGGACACTTCAGCCTGCAAGAACTCACGGTAAGAATCCAACTGGATTTCAATCAGATTGGGCGGGGAGATGACCTCCTTGATCTTCCCGAAGTTGATGCGCTCGGATAGTTTATTTGGCATGGCGACCTGTACTGGAAAGCCGGTGATGGCCGGCGATTCGATTTGTCCCGAAGACAATACGACGAGGCCGGGTGAATGAATCTCGTCCATTCAACCGGACCCGTCTTACTGGCTTACAAACCTAGCGATAGTGAGTAACGGTAACTGTTGGGTGACTTTCGGCAAATTTTGCGTAAACCATTGAAGAGCAGTGGATGGTGATCATCCACTGCTCCGAGGGTGTGTCATCGAGTCAATTCATCCAACCGGATTCCCAAGTTGGACTTGAAGAACCCGACGATGGACTATTTGAGTTCGACCTTGCCACCAGCGTCTTCCAGCTTCTTCTTGGCAGCTTCGGCATCGGCCTTGGGCGCACCTTCCAGAACGTTCTTGTTCGGAGTTTCTGCAAGAGCCTTCGCTTCGGCCAAGCCCAAGCCAGCCTTGACTTCGCGGATTGCTTTGATGACAGCGATCTTCTTGTCGGCGGGGACCGAGACCAAAACCACGTCGAAGGTATCCTTCACAGGAGCCGCCTCAACAGCCGCAGCAGCGGCTGGCGCTCCACCACCAGCAGCAACCGCAACCGGTGCCGCAGCAGTTACGCCCCACTTAGTTTCAAGAGCCTTGACCAAAGCGGCTGCTTCGAGGACGGTCAATTTGCTTAGTTCTTCTACCAACTGTTCGATATTAGCCATAGTATTTCGTTTTCTGTCGATGACGTCAGATAGTCTCGTCTGTGTAAGAGCCCTTGCACATTAGCCCGCGGCCTGCGGTCCGACGATTCACTCTTTGTTTATAGGTTAACTCCCCGCGCAGTCTCGACAGAACGGCGCGGGAAAGGATACGATGAGAGTTAGGCCGCCTTTTCTGAATAGGCCTTGAGGACCCGTGCGACCTGACTTCCAGGGGTGTTGAGGATGGATACAACGCGTTGAGCCGGAGTTTGGAGCAATCCGAGAAGTTTTCCCTGCAACACAGAAATCGGGGGAAGGTCTGCAATCGCTTTGACATCCTCGGGCGACAGTCGTTGGTTACCCAGATAGCCAAACTGGAGTTTGGCCTTCTCGGTTTCGCCCTGATACTTTTTCAGGACCAGAGCTGCGGCAGCGATATCCTTGTTGCCGGTAACGACAGCCAGTTGCCCGGCGAGGACGCCAGACAGATCGGCCAATCCCGCTTCCTTAGCAGCAATGCGGAAAATGTTGTTTTTGACTACATGGAGCTCGGCTCCCGATGGACGCAGGCGTTTGCGCAATTCACTGAACTGGGCAACCGACATGCCGCGGTAATCCACCACCACAAAGAACGGTGAGTTCTTGAGCCGCAACGTATACTCAGCTGAAATGATTTTCTTTTCGGGGCGCATGGGCGTGTCTCCTAGAAATTAGTTGGCATTGAACTCACGAAGGTCCAACCGGACAGGAGGACTCATGGTCAGGGAAACAGTGCAGGATCGGACGAAAACACCTTTGACACTGGAAGGGCGGCTCCGAACCACCGTTTCGATAACGGCTCGGGAGTTCTCCAACAGTTGTTGCGGGGTAAAGTTAGCTTTTCCGACCGCCACGTGAACATTGCCGCCCTTGTCCACTTTAAATTCAACACGTCCGGCCTTAACTTCGCGAACCGCCTTGCCGACATCTTCGGTGACCGTGCCCGTCTTTGGATTGGGCATCAAACCACGAGGTCCCAGGACTTTACCGAGCTTACGAACTTCGGTCATGGCCTCTGGAGTGGCGATGGCAACATCAAAGTCAGCCCACCCCTCCTGACACTTCTTGATCATGTCGTCGAAGCCAACAAACTCCGCGCCAGCGGCGCGGGCAGCTTCTGCGGGGGCACCGGGCTTGGTAAAAACCAACACTCGAACAACCTTACCGGTACCATGCGGCAGCGGGCAGGTGCCACGGACCATCTGGTCCGATTGCTTAGGGTCTACTCCCAATTTGAAGGCAATATCGACGGCTTCGATGAACTTAGCCTTGGGGAATTTGGCGAGCAAATCCACCGCCGAGGTCAGCGTGTAAGACTTGCCATTTTCGACAAGCTTGAGGGCTTGTTTATAGCGTTTACTGGGCATATTTTTGTCGCGGTCCAAATGGGTGGAGCATGGGCATCGCACGAGCGCAGCACAGGCCTACCACCCTCCCGCATTTTGTTTTACAACTCCGACGGCTGAAAAATGGTCTTGGTAGCAACAACCACTGCCAGTAGAAACCAAGCGAATGAACCGACCAGCCGAATGAACCGACCACCCGTATGGACCGCTAGCAACTGTTGACGAATACCATTCGTAAGCCTAACAAAGTTGAACCGCCACTATCGCGACTACGACCGGTGACTGTCAAATGAATTTGGACAAGAAATTCGGTCAACGGTCGTAGCATAGTCCATCCGAAGCCTCGCTCAACCATCGTCTGCTATTAGCTCCCATGCCTTCAACATGCCCGACCATGACTTTCGTTACAAATGAGATGACAACCTACCGTCTACCGCCGAAAGTACGCCTAACAAGGAAGAACCAGCCGCAACTAAACGCAATCTGGGGTGTTCGCTCAAAGGGCGCTCTTCTGAACAGCCGAGTTGCACGATCCGGTTTTTTGGAGCCCGAAGCGGCGTGAAAAAGGTTCTTGTGATGTCTGGATTACATTCTTTTCGACGATGGGCGATCACCAAAACGTTCGCGTCTTGGTCCGTAGCGCTGCTCAGTCTCGCGCTTGGAGCTGCCGAACCCGGAGAGGACAATCCGTCGCGGGTTGCTTCGACCTCTGACATCCCATCGATTGATCCATTTCTTGCCATTGCGAAGCGCAATGCGTTCGGAATCAAGCCACCGCCGCCCCCCCCGCCCCCTGAAGCCACCACCGCAGTGCCTCCACCTCCCTCCAATCTATTCTTGACTGGAATTTCGGTTATCAACGGCATTCGGAAGGCCTATCTTGTTCAAGTTGAGGCCGCGGGCAAACCGCCCAAGTACCTGACTTTGGACGAGGCCCACGGTATGCAAGATGGCATACGCCTTCTGGAGATTGATGCCCGTAAACGGGTTGTGCGGGTCCAAAATGGCACTGAGGAGTTGGCGTTGAATTTCAAGGACAACGCCTGGAAAGGCAACGGTGGAAATCCCGGAACCCCTGGTCCTCCCAATGCTGGACCTCCCGGCATGCGACAGATTCCTCAACCGGTCGGTCAAGCGGCAGCACCTGCCTCTCAGCCTGCGAGCTCTTCGGGGCCGACAATTATTCGGCGCGGCGGCGGAGTGGGGCAAATCGATTCCGGAGGGTTCAGTACAGGAGTGGATGCGAGTGGATTTGGCTCGTCCGACATGGGCGGTACGCCCCAGGCCACTCAACGGTCTGGAGTTTACCTTGGGGGCTCCGGTTCAACGGCAGCGACTCCGATTGCACAAAGCGCTACGCC
>CAILNN010000387.1 GCA_903835555.1 uncultured Verrucomicrobiota bacterium
CTGCTCCTCAAAAGTGTCGGAGATGTACTTGAGGAAAATCAGCCCGAGGACGACATGCTTGTACTCCGCCGCATCCATGTTGTTGCGCAACTTGTCGGCAGCGAGCCACATCTTGGCCTCAAAGCCGAGATTGGCGGAGGATGCGTCATCCTTCGGTTTTGGTTGTCTAGCCATGTCGAAACCTTCAAGAACTGAACTCTGGACGCAGCGAACCGGCGAAAGGAGTTAATTTCGTGATGATGTCTTGAGAAAACGGCAAACGGAAGCCCAGAGATGCTTATGTTTTCGGGAACACCGACGAGTCACGGAGGTTATATGTTGCCCGAAACGAGGGGATGTCCGCCAGGTCGTGGAGTGCGCCAGTCCTTTGGCGCTTTGGAAACGACCGTGAACTCGACGGTGGCCAGAGCTCACTCCCGTGCTCTTTGGATTGCGAGGCAAAAAGCGGTAGAGGACAACCGCAGTCCAAGACGCTGTCGCGCATTATTGCGGCCTGGGAAGTGCGCCAGCCCTCTGGCGCTTTGGGAACGGCCACGTTAGGGAATGCAGCCAGAGTTCAGTGACTGGCTTTTCTGCTTCGGATCCGAACGATTCCGAAGCTGCGCGATTGAATTGGCGGGAGCGGCGGGGCTCGAACCCGTAACCTCTGCCGTGACAGGGCAGCGCTCTAACCAATTGAGCTACGCCCCCGCCTGCGAAGGACACCTACTTAGTCGCAAAACCCATGGACGTCAACGCTCTTTTCCAAAATGAGCTCTGTCGATTGCCTTGTGCACTTCAATCTCGGACTTTGCAGTTCGAATTTCTCATGGCTGACATACTTATGTCCGCCAACAACCATAACCTATCCTCCAACTAGCGTCGGAATCTGCGGGAGGCAAAGACTAATCCGGCGAATCCAAGCGCGGCCAGAGCGAGGGTCGAGGGTTCAGGGACGGCGGTTGCCTTCAACTGGACGTTGTCAAAGACCACTTGCGCAGCCGAATTGCCCAAGCCCTTGGCCTGAAGAACGATTTCAATTGGCTGGCCCACGGCAGGGGAATTGGCGGGAACAATCGTTGCCACAGTTGCGGTCGAAAAAGCACCTGGAGTCAATGATATCGAATTATTATCAGTTGCCAGGAGCTGTGCGCCCGCATAGAGGCTGATTTGGTAGCCGGTAGAATCAAAGCCCACAAGGCGTCCAACCGAAACATCCAACTCATAGCTGATATTGGGTTGATAGGTGGTCGTCAAGGTTTGGCTGATCGTCCCGGAAACGTTTATCCATGCGACATTCTGTCCATCAGGGACTCCGTTGGGGAAAAACGGGGTGCCCGTATAATTTATGATTCCTGCCGATGAACCGGTTTCCCAACCCGGGATGGGATCGGCAGAGTTAAACGCATTGGAACCGTGTGGTGCCCCTACGCCAATCGAACCTTGGTATGGGCGGAGTTTTCCCGCGGAATCAAAAAATGCCGGATCTGAACCCGTTAACGCTTCAAAGCTGGGATCAGCAATGGCGATTGAATCGGCGGACAAACGGGTAAACGCGGTGACGGTTGCGAGAATCGTGGTGAACAGACGAAGAAGTTTCATGACAATGTTTTTTTTCTCTGGACTGCGGACAACAGTCCACTTTGGTTAGAATCTGATAGCGAAATTTCTTATAGTATCCAAATCGCGATGTCAATCCTGAATTCGATATCCTCAGCATCCAGCGCCAACTCAACGGGAAAGGAGGAAAGGGGGTGAAGATCGCGTGGACGGCGTTTGGGTACTTTGTCTGGCGGGCGTCGGCGTTGATCAAGAATTCGTCTTCGGCTTCGGTTCGAATAAATCGGTTCCAGCCTGCCAACGCGAATCGAGCTCCGGCAAAGCTCCCAAAACTCACCATGATGGCTCTTTGCCTTGCTCCGAGTTGCTCCTCACAGAGAAATGTTCTGAACGGGTCAGGAAACTACCCCTCCTGCTGGAATCAACCAAATGCCTCTGCGACAATGGTTTGAATTGGAGATTGAATACACGGTTCGGGCCGCAGACGCCAAGGAGGTGGGGGTGGGGGACCCCGCTGAAGAAACGTGCTGCAACCCGAACCTGTTATAGAGTGAAAAAAAACGGGTTTTTTGTCAACTCTGGGGTGGTTATTAGTCAGGCCGCTGAAGTATTCCTTGCCCTGCGCAGACACGAATCGTTTGAAATGAACAGGTTCAGGCACCCCAACGTCACACCCCAATACCCACCTTTACTGTTTCGCGGCTTCGCTCGGGCGGCCTCTTGCATGGTTTTTCAATTGGCCGAATAGAGGTAACCAGAGAAAACGTGATTAAGAGGTGTCGATTGACCGAATAGAATGGCTCGTGGGACCATTCTCTCGATGACTCCAACTATTCCGACCGATACAGCGACGTTCGGCGACTATTACCGAGGCAAGCACGCTCTTGTGACGGGTGCAACCGGTGTCAAGGGAACTTGGCTTTGCCTCGCGTTACAGGCTGCCGGGGCGATAGTCACGGGAATCGACCTGCACCTAGGCGCACCTACGTCCAATTTCGTACTATCCGGCCTCTCGGATTCTATCCGCGTCGTTCAAGGCGACGTTAATGACTTGGACCTCATTGGAGAATTACTCTCGGCGAATGATTGTTTTTTCCATTTGGCGGCTTTGGCGTTGGTTCACGACTGCAAGGTCCGGCCGTTGGAGACCTATCGGGTAAACACACTCGGGACCGCCACCGTCCTCGAGGCATTCCGACTTTCTTCGCGGGCAAAGCGCGGTCTATTTGTGACGACGGACAAGGTATATCGTCCCAAATCAAAAGACCAGTGGGTTGAAACGGACCCGCTCTTTTCTTCTGGCCCCTATGCGGTCTCCAAGGCGTGCGCTGAGCAAGTCATTGAGGACTATCGCGATTGCCTCCTCGAATCAGGCAAGTATTTTGGTGTTGCCCGTGCGGGGAATGTTTTAGTTGGCGGCGACGATCATTCCTCTTCGCAGACAAACGGAGCAGGACGCATTTTTGTCGATTGTTTTGAGTCGCTCATCGCCGGTGGTTCGCCGGAAATATTCTCCCCTGCCTATACTCGGCCCTATACGTACGGTTTGGACATTATCGCGGGTTACATGACGCAAGTGGCTCGCATGGCAGAAAATCCGATCAATGGGGAGGCGTTTAACTTTGGTCCGCATGAACAGGGCGGTATCGCGAACGCTTTCCTGGCGACCAAGATTTGCGAAGAATGGGGGGGAAATACCCAATGGAAGGGGGGAGTGCCCCGGCAGGAACCTTTCCAAACGCAGGCATTAAACTGGGAAAAAGCGCGAAACCTGCTGGGCTGGCAACCGGCTTATACTCTATTCGAAGCCATTCGCGATGCCGCGATTTGGTATAAGGAATGGGCAACCATACGCAAGGCACCCAAAACGGGGGCCATGCACGCCATCGACCACGAGTTGCTCTTGAGGCACGCTAGCGCGGCACGCCGATTGGGTATTTGGTGGGCGGTGAAGGAATCCCGGCATCCGTCGATCTCGGAAAAAGCAATCTAGTGTCCTGTTTACGAAACGACATAGATTCTGCCGTTGAATTGCCAAATTTTCCACCCCTGCCTTACTCCCCCCAGTCACGCCGCAGATTTTCGCGACTTTTGCGAGCGATATACTCCGGTCCCTCGTCGAAGTTGAACACTTCCACAGAGGCAAATCCGTCGTAGCCAACCTCCCGCAAAGCCTTGCCAATCGGCACAAAATCGACCGATCCAAATCCGGGGCCCTTGAGATTTGGATCGTTGACGTGCAGGTATTTAAAGTAGCCGCTAGCATCGCGGATGACATCGTCAATGGGCTTGGCCTCGGTGGACAGCGCCTTGACGTCAAGCATGATCTGGAAATGCGGCGAGGGCAGTCGACGGACTAATTCAATGGCTTCGGCCGCGGTGTTGAGAAAATTGCTTTCGTTGGGACCCAAGGGTTCCAGGCAGAATGTGACCCCGCGTTCAGTCCCGCGCAGGACCGCCGGGGCAATGCTTTCCAAAGCCCATTCGCACCCTTGTTCCCGGGTGACGCCAGGAAGTAGGTCCCGACGCCGGGGAGAACCAAAGATGACGTACTTGCCCCCGAGATCGGCACAAAAATCGACTACGGCTTGCAAGTATGCTCCGGTGCGGACCCGCACCTCTCGTTCGGGATGAGTGACGTGGAAGCCCTCGGTGTAGGCGAGCACCCAGTGGATGGCGGAAATCATCAAACCAGCATTCTCGGCGGTCTGCCGGAGTTGCTGGCGTTCCATGGCCGATATGTCCGTAACCAGCGGCTTGAATTGAAAGGGCGCTATCTCGATGGCTTCGTAGCCGACCTCGCGAACGAAATCGCAGGTCCGATCGAAGGCCCAGTCCTTGAAAATTTCGCTGCAAATCGCAAATCGCATCGGCTCATTGGGACGTCGCCGACACGTTTTGGCCAGCGACAAAAAGCGGCCCACCTCCTTTTGCTACGCGGCTTCCGATTTCGGTGTGTTTATCGTGGTCAGCTTGGCCGGGTTATTGGATGAAGCCGCACTCCGAACGCGAAGAAATTCCACCAAGCGACCGGCCATTTCACCGCCAAAACCTGAAACCTCGGCAATCGCCTCTGGTGTGGCCCGTCGCAGACGTTCAACCGACCCAAATTTCTTTAGTAAGGCCTGCTTACGGGAGTCTCCAATGCCCGGGAATTCGTCCAGAATGCTCTCGCTGATCCGTTTCAGACGCAGTTGGGCATTGTAGGTATTGGCAAAGCGGTGGGATTCGTCGCGGACGCGCTGTAACAGCTTTAAAGCACCGCTATCCAGTGACCATCGCAGGGGATCACCTAAACCGGGCCGGTAGATTTCTTCAAATTCCTTGGCCAAGCCAAGCACGGGAATGTGCGAAAGTCCCAGTTTATCCAATTCGCCCACAGCCGCATTCAATTGGCCCTTGCCGCCATCGATTAAGATCAAATCAGGCAACTTAACGGGAGAGCCTACCGCTTTTTCCACTTCTCCGACGTCATCTACATCTGCTTCAATCTCAACTGGAGTCAGTGACGTCGTCGTTGCCTCCTTCTTGAGCCGGGAATAGCGGCGGCGGACCGTTTCGGCCATGGAGGCAAAATCGTTTTGCCCCACAACTGTCTTCATGCGGAAGCGCCGATATTGCGAACGATCGGGGCGACCCTGCCAGAAGCTCACCATCGATGAGACCACGAATGTGCCGCTGATATTGGAGATGTCGAAGCCCTCAATGCGTTTCGGCGGATTTGGAAGTCCCAGCTTTTCAGCCAATTCCCGCAAGTCATCTTCCGGACGAATGGCGACGGGCAGGGTGTACGGGATTCTTTCAAATTTTTCCGTCCGCTGGGTTGTTCGCTTGAGGTCTTCGAGCGCATCACGCAATTCAGCGGCTGTCTCAAAGTCGAGATTGGCCGACGCCTTTTGCATTTCTGCTTCCAGCCTTTCCTTCATTTCTTCGGTCTGACCCGCCAGGAATTCGACGGCGGCACGAACCTGCATGCGATAGTCCTCCTGGCTGATGTTACCGACACAGGGAGCGGTGCAGTGCTTGAGATTGCCGTAAAGGCAGTGCTTATAGTCGGCTTCCGTCGGGGTCATGGCCCGGCATCCACGTAGGTGAAATTTGCGCCGGACCATGGTCAACGTCCGGCGCAACGCCCCCGAATGAGCGAACGGGCCAAAATATTGAGCCCCATCGTCTTTCCTAAGCCGGGTCAAGGTGAAGCGTGGGATCGGGTCATCAATGTGGATTTTGAGCAGGAGAAAGCGCTTGTCGTCCTTGAAGTCGATGTTGAAGCGCGGCTTGAAGTCTTTGATTAAGCGGCCTTCCAGCAGGAGCGACTCTGGTTCGCTTTTCACCACGTGCCAGTCCAGGTCGTGGATGGACTCCACCAAGGCGTTGAGCTTAAGGTCCCAACCTTGTCGACGAGACGGATGAAAGTATTGGGAGACCCGTTTTCGCAGGTCCCGCGCCTTTCCCACATAAATGACCGTGCCCAGCCGGTCCTTCATCAGGTAAACGCCCGGTTTGTGGGGTACCTGGGAGAGCTTGTTGCGGATATGGTCAGAATTGGGCATGGATCAAAGGCGAAAAACGTCCAGCACAAACTCTTCGGGAAGGACGCCTTCAAATTGGGAGGCTAAACCGCCCATTCTGGATGCTCCCAAAAAGCGTAGCAGAGGATGTGGAGGATATGCATTTGGACATCTTCCACCCGTCCGTAATGGGTATCGCCGACGGTGACCACCTGTTCGGCAAGTTCCGCCATGCGTCCGCGCTTGGCTCCGACCAGGGCAATGGTTCGCAGTTGATGCTCCGAAGCCCATTCAAACGCTTTGACCACATTGGGAGAATTGCCGCTGACGCTGATGCCGATCAGGACATCCCCCGGGCGTGCGTAGTTCGAAAGTTGGCGCCAGAAAACATCGGCGTAGTTGTAGTCGTTGCCCAAGGCGGTAATCCAGCCCACGTTATCGGTCAACGACAGGACACGAAACCGTCGGCTCAGCACGTCGCTGGCACCTTTGCCCAGGTCGACCGCAAAATGGGACGCATTGGAAGCAGACCCGCCGTTACCGATGGCAAAAATCTGGCGGTCGTGGCGATGGGCGTCTTTCAAGGTTTCAATCAGCGGAGCCAGTTGTGCCGGGCTGATGCTGTCGAGCGCCCGATGTTGGGCTTGTAGATAGTCGGAAATCCAAGATTCCATGCGCCGAGGCTAGCGGTGGGCCGATTGAGAGTCGAGATGCGAGGCGGCTAGGGCCAGAGCACCAACTGGCACCGAGTTTTGTCCCAGTCCAGGCAAGACCACCTTGGGCCCCGGTTGGAACGAGTCCATTACGTAACGGGGCAAAGCTTCGGCAATTGCGGCCCTCAGCGGCTCGCCGAGAAGCGACACCCCGCCGCCCACCACGATCAGCTCGGGATGGAACAATTGCACCACATGCGACAAGGCAAACCCGACGTTGTCGGCCAACTCACTGAGGATGGCGGAGGCCACCGGGTCGCCTTCAGCCAAAGCCTCGCCAAGATGCCTCGCTTCACCTCCAACCTGGTCGCCTACCAGCCTTGCCAAAGTGCCCGTGGGCATCGCCTGAATCGCTTCGCGGACTCGCCGATCGAGAGCCCATCCCGAGCAGCGGTCCTCCACGAGGACACCCGATTTATCCAGCCGGATGTGACCCACTTCGGCCTCCCCAGGGCGTGCTCCATGGTAGAGCTTGCCGCCGTTTACCAATCCGCCGCCGACCCCGCTGCCCATGTTGATCCAAAACACCGGATCGTGGCCGCGACCAGCACCGAACAAAGCCTCTCCCAAGGTTGCGGTATTGGCGTCATTATCGACGATAACCGGAAGTCCGGTAATCTCGTTCAACCAAGCTCCCAGTGGAAAATCGTGCCAACCGACCACTTGGTGGGAGCAACAGACCACGCCGGTCTTCCAATCGATCGGCCCACCAAAACCAACTCCGATTGCTGAAGGTTTATGGCGCGCAATCAACGGAGGCAGCGCCTCCGCAATCTGACGGCGAATCGCCTCGCCCCCGCCATCGCGGTCGGCGGGTATCGGACAGAGTTCGTGAATCTGCCCGCTTCGATCACCAACCGCGATCTGGAGTTTAGTGCCGCCGATTTCAATACCGATCAAAGAGGGTGTCTGGCTCATGGAAAAAATCTGCTGCGCTAGGGTCTCGTGCACTGGGTTCCGAAATAGGTCCTATTACCGAGGCATCTATTGCTCACAGCGGCCTCTCCAGGGATTGGATCGCACCAAGCCTCGTATAATTATTTCCCCCAAGACGGCCAATGGGGTCCACCCTTTGCACGTCCGGCCATCCATCCGCTCCCAGGACATCGTCGGCAACATGCACCCAGACAATCCGACCGAAGACGGCGTGACCAGCCGCCGGGCCTTCGCTGAAGGCAATGATTCGATCCAACGTGCACTCGAATGATATGGACGCCTTCGCCACTCGGGGAGCCGCCACTCGAACACTCGGTGCCGATTCAATATCAAATCGTTCAAACTCGCTTTCCTCGGGTGGCAGGCTGGCGGCTGTGTCATTGAGCGCTCCCAAGAGTGACCACGGAGCGATGTTCACCACGAATTCCCGCGTCTCCTCGACATTTCGGTAGGTATCCTTGGGCCGTCCGTGGCGATCGTGTGAGGGACAAAACATCAAGGTGGGTGGACGCGCACAGACGGCATTGAAAAAGCTGAAGGGGGCCAGATTGTTGATACCTGAATTCGATCGGGTGGATACCCAGGCGATGGGACGCGGCAGGACGGAGTTGACCATCCACGTGTACATATCCCGCGTATTGAGTTGTTCTGGATCGATTTGCATGCTCAGCGTGTTGGACTGGGTTTGGCTCCAGGTGTCATGCCTTCTTCTGGCAATGGTGCCCCCTTGGTTTCTGGGGCAAACCAAAGTGTGACCAATCCCAGAACGAAAAACAGGCTCATAAAAACCCCGGCGGCCCGCATCGGTTCCGGACGGTCTTTGAATACGACGGCGGTCAATTGCCCAAGAGCGGCGGGTCCACTGGCGGCGACAAAACGGCCGACGTTGTAACAAAAGCTCGTGCCCGTGCTGCGTAACCGGGTTGGAAAGAGTTCGGGGAGGTACATGGCGTAACCGCCAAAGAGCCCCAATTGAAAGAATCCCATGAGTGGGATGAGCCAGAATATTTGTGACAGGGAGGTGAAAAACGAAAAGACCGAGGCGGTGGCAATGGCTGCAGCAATGAAGGTGACGGCAAACGCCGGACGTCGTCCAACTTTTTGAGCCAGCAAGCCGAAGGAGTAAATACCGAGCGCCGCCCCCAGATTTTGCATGATGGAGGTGACCCCGACCCATTGCGTGACCGTGGCTCCAATGAGCTTGGGGTCCATGCCATCGGCGCGAAACTTCTTTTCCAAAACCGAGCGAACCAGATCGAAGCTGAAAAAGCCGATTCCCCAGAGACCGATCACTCCGCTCATGGCCAGCAAGACCCCAACGACAGCCCGTCTTCGGTACCGGGTATCGGCACCGCCTCCGTAGACGGTGGCCAAGCCGGCGACCAATGCCGCTCCGGCAAAACCGGTCACGATTAAGCGTTTGTTCCATTCAGCGGGGCCAAGGAAGCCGATCAAGACACCGACCAATAAAACCCCTCCGGCAAGGGCGGCGGGTATTTTCCAATGCGGATTCCCAAACAGCGCTCCGTAGTCGCCCAGTTGTCCGGGAACCTTCGCCTGTCGTCGGGTCTCCAGCCAGCGGTCCGGTTCTCGCAAGCGGCGTCGCACCCAGACCAGGAGCAGGGCGGGAAGTGCGCCCAAGACAAACATCCATCGCCACGCGGCCCATTTCTCCGCCCCGCCGACCAGCCCCGCTCGTTCCAATTGACCAAAGCCCATGCTGATCAGGGCTGCGCCGATATTTCCAACCGTGGAAAGCGCTTGGAGCAGGCTGAGGGCATAGGGTCGGGCTGCATCAGGCATGACCTCCGCCACCAAGGTAACCCCGACCGCAAATTCTCCGCCGACCCCCAATCCGGTCAGAAAGCGATATAAGGCGAAGTCCCAGAAATGGGTTGAGAGTGCGCTCAACCCCGTAAACCCGGAGTACAACAGGATGGTCAACAGCATGGTCCGGGCTCGACCCCATCGGTCTCCCACCACGCCAAAAACGAGGCCGCCAGAGGCCCATCCCAGCAAAAAAATCGAGGTCGTGTAGGCTCCAAACTCGGCGACTTGATCGGGGCGAGGCGGACCACCGCCTGGGGTCTGGAGCAACTCCTTCATCGCCGGAACTCGGGCCAGCAGGAAGAGTTGTTGGTCCAGGCAATCCAGCAACCATCCCAGGGCCGCCACAATCAGGACGAACCATTGATAGCCAGAAAGGAGTCGCCACCAACCTCGCCCTGGGTCTGAGTTAGTCGTCGTTGGGTTCATCGGTGAAAGATTGCCCATGGCCAACGGCAGCGGCAATGCGCGAATTGACCGGGATGTTCCGGGATGGCACGAGCCCGACAACGCTTGCGGGCATAACCTTTCCCTTTGGAACGTCTGCGGGTACCCACTATGGTTTGCCTGTGTCTGAAACGAAGGAAGAATCGCCGATTGACCGCTTATGGCGAGAGTATGGCCAACCATTTCGAGCTTTCGACGATATGAGCTTGGCGCGATGGCTGTCGCAGACGTTGGGGCAACTGCATGGTCAAGCTTGGCGAATGTCCCATCCGTTGGTGGGTGCCTATCGTTTGGGGGCTCAATTGGCGCATGAACGTCAAGTCTGGCAGCAACGATTGGTCAATATTCCGGTTGGGTACGAGGCGGCACCTTGTTGTCGAGCGCCACTGCTACCGTTGTTTACCCGCGACGTGACCGAAAACGGTCTCATTTGCCAACATTGCGGCGAGACCTGTTGTGATTTTGCCGATCTCCCGGAATTCATTCGGACGGTCATTGAAACTTGGTCAGCCGAATACCGCCCGGTCCATGGCGTGGCTCATTGGGACGAAACCCAGCAATGCAAAGTGGCCGACTACGACCAGGCTTTTGAGGAAGCAGCCCAGCGGGCCGAACGATTCCTCGCGGACGCGGCCCAAGAAATCGTCCCTCGATTGCTCGAAACTTATCCGGCGATTGTCTGGGAAGATCAGGATGAATGTCTGGAGGTTCGCCCGGAGGATATTCCGCTGTGAAGACGTGGTTGCGGTGGCTCATTGGAATCGTGGGCGCGGTTGTGGTATTTATTGTCGTCCTGATTTCGGTGGTGATCTGGAAAATGGATTACTTGATGGGCCGTGCCTTGACGGTCGCCCTGGCTCAACAAACCGGTGCCCGTGTCGAACTGGGCGAGTTCCACCTGCACATGCAGGATAGTTCTGTCGAAATTCGAGACCTGAAACTATTTGACCCGCCAGGCTACCGAGATACCCCGTGGTTTGATCTCCCCGAATTATTTCTTGCCGTGCAGAAAACTCCGACCGCCACCAATGGGGCTGTGCGATGGCGCGAGATTCGCGTTAATTTGGCAGATTTGGCTCTGGTGGTGAACAAGGAGGGAAGAACGAATCTGGTGGACATCGGAGAACGAGCCACCGGCCCCGGTTTTGATCCCTCCTCGTTGACCAATTTGTCATCCAATCTCCAATTTGGTGGAATTGATCGGCTGGTCCTGAGCCTCGGCAAATTGGAGTATGTGGACCTTCGTAATGCCTCGGCAAATCAGGAGATTCGCTTTGGAATGACCAATCGAGTCTACACCAACCTCAATACCACCGCCGATCTTCAGCCTATCGCCATGGAAGTCATCGTTCGCGGTGTTTCAGGTATGGTCTCAAAATCGTCGGATGGGGGCATGCTTCAATTGCTTCGGCAGTTCATGCATTAAGGCAAAAGTCAGAACTTGGTCTTTTCAAGCGGCTTCTGAATCGCCACAGTTCAACAAATATTTTCCCTATGTTTGCTCAATCGCGCGCATTTTCACTCGCGTCCTGCCTCTTGACGGTCGGCGTTTCCCTTTCCGTCGTGGCCCACGACACCGGAGCGCCCCACGACGACGTTACGACATCGACTCCGCTTCCATTTGCCTTGGAAACGAAAGGTCCGGTTGCGGCTCCGGCAGCAGCTAAACTGGCCCCGGGGACCAAGACCAGCGGTCACGGATTTTGGACCTTTGTTGCCGCTCCCGAGCTGACCCCGGTTCCCGCCGATGCCCAGCCCAAGCTCAAGGGTGCGCACGGAACCATCATCGTGGATAAAGAGCGCGAATTGGCCTACTGGGGGCTCGAAAACGTCGGTTGGATCGGATTCAGCAACCACCTCACCCAATCATGGATCATCCAGGGCGATCCAGCCTTCTCCCACGGCAACCTCCACGGTGCCGATATTTACCCCCGGCCCGGACAGCTCCCGCTCGTCGTTGCCGCTGATAATGTCGACGGAGAAGTCTATCTCACCGACACCAGTTTTCAGCATGCGGAAACGCTCCGTTTGCCTCCGGTCCAACCGTACGAGGATAAAAAAGGGTACGCTCCCACGGATGCTGCTTTTGCCGGACCCGATGAAATCTGGATTACCGATGGCTACGGCAAAGCCTATTTCATGTCCGCCACGCGGAGCCCATTCCAGTTCACTGGCAAATTTTACGGCGGAAAGACCCTGTCCGGTACACCGCACGGAATCACGTTCGATCCCAGCACCAAGAACCTTCTGGTCTCGGCTCGCCCGGAGGGTCTGATCAAGCGCTGGGACCGAGCAACCACCCACGTCACCGATGTCCGTGGATTGCCTGCGGGAAGCACCATTTGTGATACTGACATTTGGGGCGACTATGCGCTCGCTCCCTGCCTGGATGGTCCGAACGGAACACCAGGTCCGATCTACATCGTCAACCTGAAGACCCAACAGATCGTCAGCACCGTTAATCCGAAGTCAGACCTGGGCTATAGCGACGCCCAACACATGCACGACGCCGCCTGGTATGTCACTGGCAAGGGAGCCAAGCAGGAGGTTTACATCCTATTTACCAACTGGAATCCAGGTGGTGTCGGCGCTCTGAAATTGGTCAATCTGGCCAAGGCCGAATAGCGTCTTCAATCCAACCCCACCGTTCAAGTTGACCTAGGTGGCGTTTCTCCGATTCACTAGCCCGCATGGGCTACTCGGCAACCCTTCGCGGTCAGACGTTTACGTTTGCCGATCTTCGCGAGCTGTTCGCTCGGGCCAACGAGGAGAAATCAGGAGACCAGTTGGCTGGAATCGCGGCTCGTTCGGAATCCGAACGAGTTGCGGCAAAATGGGCGCTTTCCGATGTCTCGCTGGGAGAGATTCTCGCTCACCCGATTCTTGACCCGGACCACGACGACGTTTCGCGTCTGATTTTGGCCACCTACGACGCAGCGGTTTTCGGCGAAATTCGCTCCTGGTCGGTCGGGGAATTGCGTGAGCGATTACTCGACCATCGTTCAACCGAGGCCGATTTGGTCCGGTGGGGAGCCGCCTTGACGCCAGAAATGGCTGCGGCTGCGGCAAAACTGATGTCCAACAAAGACCTCATCATTGCTGCCAATCGGTTTCGTCGGGTCACACGCTGCCGCAATACCCTCGGCGAGGAGGGTGTCCTCGCCATACGCATCCAGCCCAATCATCCCTCGGATGACTTGATGGGTATCCTTTTCGCGACACTGGACGGACTCTGCTATGGCTGCGGCGATGCCGTCATTGGCGTCAATCCAGCCGGCGATTCCCCGGGAACCGTCGCCGGAATCTTGCGGGTCCTCGATCGATTGATCTCTCGCTACAGAATCCCGACCCAGGCCTGTGTGCTGGCTCATATTACGACCCAATTGGCTGCGCTGGACGCCGGCGCCCCAGTGGACTTGCTTTTTCAGTCCATCGCTGGAACGCAGGCCGCCAATGCCAGTTTTGGCATCACGCTGGATCTTCTTCGCGAAGGTCGGCAACGGGTCCTCGACCAGCATCAATCTCGAAACGATGTGGCCTGGGTTGGCTCCGATGTGATGTACTTTGAGACTGGGCAAGGGAGTGCTTTATCGGCTGAGGCGCATCACGGAATCGATCAATTAACCTTGGAAGCTCGTGCCTATGGAATCGCCCGGACGTTGAATCCCTTTCTCGTCAATTCCGTAGTCGGCTTCATCGGCCCTGAATACCTTTTCGATGAGCGACAAATTATCCGCGCGGGTTTGGAGGACCATTTTATGGGGAAATTGCTCGGGCTACCCATGGGTGTGGACGTCTGTTACACCAATCACGCAGCCGCCGACCAAAATTCTGCGGACAACCTCCTTGTCCTTCTCGCAAGCGCGGGGTGCAATTATTTCATGGGGGTCCCCTGTAGCGATGACGTCATGCTGAATTATCAGTCCACCAGCTACCATGATGCCTTGGGAATCCGCCAATTGCTGAAGCGCCGTCCAGCTCCAGAATTCGCCGGTTGGTTGGAAGGCCAAGGCATATTTCAAAAGGGTGCCCTGAGTGACAATAGCGGGCCTTCCGATCTCTGGATTTCCGACCTTCCACGTTTACTGGCTTAATCTTAATTCTTTATTGCTTGGAAATTGTTCCTTCAGATGTGGATCATTCCACCCGTATCCGGGCAACCACCCTTGCACTTGCCCGGGCGGCAACTCCGGCGCGCGTGCTCATGGGCCGGGCGGGACCGAGCTATCGCACCCAGACACAATTGGAACTCCGTCGTGACCATGCCGCCGCCCAGGATGCCGTTCTGCGAGAATTCAATCTTGACCACGACTTTACCCCCGACTTTATCACCAAGTTTGGGCTTTTCCAAATTCAGACCCTGGCCCGCTCCAAGTCCGAATATCTGCTTCGCCCGGATAGGGGCCGCCGACTCAGCATCGCGGTCGAATCCGAGCTAGAGCATCAATGCCCTCGAAGAGCGGAGCTTCAAGTCGTCATTGGGGACGGTCTGTCGGCGGAGGCGGTGCGCCAGCAGGTTCCGCTATTATTGCCGATATTGCTCCAACAGGCTGCCGATCAAGGTTGGCGACTGGGGCATCCATTTGGTGTGCGGTATTGCCGGGTCGGAGTGATCAATGAAATTGGAAGGGTCTTGGAACCGGATGTGGTCGTGCTGTTGATTGGTGAGCGTCCGGGACTGGCCACGGCAGAAAGCTTAAGCGCTTATTTTGCCTGGCAACCTCGCCCAGGTCATACGGACGCCCATCGCAACCTGATCTCCAATATCCACAGCCGAGGTGTTGACGTGGCGGATGCTGCGAAGCGGATTCTCGCCATGGCGGCACAAATTCGTCGGTATCGTTCGAGCGGTGCCATGATCAAGGAAAGCTGAAGTGCGAACGAAAGCTCGCGTTTCTTTCGCCCGATGCTCGTGGTTTTGGGCTAACGCAGAAAACGTTTGACAACGACGGCTGCCGCTTCGTGCTCAGCCTTCCGGCGGTACCATCGATTGGCTCAATGTCGGGCCTTTTTCTTTCGATTCACGATTCCGCTGCAAATTCCGTCGGAAAAACGTGACGTGAACTATTCACCAAACTGTTGCTTTTCGACCATGGGTAGAAGGCCAGCTAAGCCCGTGTTGGCGATATTCTGAAATGAAACCTGTTCATGAAAGTTGAATTAAATGCGCCTTTCATGCATCGTTCGGCGGCTGTTTTCAACTTGAGAATTATCGCCTAACCAATTGGTGCAAAAGTGGTTATAGAGTCAGAATCAATTTTGAGCTTTTGCCTTTCGCTGAACCTGATTGTCGTTGATTATTTCGTTTCGGGGACAAGTTGGCACGCCGCTTGGTTACCAGAAATTCAGCGGCAGTCCGCCTAACCCAAAACCATCACTTCATGTCGAGATTTCTACCTTCGGTTCCTGTTTTTTGCGGTCGCTTCGGCGGCGTGGCCTGTTCGTCGGTCCTCGCAGCTGTGGCGGTTTCAGCACAATCCTCCACCAATGCTCCGGTCAGCACCACGGCCACCAATGCTCCTCCATCGACGATGGAGAAGACGGTGGTGGAAGGACTTGCGCTGAATGAGACAATCCTTCCGACCGCACGTCCGATCAATTCCGTGCTAGGGGACGATCGGAGCATCGTTGATACCCCCCGTTCAGTTAGCTTGATCACCAAAGCGCAGGTTGAAGAGCGTGGCATTTCGCGAATGACCGATCTGGGTCAATTGGTTCCGGGTGCCTACACCCCCGAACGCTACGGATTACCGGGCGTGCCGCTCATCCGCGGTGACCTCGCGGAAATCTATCAGAACGGCCAGCGGATGCTTTTCAGTCGCGATTCGATCCTTCCCAGCTTTAACCAAGTCGAGGCGATTGATGTCGTGAAAGGACCTGGTTCGGCGGTTTTTGGTCCTCAAGGGGAAGGTCCTGGCGGTTATGTCAATTTTGTCACCAAGCAACCCTACTTCGATGCATTCCACGGGGAGGTATCGACTCGCCTGGGAACCTACGTACCTGGCGGTGCTTCCTATTTAAACCCTGAAGCCACCCTCGATTTTGGTGGTCCCATTACCAAGGAACTGGCCTATCGGGTGAGCTATCTCGAACGTCAGGGGGACAGCTATTATCAAAATGTCAAAGACCGGACCCATGACGTCTTTGCTGCGCTCGATTGGCGTCCCAATGACAAATTGGAGCTGGACCTGACCGCGCAATACATCGATGCGCGCTTCAACGAGGTCACTGGCATCAACCGTGTGACTCAGGAGCTCATCGATCACCACATCTACAATGCCGGACCTGCAAATTTGAATTTTGGGTACAATTGGGTCCTAAACACCAACAGTGCCAGCAAGGTCAAGATTTACGGATACGATTCGTTGACAAGCCCAGGAGATGCTGCGTTGGGTGAAAAGTTCAACACGCAGTTGATTTCAACGTATCACCTCAATGATGACGCCAAGATCGTCAATCTCAGCTACTTCGAGTACTTAAACAGCAGCAAGCTCGAGTACTACGGCTATACCGAATACGTCCCGGAAAACTGGACGATGAACAATCGAACCGAACTGCATTACGATTTCGATATCGACGCCGGTAAGAAGGACTTTCCTATCAAGACCATTTCGGGAATTGATTTTCGGTACACCCGGCTAAAGTCCTACCAGGATTTTTCGACGGAGCCGTTCTTCATGTACGATCTCTCCGTTACCGATCCTGCAAAGCAAGCCCAACAGTTTCACATCCCGGGTATTGTTGCGGGTCAGTCGGTCGGTGGCGGCTATAATGTTCCAGGCCATCCAGGATTTGGAGCAAATCCATTCCCGAGCTCGGGAACTCAGGACACGTACTTGTATGACACTGCCCTGTTCACTCAGTGGGATATCGCTGTTTTCGATAAGTTCAGCGTTGTCGCTGGCGGTCGGGCGGATTTGCTGGATGCAAACACGGCCAATCCCGAGATCATCGATAACAGCGGTAAGGTTATTCCGCGCGGGGGCATGTATGCCGCCAGCAAGAGCCTCATCGATAGTTCCGTCTTTGTTTCTGGTCTCTACAAGTGGGAGCCGACGCAGACTTCCTACGTGACCTACAATCTCGTTGATGCTGTTACCGGCAGCGCCAACTTCGGTGGGGTGGATGGGACCGCTGGAAATGCCGGCCTCAAGACTTCCCTGACGGCTGAAAGCGAACTCATTGAGGTGGGACATAAAGTCAGCCTGTTCGGTAACCAAGTCTATGCGGCTGCTTCTCTCTTTAAACAGACCAAAGCCAGTCCCGCCTTGGTCGGACCGCCCACCAAGATTGATCTGAAAGGATTGGAATTTGAAACGGTCTATCAGCCGAACCGAAATTTCCACATCAACGCGAATGCGACATTCCAGGATGCCTACAAGCTCCTGAATGGGGGAAGCTTCTATCAGCAGACGACGACGTACCTCGATGGCTATCCCGTCGGATTCATTCAAGACGGACGAAGCGGTACGGGCCAGGGTTCACCCAACTACAACGGGGCCAATCCTCCGACCTATACCCGAGTCCACCAAGCCGCGACTCCCCACGTCTTGCTCAATGCCTACGCCAGCTACGAGTTTGACAACGGCTTTGGATTTAGTTTTGGACCGCAGATTCAAGGGTCCCAGCGTGCCAACTATTCCCTCGATGGCTACGATCTCAAGATACCAGCCCAGTACGTGATCAATGCCTCCATCTTCTATCGGAAGTCCCGCTGGGAGGTCCGCTTGAATCTGGACAACATCACCGACCAGAAGAACTGGACCGCTATCGATCCTGACTTTGCCGGTAACGACGTGATCTTTCCCCAATTGCCCTTCCACATTACCGGACTGATCAAGTTTCGGTTCTAGTTGTTTTGCAGGATTACAGGTGTGAGTCGCCGCCCCTCGTAGCCTCGGCCGCGAGGGGCGTTTTGCTGGATTTCGTGGGAGACGGTGCCAACGGGCCCCCAGGCGATTTGGTTTTGAATTATGGTCGCACATTCTTTTGCCTCTTCTTTCCTCCGCCGGAACTTCGCGCAATTCGTGCGGAGTCGCCCCGCGCAGGTCTCATCCTTGATCCTGGGACTTGTCCTGTTTTCCAGCTGCGATCAGGCCAAAGAGAAATCAGCTTCATCGGCGGAGGCCACCACGAATGCGATCGTCTTGCATTTTACCCACGATTGGTTTCCCGAACCCGAGCACGGAGGCTATTTTGCTGCCAAAATTTACGGTGTCTGGTCGGGTCTAGGATTGAATGTCGAGGTCATTCCTGGCGGTCCCAATTCGGAAATCGAAAAAAAGGTGGCACTCGATCCTATCGGGATCGGTCTGATTAGGGGCGATGCTGCCATCATCGCTGCGGAGCGCGGATTGCCCATCATCGCCGTGAGCAGCTATTTTCAACATGATCCCCAAGGCATCATGGTTCGGGATGATGGACCGGTGCACGGATTTGCCGATTTGGAAGACCGCGATGTGGCCATGCAGGTTGGGAATACCTGGTTTCTTTATCTCCAGAAAAAATTCGGACTTAAGAAAACGCGGGTGCGTCCGGTAACAGGTAGTGTGGCGAATTTTGTCAAAGACCCCAACTGGATCACGCAGGCCTACCCAACCAGCGAGCCTTATTATGCCCTGAAGGAGGGGGTCAAACCACGGGTGCTTCAAATCAGTGATTCCGGTTTCGATCCCTACCGTGTGGTGATCGCCAATAAGACGCTGGTCCAGCAACACCCGGAATGGGTGGCGAAATTCTGTCTTGGAGCCTACAAAGGATGGCAGGAGTATTACCGCAATCCGGCTCCGGTCCATGAACATATCCAGAAGATTTCGCCGACCATGGAACTGGAAGGGATGAAATTCAGCTACATCAAGATGCGGGAACTGCATCTCATTGAGGGCGATGTAACCAAGGGTGAATTCATGGGGGCCATTGATTCCCGTCGATGGGAGGCCACCGGTCAAATTCTAGTGGACCTCGGTTTGGTCAAGAATCTCCCCAGGTGGAGTGACGTCTACTCCACTAATTTTGCGCCGTCCCAGGTTGGAGCAACCACCGAGCTACCGGCTGCCTTTTGGAAAGCAAGTGATGTTCAATGGCCCAAAGGGGTTTCCGGATTGTAATGCAGTCGCCAGTTGTCTCGAAATCAAGAATTACCATGCCAAAACGGTTGCTCATTAAGAATCTCGGTCACTTGGTGACCATGAATCCGCAGCGGGAGGTCCTCACCGGAGCCTGGATCGTGGCCGAAGACGGCAAGATCAAATCGATCGGCAGAGGACGTCTGCCGCGAGTGACGGAGGCTGAGGTTGTGGATGGGCGTGGGGGAATTGCCACCCCAGGGATGATCAACACCCACCACCACATGTTCCAAAATCTGGCTCGCGCGTTTAAGCCCATCTCCAACCTGCCGCTCTTACCCTGGCTCGCCGGTCACCTGCCACTCTGGAGAAAGTTCAATCCAGACGACCTCTACGTCGCTACTCAAGTAGCTTTAGCTGAACTTATGTTGACCGGTTGCACCCTTAGCAGCGACCATCATTATATCTTCCCAAAGGACAGTGCCGCTGATCTCTTGGATGCTGGCTTTTCCGCCGCTGAGTCTATGGGTTGTCGGTATGTCGGCTGTCGTGGGAGTGTCAACCTGCCCAGCGAGATAATGCCCGAATGGTCCACTCAGGATACCGATACCATTCTAGCCGATTGCGATCGTCTGAGGGCAAAATATCACGATTTGAGCCACGGTTCCATGCATCAGGTGGCCTTTGCCCCCTGCACGGTTTTTGGTTGCAGCGGGGACCTCTACCGCGAAACCGCCCGTTTGGCTCGTCCGCACAAGGTCCGACTTCACACCCATTGTGGAGAAACCATCGCCGAAAATCAGGAGGCGGTCCGCTCACTGAAATCGCGACCGTTGCCCTACATGGCGCGGCACGAATGGGAGGGCGATGACATTTGGGTCGCGCACGGAATCCATTTTACCGACAAGGAAGTCAAACACTTGAACCACCATCGGATGGGTGTCGCGCACTGCCCCGTTTCCAACATGCGGCTTGGATCAGGTGTCTGTCGGGTCCAAGACCTGCGCAACGGCGGGAGTCCGGTCAGCCTTGGCGTCGATGGCTCTGCGTCCAATGACTCCGGGCACATGCTCAATGAAGCTCGCATGGCCATGCTCCTGACCCGGGCCATTCACGGTGCGGACGCTGTCACTCCAGAGCAGGCATTGGAAATGGCCACCTTGGAAGGGGCTCGGAACCTCGGACGTCTTCACGACCTCGGCTCAATCGAAGTGGGCAAAGCGTGCGACTTGGCGATTTTTCCTTTAGAGGACCTCTTCAGCACCGGCGCACATGATCCCGTCCACGGTTTGCTCCTCTGTCATCCGCGACTGGTGGATACCCTGGTGATCCAGGGTACTGTCCGGGTCAAAGAAGGGCAATTGGTTGGGCTGGAGTTGCCCGTTTTATTGGAAAAACACGCTAAGACCGCCCGTCGTATTCATAGGACCATCGCCGTCACCGCATGAAAACTTTCACGCTGTTCTGGTTGGCTACCGTTCTCCTCCTGTTCCGGTCGACGGCTGGAGAGCCATTCAAGATTCGCTTTGTTACCGACTGGTACCCGCAACCGGAACATGGCGGATACTATCATGCCTTGGTCAATGGCTATTACTCGGCCGCCGGTCTGGATGTTCAAATCATTCCTGGCGGTCCCAGCGTTTTCGCTGTCCAACGCGTGGCCACTGGTGCCGCAGATATCGGCATGCTCAATACGGACGGCATCCTGATTGCCAACGACCACAACATTCCGACGGTCGCTATCCTGGCTACCTTTCAGCATGACCCCCAAGGCATTATGCTTCACGCGGAAGACCGGGTTCAAGACTGGCCAGACTTGGACGGACGGACGATTGCCATGACTCCCGGTAATCCGTGGTTTCCCTTCTTGGCTAGGAAATATCATCTCAAGAAGGCACGGGAAATTCCGCTCACTTACTCGGTTGCGGCCTTCCTAAAGGACCCCACCTTTATCCAGCAAATATTCGTCACCTCTGAGCCATTCTTCGTCCAGCAGGCCGGGGTCAAACCCCGGGTGATGTTGCTCTCGGATGCTGGCTTTGATCCGTATCGGGTTAGCTTTACCACTCCCCAGATGATTCGGGATCATTCCAAAGAAGTTCGCGGCTTTGTGGAGGCCAGTGTTCGTGGCTGGCGGGACTACCTGGCCAACCCCAAATCGGCTCATGCTCAGATTCAAAAGCTGAATCCTGAACTCACCCCTGAACGAATGGGTTTCAGCTATCAGGCCTTGCGCGACGGCCATTTTATCGAGGGTAAGCCCGACAAAGGTGAATCCATTGGCGGTTTCCTGGAATCCCGCTGGCAGTTTCAGTTCAATCTCCTCAAGGAAGTTGGAGTGATTGACGGAAAGTTTCCCCTCACCAACGCATGGACCGGAACCTTTTGCAATGGCGTGCGGTAGGTCCGCCAGGTTTTGGAGTGCGCCAGCCCTCTGGCGCTGTGGAAATGGGCCTGAAATGAACGGCGTCCGAGAATTATCTCTCTGCACCTCGGCGTGCTCTAATACTAAAATCTGATTAAAAACGACCAGCCAGCCAATAACGAAAATCGCTTTTCCCTTCCCATGCCCCTCTTGATTGAACGACTTTCCAAAATCGCCTTGGTCTCGGCCATTGGTCTATTCCTCTTCATTGTCACGCTCAATAATTTGATCGATTACGATTCCAATTTTGAGTTCGTCAAACACGTTCTCTCGATGGATACAACCTTTCCGGGTAACACGCTCCGGTGGCGAGCGCTGACCTCTCCGTTGATCCATCACGTTTTCTATGCCGGTATCATTTTATGGGAAGGCTCCAGTACCTTGGCCATTGCCTATGCCGCATTTCGTTTGTGGTCGGTTCGCAACGCGTCCCATGAGGATTTTCAGTCGGCCAAGGGGTGGGTGGTCGGCGCGCTTTGTTGGAATCTTTTTCTATGGTTTGTCGCTTTTACCAGCATTGGCGGAGAATGGTTTGTGATGTGGCAATCAAGCGTCTGGAATGGTCAACAGCCTGCATTTCGCATGTTTACCTCCATCCTCTTGGTATTGCTGTTTGTTCGGATGCCAGAGACCCTCGATAACAAATCCCGCCCCTGAAGGCGGACTGCCAACCGATGCTTTTCAGACGATGAGCTCCACACTCGCCCGCCTTCAAGAGCTGGGACATGACTTGCCTCAGCCGCCACCGCCCGGCGGAAACTATCTCCCGTTTCGCCGAGTGGGTCGGCTTCTTTACCTGCCAGGCGTTATTTCCAGCCGCAATGGCGAATTGATGTTTCGGGGTAAAGTCGGCGTTGACCTGACGCTGGACCAAGGCTATTCCGCTGCTCAATTGTGCGCTCTCAACCTGCTGGCGTGCGTTCAAGCGGCAACTGGGAATTTGGACGCTGTTCACCAAGTCGTCAGCGTCAACGGCTACGTCAACTGTGCATCCGGGTTCCCGGACAGTCCCAAGGTCATCAATGGTGCCAGTGATCTCTTCGTGGCCTTGTGGGGCGATGCCGGACGCCACGTCCGCGCGGCCATTGGTGTCGCCGGATTGCCGGTGAACGCTGCTGTTGAGGTCCAAATGGTGGTAGAGCTGATTGTTTAACGGAATAGAGCACCTGTTTTTGTCATGCGTACTCATCATCTTAATTCCACCCACACCCACGATCGCTGGAATTCGGCATTGCCTCCCGCGCTTACCATCGATTCAGGCGATATCCTCGTCATGGATTGCCTGGACTCCAGCGGGGCTCAACTGTCACCGCAGTCGACAGTGGCAGACTTTACCGCGATGGACCGTGGCAAGATCCATACGATCACCGGGCCGGTCGTCATTCATGGGGCGCGGCCGGGCGATGTCTTGGAATTGGAAATTCGACGGGTGGAACATCAAGGCTGGGGCTGGACCAGCATGATCGCCGGTCTTGGGACGCTCCCGGATAGATTCAGCGATCCCTATCTGTTTATTTGGACGTTAGAAGCTGAAATTAGCCGTTCGCTTCCAGGCGTTACCTTGCCGCTGGCTCCTTTCCTCGGGATTATGGGCGTCTGCCCGCCGAATCCCGGCGAACATCGAACCCGGCCACCGGGGGCCTTTGGCGGTAATCTCGATGTCCATGACCTTGTCCCCGGTGCAATTCTGTATTTGCCCGTCTTCCAACCGGGGGCACTCTTTTCGGCAGGCGATGGCCATGCCGCGCAAGGCAACGGTGAAGTGTGCATCAACGGCATCGAGGGGCCCATGCAAGCGGAATTCCGTCTAACCCTCCGTCGGGACCTTGTCTTAAACGAGCCGTTTGCCGAACTGCCTCCTGCCCGTTCGCCTATACTTCCCGACCGCGGTTCATGGGCGTTTATCGCCAGTGCCCCGGTGACTTTGGAGGCCGTTCGGACGGTGGTAAATGATGCCATCGATTTTATAGTTCATCGCTTCCGTCTCACACCAGAACTGGCCTACATCCTATGCAGTGTGGCCTTGGACCTTCGTCTCAGTCAGGTGGTCAATCAACCCCAAGTCACGGTCACCGGGACATTGGCAAAATCACTCTTCGTCGCATGAGCAGATGTTTCGTTTTCTATTGGCTTTGCATCTGGATGACCGCAGCGGGTGGAACTCTGGATATGTTGCCCGAACGCCAATCAGAGGGCGATCTAGAGGTGAGTGGACATTTTGCTGGGGGCCGAACCAACGGGTTTGTTGCCCGGGAACAATTGTTCACCTTGCCCGTCGTGACGGTGACCAATCGTCACGATCCCGAGTTGCGGCGGTCCGTGGTCTACTTGGGGGTCGCTTTGGATGACGTTCTGGCCGCACTTCCTGGAACAGAGGCTTCCGACGCCATCCTGGCGGTTTGCCGGGATAAATATGCAGCCGTCTTTTCGTCTGAATACCGCCATCACCATCGTCCCATTCTGGTCCTCAAAATGGACGACAAAGACTATGGCGATTGGCCCAAGACACCGTCGGGTGCCCGAATGTCACCCTTTTATGTCAGCTATGAACGATTTGAGGCCCGTCCGGAACAAACGGTTGCCGGAGTTGTTGAAGAATCCCTGATTCCTTTTTCTGTCGTTCACCTGAAATTCGTGCGGATGAATGAATCGCTTGATCGATTGCGAGTCAGCGGTACGCAGAGGAAGACCGTTCAGGGCGAAACCTTGGCCATTCAGCAATGTCTTCACTGTCATTATTCAGGCGACATCGGCGGGCGATTCTCGGGCAAACCGTGGTTGGTTGTGGCGGCTTGGGCGAAGGCCGAACCACTGCTATTCCAGAAGTACATTCGCAATCCCCGCCAGGTGGAACCGACATCCCGGATGCCTGGATTTCCCGATTTCGGCGACGAAGCCCTGAGCAGCCTTCAGGACTATTTCGCCGCGTACCTTCAAGCACAGGCTGGTAAATAGTCGGGCCAAAACAATAGCAACGATGCTATGACCAAATGTCGGAGAACAGCTCTTTTCCTAGCCGCCCTGGTCTTGCCTATGGGATGGCCTTTGGCAACCCACTCTGAAGAGTCTCCCTCAAAACCCAGCACCGCGCATCAACGATTGGCGGCCTACGCAGGCCACTGGCGCTTTAGCCAAGAATTTCAAGCGACTCCCTTTTCCCCAGCAGGAAACGGGACCAAGAAGTCGACTTCGGCCCTAACCCTGGGAGGGTTCTTCCTCGAAGAACGCGGTGAAGGAAAGGGACCCGATGGTGAGTACCAGTGGCTTTCCGTGACCGCCTTCGACCCTGATAAACAGCAATACCAGCAGTTCACCTTTGATAATCGCGGCTTTTCCAGCCGTCCGGACCATGGCGAGGTGACTCTCGGAACAGAGAAATCCGGTACTTGGACATGGACTTGGAACGAAGAAGCTCAAGGGAAGACTTACCACTGCCAAGCCATCGATTCATTTGCCCCCGATGGAAAAAGCTACCGGTATCAATGGCGCTATTCGGAGGATGGCAAAAACTGGAAACCATGGCTTAAAGGCGTGGCAACCCGCCACTGATAGCCCCATTCGAGGTAGTGCAGGCTTTCCATCCTGGCTTAATGCAGGTCGCGAGACTTGCCGGGCGGGACGAACACGCGGGCCATGCGATCCAACCTCCGTTATACTTAGCCTGACCGCGAAAAATGCGGGTGGGGTCAGGAGTCCTGAGGCTTCGGATGGACCATGCCAAAGTGCCAAGACGCCGAGAAGAATGCGGTTGCGAAAGAAAGGCTACGTTCCCCAAAGCAGCACCAACAACTGGGTCGATAAAATGCGGAGAATCATCGTCAGCGGATACACACTGGCGTAAGCACCGGTCGGCGCATCGGATTTGCTAATCCCGCACGCGAAAGCCAAAGCAGGGGGGTCTGTCATACTTCCGGCTAAAAGACCCGAAAGGGTCAGAAAATTGATACGGAAAAGTCGCCGGGCCAGGAAACCGGTCACCAACAAAGGAACCACGGTAATCACCGCAGAAGCACCCAGCCAGACCAAACCTTGGGTGCTCCAAACCGTCTGAAAAAACTGGCCACCGGCTTTGATGCCGACACAGGCGAGGAACAAGGTGATACCCAATTCGCGAAAGGCGAGGTTGGTATTGAGCGGCATGTGCCAGACCAACGGTCCCCAATGCCCCAAACGACCCAGCAAAATCGCGACAATCAGCGGACCTCCCGCCAGTCCCAGCCGAATGGCGGACGGTATGCCTGGAATGACCAGCGGGACTAGACCGACAAGGACTCCCAGAGCGATGCCCGCGAAAACGGGCACAAATTGTGTTTCACTCAATTCATGGACCGCATCGCCCAGTCGTTCAGCGGCCTTGTCCAGGGATGCCTCAGTTCCAACCACTTGAAGGACATCACCAAATCGCACCTGAAGTTCAGGCAAAGCCGTCCATTCCGCCTCATTCCGCGCCAGACGGGTGACGACCACCCCGATTTCAGGTTGTAGCCGCAGCTCCCCCAAGGTTCGGCCAAGGACATCACGGCGAGTCACTACGATACGCCGGGATTGGATCGATCCATGAATGGAGAGCAGATCATGCCGTGCTGGCGGACCAACGACCCGCGAAAACTCTTCCAAGGCGTGTCGGGTACCGATCACCAACAATTCCTCGTTTAGTTCAATTGGGGCTTGTTCATCGGCCAGCTCAACCTCATTGGCGCTCGCGCGTCTAATCCGGGAGACGGTGACGCCTAGTTCCTTCAATCCCGGAATACTCCCCAACGTCGATCCGATCAATCGAGGGTTGGCCACCCGCAACGTCTGACGCTGGAGATTCCCTCCGGCGGACGCCTGGGAAGCGCGAAAGACTTCGGTTTCCTGAGCGAGATTCACTCGGAGGACAGACTTGAGCAGCAGTAGCGAGCCAATAATACCCAATATCCCGCCCGGATAGGCAACCGCATACGCTAATGCGGGCAGCGCTTCTCGGTCACCCAACGGTGGAGAAAGCGTATGGACGGTCTGCTGGGCCGCACCAAGCGAAGGGGTATTGGTGGTTGCACCCGCGAGCAATCCAACTGCTGCAGGCCAGTCCAATTGCAACATCACCGGAAGCAGCGCAGTCAAACCAACCCCCAAAAGAACCACGCCTACAGCCAGTCCATTCAGGCGTAAACCATCGCGGCGCAACGAGGCAAAGAACCCCGGCCCCAGTTGCAAGCCAATGGTGAAGACAAACAGAATCAGGCCAAACTCCCGGACAAAACCCAGCAGCTTTTCATCGAGGTGGAATCCCCAATGTCCAAAGAATAATCCGGCGAACAGAACCCCCGTGGTTCCCAACTTGAGCCCACGCCAGCGCCAATGGCCGATGACCAAGCCGCTGGCAATAACCACCGCCAAGAGCAAAATGGCATAGGCGGACGGTTCGGAAGAAGCCAGTTTTTGGAAGATCGACATCGCGAAGAGACTGGTGGGTTAACCAGCCATTCCATTGCATGGGAATAGTCGTCTTGCGTCGATATTTTTCCGAAGTAGAAGCGGCGTCTCGCCGCTTTCCTCGTTGCGGCCACAGGCCAAGGCACTTCCCGAGTCATGGAGCCCGCGGATTTCTACCAAGTCTTGGACTGCGCCAAGCCTCCGGCTCTAGACCGCTCGCGCAACAAAAATGCGCCCAAACGGAATCCTGCCGGACGAATCAATAGACCGGCATCGGGCCGTCGACGTGTCCTTACTCCCGTCCGCTCGAAGCTCAAGGATTCTTTCCAAGCGAAACCCATGATCATGCTGTAACAGTCTCGCCATCTGCTCAGGGGCATGCTTGAAAGTCGGTACTGAAATCTTCCCGCATTTGATGGGAAGTCGCGTTTCTTCATACCGATGTTCCGCAGCCACATCGCTGAGGATAAAGAGGCCACCTGGGTTCAATGAAGATCGTGCGCGCGAAACCAAGCGGGAAACATCCTGGCAATGACTCGCCGCCCGAAGCGATACCACGGCGTCAAACGGCTCTGGATCGATCGGCTTCCCCAGCATATCCCCTTCAACAAAGCGGCAGAGCTCCATCTTGCGACGCCTGGCCATTTCGACCATTCGACAACTGGCATCGATTCCTACAAACCGACTAATCCTTCCCATCCATGTCGCGGCAAATGCACCGGTTCCGCAGCCCAAATCGAGGATGGATGGCCGCTCAAATGCCTTCGATAGCGTATTCAGGACAATCGGAAATTCCCGACGACGCCACAGGGATTGCCATGGCCACCGATCATAATTCCCGGCAGCGGCGTCGTAAGCCCGCTGCACTCCGGATATTAGGGCGGAAGATGCGGTCATGGAGATTTCGGTTGAAGCGGCTGCGCGTTGGTGGGTGAAACAGCGGTAGGGGTCGACGAGGGCAGTCTCCGCAGCAGAGTTTCATCAATGATCTGCTGAATCGCGGGTGCGATGGCTTTGTTGATCTGTTCCTCAACCTGTTTTCGGAGGACCTCCTCTCGCCGGGGTCGTATGGAGTCAATATATTCGTTGAGACCCTTCCACGTGATTGTCGCGACCACGGTAACAACGACTAAGATGACCCCGTATGGCCAGAATGCCTTCTTGATCGCTCCAACGAGATTGCTTCGAATTTCATTGCCTTCCCGTGCGACAAAATCTTTTAAACTGGCGTCCAGAGATGCCTTAAGCCGATCGGTCTCATCCTTGAGCTTTTTGCGGTTTTCCGCTGCGTCGCGTTCAAAGGCCTCCAATTCTTCCGCAACCCGAGCCGCCTGTTCGTTGACCTGGAGGAACGAGGACGCAGCGGTCAGGGCTATTTCTCGAAGCTGACCATCGTATTTAGCGAGTTCGATGCTGCTACGGTAAGGTCGATCAACAGAGCTTCCCAGCCGGACAAAGACCAACCTAGCGACGGTGGTGCTGCGATTGATCGGAACGACCTGATTGCCGAAATTGACGAAGAGGCAGGCCAGGAACCCGTGGTAGCCGGGATCCACCATACTCATATTGACCAACATGATTCCCTTTTTCGAGAGTTCATTGGTCTGCCACCAAAATGCACAAATATCGTCCGGCAGACAAACTTTGTGGTTTGTCCGAATCCAGAACACCTTGCCCGGCTCGGCGATGAATTCCGTGCTTCCAACCGATTCTAAATCCCAATCCAGCGGCGGAGCATGGCTGCCTGCCGGGAAAATCTTTCCAGACTTGAACTTGTAGGAACAGCCAACGGCATCGTCCGGCACCCCGTTCTCAACGAGTTCACCTTTTTCAAGGTGCTCGCGAATCTCACGGTCGGTTAATAGGTTCATCGCTGTTGACCCTGGATGGAGACGTTAGCGGCCCCAACTTCTTAGGGCAAGGGTGTGAACATAGTCCACGACTGCCCCTTCTCATCAAAAAAGAAAAGGCGGCCCGTTGAGGCCGCCTTTTACCAACCATTCCTGCGCCCTGAATCGCGTCAGGCCGTCGCTTTCTGCTGCTCCAGATGCACTACTTTGTAGCCACCAATCGATTTGAAATAGAGGAATAGCAGGAGGTAGATAACTGCCATGGTTGCCGGGATGAAGGAGTCGACCTTCAGCGTCTGGCGATTCCCTTCGATATCCGCCTCAACCACCGCTTTTTGCTCAGGCGTCGGGGTCACCGCTGCCTTCGCGTCGGTCAGCTTCTTACCGTCAATTCCCGAGACCTCCGAGAATACCAGCCACTGGCTGGGTGTAGCCGCCTTGTGGGTGGCGTAAATGGCCGGATTGGCTTTCTCCAAAACTTCGCCCGAAAACCGGTCTTTTGCATAGCCAAGTCCTGGAGAACCAATCAAGCCAGCCGACATCATGCCCAACCCTCCCATGATGGAGATGGCAACCGCACCGCAACGAGGGAATCGGTCAGAGGCGACCGCTAACATGGTGGGCCAGAAGAAGGTCTTGCCAGCCGCATAAACCGTCAGGGCTATGATGGCACCCGTGAAGCTAGTAACCCCGCTAACGAGATTCAGGCCAATACAGGCCAAAATGGCGCAGACGAACAACAACGTCACGGGCTTCAACCCCAACTTGTGTTCGATAAAGTGTCCGCTGAACCGGAGCAGAAACATCAGCGCCGAGGTATAGATGAACAGCTTGGTACCATCACCGGGCTTCAGGATGGTATCCTCAATATTCTGAATCCAACCGTCCGTGCCCAACTCCACCGCACCAACCAACGCGTGCGTCGCAAATAGGACAAACAAGAGCGGTGCGCCCAAGGACCACCGGCTTGTTCCCGAAAACCAGAGGAACATTCCCGCACCGACTGCAATGGAGATGTACTTCCAAGTGTCTCCTTTGAACACACTCTCATTGCCGGTCAAGCCGGCCAGAAGATCGCCCAGGCTATCCTTGAAGAACAAGAACAGGAGCAAACCGATCAACGCCGAACCCAGGATGCCGACATCCTTGAGCATTTCTCCCAAACCCAAACCCTGCTTGGATGCTTCCGATTTCGGGAAGGTTTGTCCCAAGAACAGAATGCCGTAAAAAGCAGCCGGAATCAGGAAGCAACCCAACTGAATTTTCCAGCTAAGTCCACCCAGCCCTTGGTGAATGAAACCGCCCAAAACGAGCCCCGCGGGCCAGGAAGCATGTAGGATATTCAAATAATGGACCCGCGCGTGCGGAAATAACGTCGCAACCAAGGGGTTCGCTACTGCTTCAAGAGTGCCGTTTGCCACTGCAAACAGAAATGTGCCCGCCCAGAGATAATTGAAAGCCATGCTCGTCGACATCCCATCGACGGCCCCAAAGGCAACCAGCGCCGAAATCACATGCAAGCAAAAGGCGGCCGCCACCAGCTTTCCATATCCCACCTTATCCGCGATGACCCCTCCGAAAATGATGCCGAAGCAAAAACCGGTAAAGCCCGCCCCGTTAATCAACCCAACTTGCAAGTTGGTAAAATTGAACGCCTTAACCCAGTCGCCGAAGATGCCACCTCGAATGGCAGCTCCGACGCCAGCGGCGAGGATGGCGAAGAATCCGGCCCATAGGAGCCTTTTCGCGTTGGGCGCTATGCCCTGCATGTCTTTAGAATCGTTGCTCATAGTGTAAATGAGAGGTGCATTGCTGATCGACGGGGAACCATGGAACCCGGGAGGTATAGCCGGTCCCGGGAGGAATTGTCTACAACTGCGTTTTCCGGATCATCAAACTCCTCGAAAATCTGGTATCACCAGCTTCTCCCCGCCCCGTAACGCCGATTCATGGGCGAGAATTCCAACCAAGGTCCAGTTCACGGATTGATAGACATCCGGGAACGAACGGCGTCCTACGGCGATGCTGCTCAGGAATTCGTGCGCCAAATGGGGGTGACTTCCGCCATGTCCACTTCCCTGGAGAAACGACAGGTGTGCATTCTCCGTCATGTCATAGACCCCCTTGGTCGTGAACGGACGAATCCCTTCGGGCAAAAGATGGGCGTAATCGGGGATTTTCACCTTTTGTACCTCTTCTCCACCCAGATGGAGCACTGGGTCCTCGTGTTCCGTCAATTGCCATTCAAACGACGTCTTTGATCCATAGCAGTCGAAGCTTTCCTGATACTGCCGCGCCGCATCAAACAAGTACCGGGTGACTTCCCCAGCCACGTCTTGATTGCGCACTTTAAAATGTGCGGTCTCAAATGAAAACGGCGAGCCGTATTTGGCAATCAGCGGTTCCGCAATCCGTCCCGACCCGAGGCAGGAAACAAATTCCGCTTCCCCGCTCACAATCGCCAGGCAGGGACTGACGCAATGGGTCGCGTAATGCATGGGTGGAAGGCCCTCCCAATATCCCGGCCATCCATACATGTTTTGCAGGTGGCTTCCCCGGACAAATTGAATGCGCCCAAGCCGTCCTTGGTCCCGAAGCTCCCGAACATACAGGTACTCGCGGCTATAGATGACCGTCTCCATCATCATGTAGTTCTTGCCGCTCTCTTCCGCTGCTTTGACGATTTCCCTCGCCTCCGCCACCGATGTGCAGGCTGGGACCGTGCATGCCACATGTTTCCCGGCGCGAAGCGCCGCTATCGACTGCGGCGCATGCAGATGGATGGGCGAATTGATATGGACCGCATCCACGTTCGGGTCCGCCAATACCTCTTCAAACGTGGTGTACCGCTTTTCCACTCCGAAGGCATTCCCGATCTTTTCTAGCTCTTTCGCATCCCGCCGACAAATGGCGTACATGTTCGCGAGCGGATGGCGTTGGTAGATGGGGATGAATTCGGCTCCGAATCCAAGCCCAATGATGGCGATATTGACAGGGCGGCTCATGGCGACAGCAGTGGTATTTCCATCGACTTTGAAGCGTTCGTCCGCTCAAGCCAAGGGAATCCCTGAGTGAAACCAAGCCCCCTCCCCGTGCGCAACGGCAAACTGCTCTATTTATCGCCTAAACCAAATTCATGCAGCCGCCGATGGAGGGTGCGCCGACTGATTCCCAGCTTTTGCGCCGCCAACGTTCGATTGCCGTCCGCCTCTTGCAATGCATGAATCAACAGTTGTTTCTCGGCCTCTTTAAGGGTTACCGGTTTTGCGTTTGCGAGCTCCAAGCTTGGAGTTGTTTGGGACCGGTTGTTGGGCGTTCGAACGGTTTGCGGGAGGTCCTGAGGCTGGATATGACCCTCACGGCACATCACCACCGCCCGTTCCATCGCCGCCCGCAATTCGCGAACATTGCCTGGCCATGAGTATTGCAGGAGCACTTCCAGAGCCGCCGTCGTAAGATTCGGAATCGGTTTTCCGTTCTCCTCGGCAAATTCCTTGATAAAGGCGGCGCATAACGTAGGCAGGTCCTGTAAGCGGTCGCGCAGAGGCGGTAGGGGAATCGGGAAAACCGCCAATCGATAAAAAAGGTCCTCGCGAAAGCGACCTGCCGCCACCAGAGCCTGTAAATCCTTGTTGGTTGCGAAGACCAATCGTACGTCCGAGGAAAGCGTCTTGCTGGAACCCAGTCGTTCAAAGGTCTTTTCACCCAGGAATCGAAGCAGTTTGACCTGGGTGGTCGCGTCGATTTCCCCAATCTCGTCCAGAAATAATGTCCCACCCTGCGCCTGTTCGATTCGCCCCAATCGACGCTCGTGCGCCCCGGTAAAGGCCCCCTTCTCGTGTCCGAACAATTCAGCTTCCAACAATGTCGACGGCAACGCCGCGCAATTGACGGTAATCATGGGTCCCCGGGCGCGCGGACTATTCTGATGAATGGCTTTCGCCACCAGTTCTTTGCCTGTGCCACTTTCACCCGTAATGAGAACCGTCGACCGTGTGGGAGCCACCGCTTGGATCAACTCAAAAACCGCCCGCATCCCCGGGGCCTCGCCGATGAGATTTTGCAGGCCAAATTTTTGATCCAAACGACGGTGCAATTGTCGATTTTCCGTCTCCAATGCGGTCCGTTTAAGCGCCCGCTGAATCCGCAGCTCTAGCTCGTCGATTCTCAAACGACCTTTGCTAATATAGTCGTCCGCCCCTTTCTTCATCGCCTCGACGGCAATCTCCTCCGTGCCAAACGCCGTCATCAGGATGCAAACCGGCGGCTTTGCCAACCCTTTGGCCCGCGCAATGAGCTGAATGCCGTCGTCCCCGGCCATTCGAAGGTCGGTCAACAAGACATCGACCGACTCGCGCTCCAATAAGTTCCAAGCAGAGGCTGCGTCTTCAGCCACGTAGACATCAAACTTTTCACCCAGCCCTGCGCGCAGTCCTTCGCGGGTGTTTTTCTCGTCGTCAACGATCAAGAGGGTCGGGGTACTCATAAACATCGGTGCGCCTGCCGCCTCGCGTAAGCTCGAAATAGGTTCCTGCTCAATGATTTGGGTGAGGGGGGCGACGTGGAAGCGCTTAGACGGCGCTCAGCAGAGATTCAATTCGGGTTTGCAGTTCTTTGGTCACCGCTTGCGGGGCTTGTCCCCCATTGATCACGGTGAGCGGGTATGTTTCCTGGAGCTTGAGGAATGTCGCCTTCATCATGGTTTGGTATTTGAGGAAGCTATCGAACATGTCCCGGGACAATCCCAAATCCATCCCACTTTCCCAATAATCCAAGACCTGTTTCTTGGCGAAAACGCGTTGGACAAGCTCCTCCGGCGAAACCTCCAGATAGAACACTGCGTCTGGTACAAGGGCGATGCCGTAGAGGTTGCGCAGCCAGTCCAAGTCCATACCCCGTACCCAGTCCCGCGCCATCAACGTGTGAATGTATCGGTCTGCCAGAACGATCTGGCCCGCCCGCAACGAGGGTAAAATCGAGTGCTCCAATTGGTCGGCGAAGTCGGTGGCGTAGAAAAGGGACAAAGTCCGGTGGGACAAGATGTTGCCGTGTTGCGCCTGTTCGAGTTCTTCGCTCACGAGATTGGATCGCTTGAGCCCCACTTGAACGGTCGCATGGCCCGCACCTTCCAACCATTTCACCAACTGTGCTATCTGCGTTGATCGGCCTGACCCGTCTGCACCTTCGATAACAATCAATTTTCCGTTGAGCTTCTCCAGTTCGACCCCAGGAAGCCCGTGGCCATAGAAATGGGGCTGCGTCACCGGAGGTATGGGAACTGGTTCCGGAGATTTCGCAGTCCTTCGTGAGGATCGAGACGTGGGCATGGGTCAATTGGGGGGCAAATTGGGGCTTAATGAGAAGAACCAGCTTTGGGTGCGGCCCTCCGAGGCGGGATATAACCCTGTAACCGAATTTGATGCGCAACCAATTGGCGTACCAGACCTTGTTGGGCTTCAATTCGATCGCTGGCATTGATGAGATGGAATCGGAACTCCGTGCTGAGCGCCAGGTACTGGTCGAGAATGCGGGCTTGGAAAAGCCGAAAGCTTTCGTAGGGGTCGGTGGATAGCTTCAAATCCAGGCCGGCTTCGTGAAATTTGAGCACCGGACGGTTGTCCAAAATTCGGTTCAGGGAGACCTCTAATGGTGCCTTAAAGAAAAAAGTCATGTCCGGCAAAGCCGCAAACGAATAAATCCCCCGAACCCAGTCCGGTGGGCAACCACGGACAACATCGCGGGCGAAAGCGGTAAAAATGTACCGGTCGCAGAGTACCAAGTAGCCAGCCCTCAACAACGGAACCAACTGGCGTTCGTACCGATCGGCAAAGTCAGTCGCGTGAATGAGGCTAAACGTCGTGGGAGTCAGCAGATTTTGTTTCTTTCCCTTACTGGTGGCGCTTTTCACCAACGCTGATGAATTCCACTCAGAAAAAAAGACCCGGCATCCCTGCTGTTCCAACCAGCATCGAAGAAGATGCACCTGAGTTGACTTGCCTGAGCCATCCAACCCCTCCACCGCAATCAACCGGCCCGGAAAGCCGAGTTCGGCAAACGTTTGCTTCATTCATCTCCCAAACTAAGCGGGAGAACGTGAGTGACAATGGTTTTCTCCCGAGTTCTTTGAACGTTTGCGAAAAGGATTTGTTGTGGGCTTGAGCTACCTGGAAATTCCGGTATTCATTTACCGAACCTCCGTTATCCGCGTATGAACCGCGCCACCTCCTATAACCACAATACCTTGGCCGTCATCATGGGCGGTGGTCAGGGAACTCGTCTATTCCCGTTAACACAGGAGCGTGCCAAACCGGCCGTTCCACTGGCGGGAAAATATCGCCTCGTTGATATTCCCATTTCAAACTGCCTGAACTCCGGTTTGCAGCGCATGTACCTGCTCACCCAGTTCAATTCAGCCTCGCTCCATCGCCATATCTCACAGAGCTACAAATTTGACCATTTTGGCACTGGATTTGTCGAAATCCTGGCAGCCGAGCAGAGCTTTTCCAGTTCGTCCTGGTACCAGGGAACCGCTGACGCCGTCCGGAAAAATTTGGTCCATCTGCGCAATAACTCGTTCGACTACGCCCTGATACTTTCCGGCGACCAACTCTACCGGATGGACTTCCGCCGAATCATAGAGGCCCATGCGGAAAGCTCCGCCGATATCACCATTGCCACCCTTCCCGTCATCGAAAAGGAAGCACGCGCGCTCGGGATCATGCAAATCAACCCAGAGCGGCGCATCGTCCGATTCGTCGAGAAACCCAAAGACCCTGATTTGTTGTCATCCCTCAAGTTGGACCGCAATGCGTATGCAGGCCTTGGTGTTCGTGGCGATGACCAGTTTTACCTGGCTTCCATGGGCATTTATGTGTTCAACCGTGAAGTCCTGTTCGAGTTGCTCGAAAATGAACTGGCCGACTTCGGCAAGCATATCATCCCCTCTGCCATCGGTACCCACCGGGTCTATAGCTACATATTTCAGGGGTATTGGGAAGATATTGGTACCATTCGGAGCTTTTTCGACGCGAATATCGATCAGACCGAAGTCCTCCCAAAATTCAATTTTTTCGAGCCACCCGTTTTTACCCGCCCGCGTTTCCTCCCAGCATCTAAGATCAACGGGGGCTCCATTGCTCATGCCGTTCTTGCCGACGGCTGCATCATCAACAATGCGCGAATTGATCACTCCGTGATTGGAATCCGCAGTGTTCTGGAAGACGGAGCCCACCTCAATCGGGTGGTCATGATGGGAGCCGATTACTACGACTCGACTGTGCGCCGGTCGAGTCCCGAAAACCTCGGCATCCCCTTGGGAGTCGGAAAAGGAACACGCGTGGAAAATGCCATTATCGACAAAAATGCCCGTATTGGGGATGGCTGTATTCTATCGCCGTCCGGTAAACCCTCCGACGTCGATCATCCTCTCTATTTCATACGCGATGGAGTCTTGATCATCCCCAAGAATGGCGTCATCCCGAGCCACACCATTCTCTAGGTAGGCAAAGTTTCGCTTGCCCGAAGAGAGTGTTCCCGACGACCGTCAGGCGTCGGTGCGCTCACCTTGTGTCGCGTCGGCTGCTTACCATGCGTCTCTTGTCATTACTGTCCTCCTTTTTACGTCGGTTTGCCGTCGTGTGCACGATCACGTATCTGTGGTCGGTTGTCCCACAATTGTCCGCTGGAACTCCCCCATTCATTTCCGTTGCACCTCAATCGACGAATCTGACTGTTGGACAATACCCCGTTTTCTCCGTTGATGCAGGAGGAACCCCTCCATTGTCCTACCAATGGATTTTCAACGGCACGAATTTGCTTTGGGCAAACACCAACAGTATCACCATTACCAACGCCAGTTATCAGAATGTTGGGACCTATTCTGTGGTTGTCAGTAACCCATTTGGCGTCGCTACCAGCCCGACCGCAATCGTCGGCCTCGTTTCGGTTCCCATTTCCACCAACGGCCCATTGCCAACCGAAGTTTACCTGACGCGAAACGCCAGTTTTTCCGTTGGCGTCTACAGCCTCTCGCCGGTCGGATACCAATGGTACTTCGGATCGACCCTCCTGCCGGGCCAAACCAACGCCGAACTCGACCTGACTGGCCTCACCAATGGGAACGCTGGTTCCTATTACGTCTATATGACCAATGCGGTTGGGGCATCGTCGAGTGTTTCGGCCTTGTTGACGATTGACCCATGGCCGGCACCCCAAATTCGTCTCGGTGACCCGGCTGTTACTTCCAGTAATTTGGCGTTTCCCGTTATTTATTTGGCTAACGGTGCTGAAACGAACTTCAGTTTTTCGTTGCGATATGACCCTGCGTTTCTGACCAATGCCGAATTCCAATTGGACAACATTCAGGTCAGCAACAACATCTCTGTTGCGTACTTGTCCAATGCTATTGGAGCCTCCATCACCCTGCCTACCAATTCGGTCGTTTATCCCGGCGAAACCAACCTGGGAACCGTGATTTTCCAAGCAGTACCGGGTGCTACCAATCTTTTTGCCGGACGGATAGAATTTGCCGACCAACCGCTTCCGCTCCAGTTGCTGCCCCTCCTCACCAACTACAACACAATTGTGACCAATACAACGTACACGTACGTCCGCACCAATGGTCACACGATTGCAACCCCGCAAATCACCTACGTCACCAACAACTACATCACGCCCGAGGCTGCTCCGCCCGTCTTGACGGGAAATGCCACGACTCCAGGGCTGAATTTTGCCAACGGGTTGATTGAACAATCGATCGAAATCGCCAATCCAGGCAGCGGTTTGGTTGACAATCTTTTTCTCTTGGTTGCGTACAACGGTACTCTTGGAACTATCGCACAAACCAATCTCATCACGTTGTATAACGCCACCGGAACGTTGGTTCCAAGTGGTTGGTTCATCAATGAAGGGACCATCGCCCCGGGCGAACATCGTTGGTTATTGCTGCAATACTTTTCCTCCGATCGCGTGACGATTCCCAATCCAACCCTCGAAATCGCAGGTACTGGGGTCATTTTGACCAACGGGCCGGCAGGCAGCTTGACCTTGGTCGGAAATCCCAATTTGGCAACTCAAGGCCTGACGCTGCAGTTCCCGACACAGACCAACTTTCATTACTACGTACAGTATGCTCCCAGCGCCTCGGGCCTTACCAACACCGCGCAAATTCAAACCGTAGTGCCGTCGTTCCTTGGCACCGGGAATCCCATTTTATGGACCGACAGCATCGCCCCGAATACGACCAATGGAGTGCGGCAAAAAGCTCGTATCTACCGCGTCATTGAAACTCAATAACACTTTCCGTTACATGAATTGCTCTCTTCGTTCCTTCACACCCGTTGTCCCAATGGCTGGGGCGCTTTTTGCCGCGTCGACCATTGTCCACGGTGCGGATGTTTCCACGAACTCGGTGCCGTCCACCAATACACCGCCCGTCCGCATTGATTTGGACGACGAGGTTGACCATACCGGTTGGTTTGTTCGCCTCGGCGCACGCGCTTCTAGCGGACTGAAAGTCAGTTTACAGGATCGCAAGGCCTCTCCGTCCATCGTCCCGGGACAATACGACAACGGCTTCGTCCATCCGGACATCAGCGGCAGTTCTGCAACGACTTGGAATTGGGGCTATTCCTCTGCTTCCCAAGTACAGGGTGGAAATATCGTCATGACCCGCTTGGATGGTGCCCCTCGCACCGGTACGTCCGATTATCCCAGCAAGTCGCTCGAGGGAGGACAGGGCGTCGTCGGAATAGAAATGGCGCGCTTCGATTTCCGCAAACGGGAAGCCAAATTTGGGTTTGAATTGGGCTATAGTTATGCCGATATGAAGGTCCAATCCCAAGCCACCACGAGTGGTACAGTGACCTATATATCCGACGCCTATAGTCTGGGTGGAATCTCTGCGCCACCTGCTCCCTATTCCGGCTCTTACGGCGGGCCCGGCCAATTGATTTCGCTCAATCCCGTATCTGCCGCTCCGGTCACCGCCTCAGCGACCGCAAGCGTTTCCAGTCAGCTTCGGGCGGAGTTTCACGACATCCGGATTGGTCCGTGGATTGACCTGCCTTGGACAAGTCGCTTCAGCATTGCCTTTAGTGCCGGCTATTCCACCATTTACGGGCGGGGAGTTCTGAACCTGGCCGAGAGCGTTAGTATCGCCAACGGAGCCATTCCCAATCCGACCTTCCCTACGGGGCGGTTTAGCCGAACACAGTTCCTGCCAGGCGTTTATCTGCAACTGCGATTGGAGTACCGTTTCACGCCGCTCATTGGGGTTTATGTAGGTGGCGAGGTCCAACACAACACCGGACTCACCGTGGATGCCGGTGACCGTGCGGCCCGATTTGACCTCGGCTCCACCTATGGAGGCGTCGCCGGGGTTTCTCTCAACTTCTAGCCTATTGTTGAGGGGTGATATCTCCAGATTTCCCTGCCCGCAATGGAATGCATTTGCCTTCCGGTTGGCAGAACGCTAGAGAAATGCGTTCCCTCTGACGTTTTACCGATAGTATTACCGATAAATCAACCGTATGCCGAACGCGTTTCATGCCTCCATTGAAGGAGCTCAACACGGAGCCAAGAGTTTAAGTCAGTTTCTCGACTATGCCAAGGCGGCTGGAGCTTCCGGGGCGCAGCCGAGCAATTATATGCTGGCTGACGGTAAAGGCGGCTTCCTCCCGGCCAGCCAAATTCAAACCGAATTTGAATCGCGCGGCATGCATTTGGACGGGATCAGCGCCCACTGCCCATTCTGGGTTCATACTTCTGCATGGACCGGTACCAAGTCCGGCAATCCCTTTATCCCTCCCGACGTTGCCTCCACAGGCCCTGAAAAGATTGAAGCATGGCACGAAGCCTATCTTCTTCGGCTCCTCGATTTGGCCTCAGAACTGAAGGTCAAGACCATCCCCATGTTTTGGGGCGTGGCTTTTGGTTGGGAACTCGCTAGTGGTTATCCGTGGGGCTTTTGGGCTGGCTCAGGCTATGATTTGGTGCAAGAAGGCCAGGAACGGTTTGTCACCAAGACGGCAAAACTTCGCAAAGCCGCCAACAGCCACGGCATCAAACTGGCTCATGAGATTCACCCGGGAACTGCGGCCATGTGCGCCGATGATTTCCTGACGCTCGTCCGGATTTGTGACAACGATCCCTGCTTGGCGGTCAACGCGGACCCTTCCCACTGCTGGGAGGGTGAATCATGGGAAACCCGATTCCTAAAAGTTGGCAAGTACATCGCGGCTGCCCACGTCAAGAACTTCGTTATTCGTCCCGGATTCCCGCTGAGGGCGATGGAACCTTCCTGGCCTCGGCGGGCCATGCAATTCACCGACTTAGCCAGCGGTGATCTCAACATGCAGCGCTACGTTGAGTTGCTGCTTCATGTGGGTTACCAAGACCGTTACTGCAAACACAACGGGACTGCAAGCGCACCCTTGGTCGTCGAAGCCGAATCTGCCCATAAAGACCTCGACTACACGAGCGCTTCCGGAATTCGTTACGTTGCCGACAATCTCTGCTGGCCTGCATCAGCCGGTAGTTTCGAAGAAGGCATGGGGGCCTAGGTTACCCTGTACCTAAGATAAACCGCGCCGGGGTGCTTTTGGCGGGTACCGACCAGGCTACAACCCGGAAACTTTGGAGCCTGCGGACCACCTCGTCCGTGGGTTCTTTGACTTTGGGAGCCTAAGAGTATCGGACTCCGCGATCGAAAGCGCTCTTGGCCAAATCGCCAACACTTGTGCCCCTACAGCAACGTCGGTGTGCGAAGCAGGAAATTCAGGAATTGAATCAACTTGGACTTCATCTCCTTACGAGAAACGATCGCATCGATCATCCCATGCTTTTGGAGGAATTCGGCCGTTTGAAAGCCCGGCGGTAATTCAGCCTGCGTGGTGTCCTTGATCACCCGCGCCCCAGCGAACCCGATCTCCGCTTCCGGTTCGGCCAGAATCAGGTCACCAACTGTAGCAAAGCTGGCAATGACCCCGGCATAGGTGTTGTCAGTCAGAACCGAGATATAGGGTAGACGCGATTGGGCATGGTAGGCCAGTGCGCCACAAGTTTTAGCCATCTGCATCAAGCTGAACATCCCTTCGTACATGCGTGCGCCGCCGCTCGTGGAAACGATGACAACTGGCAATCGTTGATTCGTCCCGGCCTCAATCAGTCGCGTCAATTTTTCCCCAACCACACTCCCCATCGA
>CAILNN010000388.1 GCA_903835555.1 uncultured Verrucomicrobiota bacterium
AAATGCCCCAGGGCTTCGTTGCTCGTCGGTCACAGACCGCTGGCGGGTATGCTCCCTCCTCGCGCCTCGCCCTGGGGCATTTTAGGCGCAACAAACTACAAGCTATTTGGGAAACACGACACTAGTTCGCTGAGGCCGTTTGAGCAGGCGGTTCATCGGCGGCATCGAAAAAGCCGATGAACATCTCGTCCCAAGATTGAGGTCCGAAGATGACGTTTTTCTTCGGATTCGGATTATAGGGATTCGCGACGGAATTATCAAAAGCGCCGGTAACCAGCATCCACGCGCCAGCGGGAACTTTTAACGGCTCAGTCAGCCTATAAGAGAGCTGCCAGTTAAAGTCATAGCGAGGGACATCAAGCAGGACTTGGCGATGACCATCCGGGTAGAGCATTTCATACTTCATCCATTTTCCCCGGAAATGCATGTGGGGTGCCAGGCTGTAGATGGTGGCGGGGTTCTTAAAAGCGTAGGTGGCCGTATGCCGTGCCTCCGCGCTTCCGGCGGGAATCACCAGCGAGTATTCGATTGCTTCACGGGTTTCGGCATTGCGATGCTGCGGTTCCGGGCACAAGTAAAGCGCGATTTCCGTATCGTCCGTTTGTGGGGAGCCGACAGTCGTGTAGTGCAGTTCCAGATTGAATTTGGCTCCCGCGCCGATCTTCTTTCCAATACCGGACGGGTATTTGGACGGATTGGAACCGGGTGCCCAACCGTATACAAAAACGCCATTCCCCGAATCTCCATTGGGACAACCAGGCCAGGTGGCATACAGAATGGCATGATGCAGGACTTTCCGGTTGCCGGGATGAATGTCGGCACCCGAAATCCAAAATTCATTCGTGGTCGGCGTTGGAACGGGAATGTGCAAGTAATCGATAACGCCAGTCGCCGGTATTTTTTGGGGCTCGGGCAAGCGGACCACAGCGTCGGGCTTGCCCATCGGCCAGTCTGCCAAGGCCGGGAGCGGTTCGGTGAGTGGGTCCGGTCCGGTTCCCCGGGGTGCACCCGCTGCAATCCACCGCAAAAGCGTTTGCGTTTGTTCGCGACTTAAGCGGTGGGCGTCTTGAAAATGGCCATAATCGGGATTGGCATCATAGGGAGGCATCCTGCGGGCAAGCAGCACTTCTTCAATCATCCGCGAGTAGTTCTCCACCCGCGCGTGGCTGTCCATCGCCCAGGGAGCAATGGCCCCCTCGCGATGACATTCCACGCAATTCTGCCTCAGAATGGGTGCCACGTCGGTGCTGTAATTGGGGGCTTCAGCGGCCTCCGCGACGGGTGTCAGCGCTATCCGGCAACCCTTCGATTCGGTCTTGGCAAGTCGGACCGGTCTATCGCCGAGGAAATCCTCCAAAGCATCCGTCAGATAGTGGTCTTGTGCTGTCGGTCGTTCCGCACCTGGGGTGAATTGGTCGTCGATGGCCCCCTGATAAATGACCTTGTGGTGTTTCAACTCGATAACCACCACTTCCGACGTCCGCTCCACTCTCAAGGTCATCGCCAGCATCTGCCGGGTATCGCGCAAGAATGGCACCGAAACGAGGTCCAATTCACGGACTTCCTTGAAGATGTCCTTGGGTGAATCATCGGGAAAGCTGTCGACCGCCCAGACCGAAACACCGCGGGTGCCAAATTGATCGACGATGGTATGAAGTTTCTCGGCACTCTTACGTGCGACTGGGCACCCAACCCCGGTGAAAAATAGCACGACCGCATTTCCTTCAGCCCGGTACAGCTCATAGTTTCGTCCTTGCAGATCGAGCAAGGAAAAGTCGGGCACTGAACGAGTGGAAGCCGCGCAGATCGCACAAGCAATCCACACTGAAACCAGTAAGGTAATGGGGGAAAGCCCTAGCGAAGGTTTAAGGCGGAAACGATTCATACAAAATCGTTCACAGAATGCCATGACCACCGGGAGGGTCAATCCGTTATCCGTGACGATTCGCTGTAATTCCATCGTGATTAATTCCCAAAATCTGCGTCCATCATCGGATAAACAGGTTTAAGCTTTTCGGGATCGTCTTCGGATTCATCACGGTTGATACTGAATTTCTTCTGTGACTGTCACTTTCTGGAGTGGGCGAGACGTTGCGGAACCAAATGACCCATTTATTCCCCATCATCCACGAAGACTCTGACCTGCTGGTTCTCCACAAACCAGCCGGGTTGGTCTGTCATCCGACCAAGGGCGACCAGTTCTCCAGCTTGGTCAGTCGTGTCCGTCTCCATCTGCTTGCATCCCGGTCCGATGGCGTCGATATGTCCGAGCCGCAGATGGTCCATCGCCTGGATCGGGAAACCAGCGGCGTCATGGTTTTTGGGAAAACAGACGTGGCGGCATTGGAACTGCGACGCGCCTGGGAATCGGGATGGGTCTCGAAGGAGTATTGGGCCATCGTCCATGGGCATTTGAAGGAGGATTCCGGTATCGTTGATGCCCCGATTGCTCCCGCCGTCAATAGCCAAGTGGCCATTCGAGATGCGGTGGCACCCCACGGAGCGAGCGCCCGCACGCGCTGGTGGCTGGTGCGGCGATTCGAGCGAACCGAGGGACCGTTCTCATGGGTTCGCATCCGATTGGATACAGGACGCAAGCATCAAATCCGCATCCACTTCCAGCACCTCGGACACTCCGTGGTCGGCGACAAAATCTACGGAGCCGACGAGAAACTTTATCTGTCCTTCATCACCCGCCAACTGACGGAAGAGCAGCGTCGCCAATTGATACTGCCCTGCCATGCCCTCCATGCCCGCCGCCTCTGGCTCCCGTGGCGAGGCGACGAACGGGAGTATACCTCCGCTCCAGAGGCCTGGTTCACCGATTTCCTGGAAGGAAAACCAGCGGAGTGGACCCACGATCCATTTGACCCAATGGGGGGACGCACGCCTGCGAGTCCTTGATTCGACGCGAAGCTTTCAGTTCAAGAACCGCCATGAATCGAGTTATCGCGCCGCCGGACGTGAATCGCTCGTACGTTTGGGCTTCAGGTTCGCCGGCAAAGCGCGCATTTCGTCCTGGGCCGACGAAGATTTGAGCTTCGGAATCCGCCGTTCGCAGTTCGACCGAATCTCATCGTCCCAAGCCTTGCCAGCTAGGCTTGCCATGCATGGGATTGCCACATCATCTTCATCCTCGTCGACCTTGCAGAAAATACCATGAACAACTTTGTCGATCCGGTGGCTTTCGAAATGACTCAGAGCGCGGACGAACCCCGCAACGTCGTTTTGCTTCCAATTGCGGCCATATGGACGGTCCGAAGGGTTCACCGTGGCCGGGTAGCCGTAGCCCTCTGTTTCCTTGTTCCGAGGGTTGACTTAACCCGTTGAATCGTTCCACTAAGGCCATGAATTCCCAGTTTTCCCTGACCATGCACCATCATCCGGGAAAAGGCCTCGCCTTGCTCGGCGCTGTCCTGCTCGCCTCCGTCTTTTCGTTGGATAGTGCCGTTCGTGCCGATTGGCTGGAGTTTCGTGGGCCAACTGGCGACGGTCACGTCTCCGCCTCCGGCGATACCAAGCCAATCGGGCTTCCCCTTCGTTGGGACGAATCCAAGAATATCAAGTGGAAGACACCCATCCCGTTTCACGGTCAATCAACCCCCGTCATCCAGGATGGAAAAGTCTGGGTTACGACCGCGACGGAGGAGGGGAACGACCTGTACGTTCTCGCGGTCGACGCCGAGTCCGGGAAAGTCTTGTTCAACGAAAAGGTGTTTCATACCGACAAGCCCGAACCGCTCGGGAATGGAAAGGGTATGAACTGTTATGCAACGCCGACGCCGGTTCTTGAAAAAGGCCGTATCTTTGTCCATTTCGGCAGCGCGTTCACCGCTTGCCTCGACACCAGTACCGCCAAGATTCTTTGGAAGCGGGAAGACCTGCGCTGTCGCCACTATCGCGGGCCATCTTCATCCGTCGTTTCCTTCGGCAACCTGATTATTCTGACCTTCGATGGTGCCGATCTTCAATATTTGGTCGCCTTGGACAAAAAGACCGGCGAAACGGTTTGGACGACCAAGCGGTCGGTGGCGTGGAACGATGAAAATGTCCCCGGTCCCATGGCGCGCGATGGAGACCTTCGTAAAGCGCATAGCACACCCTTGATCGTCAATGCGAACGGCAAGCCGTTGCTCCTGAGTGCTGGTGCCAAAGCGGCTTATGGATACGATCCCAAAACCGGTGAGGAACTCTGGACGGTTCGTTACCCGGATTTTTCCACCGCACCGCGTCCGGTCTTTAAGGACGGTTTGGCGTACTTCGTCACCGGAATGACCAAGGCGGAATTGCTGGCCGTCAAGACCGATGGCAAAGGGGATATCACCGACACCGGCGTTGTGTGGCGTTCCAAGAACCACACCGGGCGATACGCTTCCCCTCTCATCGTTGATGGACTGATCTACACGGTAGCCGACGAGGCCTTCGTGACCTGCTTGGAGGCCGATACGGGCAAGGTTGTCTGGTCCGAGCGCATTGGTGGTAAATTTGCCGCCTCGCCCATCTTTGCCGATGGACGCATCTATTTGTTCGACCGTTCGGGACTTTCCACCGTGATTAAGCCAGGGCGCGAATTGAAGATTATCGCTACCAATAAGTTGGACGACGAATTCATGGCCTCACCCGCCGTTTCCGGAAAAGCCCTTTATCTTCGAACTCTCCCCTACCTTTATCGAGTAGAGTCAGCTACGCCCGAGTCCGAATAGCCCTCCAGATACCACCGGTTGGATCAATGCGCACAATTCGTAGGTAACCAATTTAGACGTGTCGGAGGCAACCACCCTTCTTTGAGGTCTGGAGTCTTGAGGCTCTACCAAGCGTAGTCCCTACAACAACTTAAACGAGAACTCAACTGCCTGGAATTCTCCGTGAATTTCTTCCGGCTTGTTC
>CAILNN010000389.1 GCA_903835555.1 uncultured Verrucomicrobiota bacterium
CCTTTGCCCGCATGGACAGTCCGCGCGGTGTCGCCTGGGACGGCAGCACGCGCACGTTGTATGTCATGCATCCGCCCACCTTGACCGCCTATCATGATGATCAAGGAACGGGCGCTTCCACGCGGGAAGAGGACTTGATTACTGGTCTTGGATTTCCGCTCAGCGCCCGGGGTGCCGACCACACCATCAATGGCATACGGCTTGGCATTGATGGCTGGATTTATATTGCCTGCGGCGATTACGGTGCCGCCCTGGCCAAGGGCAAAGACGGTCGTTCTCTATCGCTCCGGGGCGGCGGAATCCTTCGCGTGCGCCCCGATGGCACGGGCTTGGAAACGGTTGTCAAAGGGACGCGCAATATTCTGGCCGTGGCCATCGCTCCCACGCTCGATTTGTTCACCCGGGACAACACCAATGACGGCGATGACTGGAACGATCGCCTGAGTTTTAATCCCTTTGGTGCGCAGATGGGTTACCCGACGCTGTTCCGGAATTTTTCCGACGAAATCATCCCAACGATGATCGATTACGGTGGTGGTTCGCCCGTTGGTTCGATTTTCATTGATGAACCGCTCCTGCCCAAGACTTGGGCGTCGGGTTTTTATTCGGTGGAATGGGGTCGCAACGAAATTGACCTGCATCCGTTGACTCGCTACGGCGCGACTTGGAAGGCGGATACCAAGCAGTTCATGACCATGACCCGGGCCACCGACCTGGAGGTTGATGGGCGGGGGAACCTCTATGCCGCCAGCCTGGATGGGGCGACCTTTACCTACAATGGTCCGGTGGTTGGCTATATTGTGCGGCTTCACCCCAAGGGACTGACTTCTCCCACATTGCCCGACTTCAAGAAGCTGACTCCTGCTCAATTGGTGGAGACGATCGGGTCCGGCAGCGCGGTCTGGCGTTTGGCCGCCCAACGCGAATATTTGGCACGAGGTAGCGCTGCCGGTGGACCGGAAGCGCTCGTTCAATTGGTGGCCCAGAGCCCAAACCTCGGAGCCCGAGTGGCAGCCCTCTTTACCTTGCGTCAGGCGTTCGGCACCAAGGCCATCCCCCTAATCAGCACCTTCCTGGTTCAGGATGAGTTGCGTGAATACGCCCTCAAGGCGATCGCCGATAGCACGTCTCCTGCATCCGTGGGCGCGGAAATTCCCGCATCGCCATTCCTGACCGCTCTTTCAGATGCGGACCCTCGGGTTCGATTGCAGGCGGTCACGGCCCTTGGACGCAGTGGACGGGTGGAAATGGCGGAGTCACTCTTGCCCCTGACCGCAGACTCCGATTACACGGTGGCCCACATCACCGTACAGGCGTTGCGTTGGTTGAAGGCATCCGAGGCTTCCCTGAGGGCGCTGGACACCGCCAAGGCCCCCGTTCGCAAGGGAGCACTGCGGGTTCTCCAGGCGCTTTATCAAAAAGACGTGGTCCAAGGTTTGATTACTCGATTGGCCTCTGCGGACCCGGAATTGCGTCGCGGTATTTTCCAAGCCCTTTGCCGTTTGGACACGCAGGAAGCTCCCTATACGGGACTGAACATGTGGTGGGGCACGCGTCCCGATACCAGCGGACCATTGTACCTTCCAGTTCGCTGGGAATTGAGTGATAGTATCGAGGCGGCCTTGCGGGAACGTCTTCAGGCCTCCAGTGGAGAAGAAGCCCGTGAACAGGTGGCGACTCTGCTTAAGACCAAGGTTTCCTTTCCTGGCATGACCGACCTGGCACTGGCCAAAGCCGGAAAAGATACGGGCTCGCGTCTGGACGTGATCGCGCCGCTGCTATCGCCCAAAACGCCCACCTCGCCGGAGGTGATCAAGGCTCTTTCGGCCATTGCCACGTCGTCGAGTGAAGACCCGGTGCATCGGGCACGTGCGATTCGGATGTTGGAAAGCGTGATCGACAAGAACTTCGATGCCGTCATTGGAGCGATCGCCTCGCTTGCCCACGTTCATCCGGAGCCTTCGGGGGCAGCCCCTCTGCCCGGACCGCTGATTTCAGTTTGGGAAGAATTTACCCGCGAAGCGGGCAACGGAAATCATATCGGCCAGTTCCGTCGATTGGCGGAAAACAATGATCCGGCCCGCCGGGTGGTTGGAGCGACCGTCCTGGTCAATCTGGCCACCAGCACCGTGATCAAGGATGAACGGGTGCATAAAGACTCCCGCGGGGCCATAGCTCAACTCTGGACCAAACCAGACGCTGCAGCGACGTTGCTCGGTGTGATCGGATCGTTGAGATCGGCTGAATTCGCCGACAAGGTGGGCGAGCTGGTGAACAGCCCCGTCGCATCTGTCGCCGAGGCTGCCAAGTATGCTCATGCCCAGTTGGGCTTGGGAGGAACCGGTGCCGATGGTCAACTGATTGCCGCCCTAGGGTACGACGATGTTGTCCGAGTAGCGGTGGCGACCAAGGGCGATGGCAAGATCGGAGAACAGCTTTTCCTGCAACAAGGCTGTGTGGTTTGCCACACGGTGTCTCCCAAGGACCCACCGAAGGGACCCATGCTCGGCGGCATTGCCACGCGCTACAATCGGACCGAATTGTGTGAGTCGATTCTAAAGCCAAGCGCCAAGATTGCCCAAGGATTTGAACCCCAGAGTTTCACGCTCAAGAATGGCGACCAAGTGGAAGGCTTTGTGGTCAAGGAGGCCGGCGACTCGGTAGAGGTACGCAACGCGGTAGGCGCGGTGACCGTCATTGAAAAGGGCGATTTGGCCAAGCGGGAGAAGCTCGCCCAGTCGATCATGCCGGAAGGATTGGTGGCGAACCTGACCCCGGTTCAGCTGGGTTCGCTGCTGGCCTATCTCGAATCGACCTCGGCGAAATAGGATGTATGGTTTTATTTAACATCCGGGAGGGCGTGCCAGTGGATTCTGGTCGTCGTCCCATCAAGGTCCGTTTCCAAAGCGCCAGAGGGCTGGCGCAGTCCAAGACGTGGCGGACCTATCCCTGCTTCATTACACGAGAAGCGCCTTGGGCTCTCCCATCTCGCCTCGTTGGGGTTGGCGCAGCACGGGCACTTTCTAGGGGCGCGGCTTACCACCAGGTGAATGAGGGGTCCGGCGATTTGCTCCAGAATGGGTCGGTGTCCGGGATGGTGGGAAAGACGTAGACGGTGGCGTGGCCATCGCCGAACGCGAGTACTGAAAGGCTACGGCCCTTGTAGTTGTGCCACTGGCTCTTGGGATTGGTCCAGCCCCGATTCGGGTGCCAGGTCCAATCGCCTTGGAAGATTTTATTTGCCGAACTCGTGGCGACCTCACTCATTTTCATCGATTGGCCGCTATAGCCCGAGCCTGCCTTATCGCCGGTCACCCGCTTGGTGCGGGCAAAATCACCAGCCCATTCCATCAGGTAGCTGGTGCCATACTGGACATAACAGTTGGTGCACTTTTTGCCGAAGTTGAGTTCGTAAAAGACATCCCCTTTGTCCGCAGGACAATGAAAGACTTCCGGTGACCCTTGATAAGGATACAGGGGGCGATTCGTCATGGCCGTGTACAAGTCATAGGTACCATTGGTGCCGCCGGCTGAATTCCAGTCAGTACAAAGCGGGAGGGAATCGCGTGCGTCGTCGGCATACATGTGGAAGGCCAACAACGCCTGTTTGTTGTTATTGACACATTTAATTTGATTGGCCTTGGACTTCGCCCGGGCAAGAGCGGGAAGGAGCATCCCTGCGAGAATGGCAATGATGGCGATCACCACCAAGAGTTCGATTAGGGTGAACGCTCTGGGCAAGGATGACTGCTTGCGGGCGAATCCGGAAAAAGCATGGTTCATAAGGGGCGGTGTGATTCCATTCGCAGATTTGCATCCGAGCAGAAACACGCAAGGTCTTTCTAAACAGGAAGTAGAATAGGCCACACTAACGCCAAGAGGACATTGACGTCCAACAATGCGGGCTTCACAGGTCCTCATCCGCCATGATTTCACTTGCTCGACTGCCAGGAATAATCGGGGCATTTGCAGGAACCGTGAAAATTGGCAGCCCATTCTTCATAGAGCTATCGCTCCGCCCGGCTAGGCCCTTCCGGGCGAGCATGGACAAAACCTCTCCCAACCGTTGCCCGGATGCCTGCGCCAAAACCGTGGCTGCCTCGAAAACATCGTCGTCCAAAGTAACGGTCGTTCTCATGAGCGATACGCTGATGTTGTGATGTTTAGCTGTCAATGGTTGGCCGGCTGGGGTTCACATCTGGTTGGAAACCCATTTCCCTATTCCATCAGGCATGCCTCACGAGAAGGGTTATTCTGTCCCCACGGCATCCCGAATGATACCTTCGACCTATGGCCTTAATCTCCTGTCCTGAATGCGGCAAGCAGGTTTCGACTTCCGCCGTTGCCTGTCCCGGTTGCGGTTTTCCTGTCGCCGAGAAAATTTCCAGTGGGCACTTATCGCCGACCAGCGCGTTGGCTTCGACCAACGAGTTGCTCTTGGAAGTTCGCCCATCGTGGTGGGGATACTTTTGGTACCTGGTGTTTTTCTTCCTCGTGGTGCCGCCGATCATCGCTTGGTGGAAGCGAGGCGGGGTCGTGCTGCGGATTTATCGGGGTCGGGTGGTTTTGGAGCGCGGGCGTCTATCCAAATGCTTTCGTGAGTTCATGGTCCATGACATCCGGACCGTGGATATCGATCAGAGCTTTTTTGGACGAATTCTGGGGATTGGAGACCTGACCATTGCCACTGCGGCGGCCACGGATAACGCTGAAATGATTGAAAGCATCCCCGCTCCCCACGCAG
>CAILNN010000390.1 GCA_903835555.1 uncultured Verrucomicrobiota bacterium
GTGTTAACGGTTCGGCCTATCAATCGAACCGCCCCTTGGGCACCCAGGTATCCCAAGCCTAAGCCAAGGATTCCCCCAAAAATGCCGAGGATTAGCGCTTCGGCAAGCCAAGCCCAATAGATGGACGACTCGTTGACTCCCAACGACCGAAGAATCGCGATCTCCTCCCGTCGCCGGATCACCGCGCCGTCCAACGCTTGAAACACAAGGTAGAGGCCCACGATGAGCGCGATCAGGGATAGGAGGGTCAAATTCATGCGAAAGGCACGGGTCATCATTTCTCCCGCTTTCCGCCGGTCTGTTGGTTGGGTTACCAGCCATCGGCTTTCTCCTGCGCTACCGAGTGCCGTCCGAATTTCCTCAATCCGGGTCGTTTCCCCAAATCCAGGCTCTGCTTGCAATTCGATTCGATCGATTCTCCCAGTCTTGCCCGAGATCGCTTGGAGGGCCGGAAGGTCCATGACCAAGAGAGTTTCCGGTGCATCCGGACGTCCCTGTGCAGAAGGAATGATCCCGGCGATCTCCAGATCAATCTGCTTCTCCAGAATGATCACCGGAAAGTGGTCTCCAATCCCCAATCGCTTCCGTTTCGCAAATGCGCTGGAAACAAAAACACTGCGTGGATTCCGAAAAGCCTTCCAGAATCCGTCAGCGGCTTTGCCCATATCCGATCCTTGGCCCAACCAGCCTGCGGCACCTTGTCCCGATGGTGAGCCGTTTCGAATGGCAACGAGATCGATTCCCAAGACCGTGTAAGTCATCCCGGAAGCAATCTCCTCGTCGTGGCCGACAGGAGGGGGAGCCGCAGTCGTTTCAACCACCGGAACCATCGTAACGGGGCGGTTTCCGAGAAGGTGCCGAATCTCGGTGAGGGATTCTTCCGGTAACGTCCCAACGGGCGCTGCGACGATCCAATCGGACTGGACAGTTACCAAGTCGGTGAAATTTTGGAAACTCGCTACAGCAGCCCGGTCAGCGAGGCGTACCGAGAAATAGACCCCGATTCCCAAAGCGAGAATGAGCACCAATAGAATGGCCTGACGAGGCGATTGCCTCCAATGACGCCACGTGAATCGACTAAAAAGCAATCGAATGACCGGCCAGGTGGGGTAGGTTGCCAGCATGGTCCCGGGGGCCGGGGTGGATTTCGACAATGGGTTCAAACGGCTGCGACCTCCGAACTCACCAATAGCCCGTCGCGCATGTGAAGTGTCCGGTGACAAATGGCGGCGGCTTCAGTGCTGTGGGTCACCAAGACCACGGCGACTCCCATTTCGTCCGAAAGCTGCCGGAGCAATTCAAGGACTCCGTGCCCATTCCTAGAGTCCAGGTTTCCCGTTGGTTCATCGGCCAGAATCATCTTTGGCCGATGGATCAGTGCGCGGGCAATTGCCACCCGCTGCATTTCGCCCCCAGATAGTTGTCCCGGCAAGGCATCCTTCCGCTCCGTGATCCCGACCTTGTCAATCAGTTGGTTCACTCGTTGCCGCCGTTCGTGGTAATCCACTCCCAGTAATTGCAGGGGAAGTTCGATGTTCTCAAATGCAGTCAGCGTGGGAAGGAGGTGAAAGAACTGGAAAATCGTTCCTATTTGAGTTCGCCGAACCTCGGCCAGTTGGTCGCGCGAGAGCTCGCCCAATGATCGACCCTGTAACACAATTCTCCCGCCGTCCGGACGATCAACCCCGCCCAAACAATTCAAGAGCGTGGTCTTGCCACTTCCCGAAGGGCCCATCAAGGCAACGCGCTCACCCACCCCAACCGAAAAGAAAATCCCCCCCAATACGATCCGTGGACCATACGCCTTTCTAACGTCAACAACTTGGAGCACGGCGGTAAGTTCGGACATTCGAGAGACCAAACTAGCCCGAGTCCCCTAACCGGCAACCGGACCGTTCTGTCAAGTGAACTGACAACGATAGGGAACCCAGGGCCTACCTCCGAAGCGGGGGAGGTGAAGGAGGGGCAGGAGCGCCATTCGCTGATCCAGCCACCGGAGTATAAACAGGGGCAACGACTTGATTTGGATTCGGCGTAGCGCTTTGTGCGATCGGAGTCGCCGCCGTTGAACCGGAGCCCCCAAGGTAAACTCCAGACCGTTGAGTGGCTTGGGGCGTACCGCCCATGTCGGACGAGCTAAATCCACTCGCATCCACTCCTGTACTGAGCCCACTGGAATCGATTTGCCCGACTCCGCCGCCCCGCCGAATAATTGTCGGCCCCGAAGAGCTCGCAGCCTGAGAGGCGGGTGCTGCCGCTTGACCGACCGGTTGAGGAATCTGTCGCATGCCGGGAGGTCCAGCATTGGGAGGACCAGGGGTTCCGGGA
>CAILNN010000391.1 GCA_903835555.1 uncultured Verrucomicrobiota bacterium
TACTTCCACCAGGATATGGAAGTGATTGGACATGATGCAGTAGGTCAGGATGTGCAGGCCGCAGAACTGGGCGTAGGCGTACATCCAGTGGACGAACTGTTCCTTCTCGTTGGAACCGAAGATGAACCGGCGGTCCACCACTCGCGAGATGCAGTGGTAGTACGCTTGGCCGATTCGCGAATCGAGCTTCAGACGGGGCTGGCGCATGCACGGAAAGTAGACAGGAAAAGTAAGGGTGTCAATACATATGGCCTGTCCCTAAGTTTTGCATGTTTAAATGCATTCCTGAACGGAATGCACGTGCGGTATTAGTATTAGAAGCGCACGGAGAAGCTGAAGGTAACGGCGTAGTCGGCGAAGGCGGCGTCACCGTGGACGTCGGTACCTGAGGCGGCGGAGGCTTGTTGGTCGGCAAGGCTGCGCTCCCGGTTGCGATAGAGTGCAAATGGCACGCTGAGATTGAGGCTGTATCGGTCTTTCATCCAGACGAGTCCCGGCTCGAAGCTAATAATGAATCCCGGACGACGGAAGCCGTCGCTGCTACCGATAACGTCTTCGACAGGCACACCTTCGATACGTCCGGCTGCGGTCAGAGCAAGTCCCCAAGAGGGTACGATGGTGTAGGCAATGCCTGCCCGTCCAAAATATTGGTCCGGGATGGACATGAAATGTTCGTAATAGGCGGCTTGTTTTGGGGTTGCAGTAACAACACCCGGGGTACTGGTGCTATTATCGCGCCAGGTCAGGACTCCATTTTGGTCCTGGGGATTGAATAGATAGGAGGCTTGGGCAAACGCCACCGCGCGGGGGAAAAGTTCCTGGTAGGCATTGGCTTCCAGTGCAAAGCCCCAACCGCCGTCACCGAGTTGAATAGATTGGTCCAAGGTCTTCACGGCTGAAACCACGCCTGAACCGCTGGGGGAGAAGAAGGTGCCGGTCAGTCCGTCGTCGCCCGTGGGAGCTTTCAGACTAATGCCCAATTGGATGTTTCCTTTGCGGGGCACGGCGGGATTCCACAGCCAGGCATATCCGCCCACCCGAAGGTCGCCGATACCCGAAGCCTCGGTGCTATAGCGGAAATTTTGTGGGGAATAGAAGAAGGCTGAGTTAAATGAAGCGGTAGGGTTTTCAGGTTTTCCGAGCACGCGCTGGGATCGGTCGGAGGTCACAAAGGGCAATGTGAGGCTAACGCTGTAGCGGGGTGTTACCGCGTACTGAACCCCCAAATCGATAAAGTGCTGTTGATTGATGACCTGGGTTCCGTCGGCTTGGCGATAGGTCTGTTCCTGATCGCCGACAAAATGCCGGGTGGAATGAATCCAACGATAAGCGACACTGGCCACCCAATCGCCTTGATCGAGTGCGGCATCTTCGGGACGTATACCTTCGGATAGGTTCAACGGGTTGGCGCAGCCGCGAACGGCGACGCACCCTTGACCCTGCGCTGTTTGACTGGTGATTTGAAGACCGAGCGCCAAGGCCAGTAAGGTGGCCGGTCGGAAAAGCGAGGAGGTCATTGAGATTGAGCTAGAGAGCTTTGAGGGATTCATGTGCATTGTGGTGATTGGCATTACAGGACAAACGTGGTCCGGTTTGGGGTGGAATGGTATGAACTGTCGCGGATTTGGGGTGAATTGCGGCCTCGAAGGGACGGAATGCGAAGCCACCAGACGATTTTTACCCGTGTAAGGTCTGCAACGAAATCCTCTTTCCCCCTTCTAAAATTCAGCTTCCTTAAAGACCATGACACGACGTCTGCTGCTGGTATCGAGCCTCTTGCTGCTTTGCCTGAAGGCTGGACCACCCGAAACGGTTGACTTGGGAGACGTGTTACAACAAGGAGCTGATTGGCTAAAGGACAATTTGGATGACCGAGTTGCCTCCCAGTTGCCCGAATTGGATCGGCAAAAACTCGAGCAGTATCTGACCCAATTCCAAGCGGAAATGGGCGGTAACTACGTGGTTGATTTGGCACAGGCGAAGGCAACGGCTCATTCGGTGCTACCCCTGCTTGAAACATCCTCCAGTCTTCGTCCGTATGCTGTCTGGCTAAAAACCCGGCTCGACTATTTTGACGTCGCTGACGAATTGCGGCTGACGATGCCGCCGACACAGCCGTCGGCACCGGGCAGCCCGCCCGTTCAAAGACCTAATCCAACTCCGCAAGCGCAGCGCATGGCTTGGACGCGACAACTGCGAACGCGACCGGCGTCCTTGGGGACACCCAGCATGGCGGAGCAACTTCGACCGATATTTACGGCTGAGCATGTGCCAGGCGAGCTAGTTTGGCTTGCCGAAGTAGAATCTTCCTTCAATCCACAAGCCAGAAGTCCTGCCGGAGCAGTTGGATTGTATCAATTGATGCCGCTCACCGCTCGAAGCGAGGGATTGCAGGTGTCTCCGAATGACGAGCGACTGGACCCGGCGAAGAATGCCCGAGCGGCTGCAGCGCTTTTGCATTCGTTGCACGAGAGATTTTCGGACTGGCGGTTGACCCTGGCGGCGTACAACGCGGGACAGGGGCGGGTTCATGAGTTGCTTGGGGAAGGCTATAAGCGGAGTTACGACCAAATTGCGAGTCGGCTTCCTGCTGAGACTCAACTCTATGTCCCCAAGGTGGAGGCGACCATCAAGGGAAGAACCGGGTTTAGTCTGGCCGAATTGAAGAGTCCGCCGTGAACGCTGGACACGGGAACGAACCTCGTCACGCTTGGTCCGTGTCCGAGGTTATCCAATCAGGCGCAAGGTCCGGGAGCAGGGTTTCTCCGTCCGATCCGCTCGGCCTGCCAGTATCGGCGGCTCGTGGGGTCGGCCGAGAGCGGGTTCAACTGCTGAACCGATTACGGATCGAGACCATTGGCGACCTTCTTTTTCATGGACCTCGCAGGTATGAGGACCGACGTCAATTGTGCCGAATCAAGGAATTGGTCGAGGGACAAGCGGTGACGGTTCGTGGCTCGGTTGTAGCAGCTGGCGTTCGGACGTTTCGTGGGGGGGGCAAGAGTGTTTTCGAGGTGGTGTTAGACGATGGAACGGCTCGACTGCATTGCCGTTGGTGGAACCAGCCGTATATGGAGAAATTTTTCGCGGTTGGAGACCAACTTTTTGCCTACGGAAAAGCGACCAGCCTCCGGCCCCGGGCGATGGACCACCCAGAAACCGAGAAAATAACGGATGAAGGCGATGAACAGGTTCACCTCAATCGAATTGTACCGGTCTATCCGGCAACCGAAGGACTGACGCAACGGGCGCTTCGGTTGATGCTGTGGCGCGCTATCGAGGATTATGCGGATTTGGTGGGTGAACCGGCTCTGCGCCTGGTTCCCACGGAACCTGACTTGGAGCATCCCCAGCGAATCCCATGGTTGGGCAGACCTCAAGCGATTCGGGATCTGCATTTTCCTCCTGCCCCTTCCGCAGCCGAGCAGGCACGGCGTCGGTTGGCATTGGATGAGTTCGTGGCACTCCAACTGACCATCCAGCAGCGCCGGCTAAACCTCGAACGAAAGTGGCGGGCCCGTCCCTGTGGCGGAGACAATCGGCTGATGAAGCCGTTTCTGACTTCGCTTCCATTCAAACTGACGGGCGCACAAACCAGAGTTCTTCGGGAAATACGGGCGGAGCTAGGGAATACGGTTCCGATGCGTCGATTGCTCCAAGGGGACGTCGGTTCCGGCAAATCGTTGGTGGCCGCATGCGCCGCGCTGATGGCATTGGAAAGCGGATACAATGTGGTCTTGATGGCACCGACGGAAATCCTGGCCGAACAACTTTGGACTAATTTTCGCCGATGGTTTGATCCACTAGGCGTGGCTATTGATCTAAGAACGGGAAGCCGAAAGGCCGAAGGGGAGTTACCATTAACATCCTCCTCTGCCCCCAATCCGCGACTTCCTGAGCGAGTGGTCATCGGCACGCACGCGTTGGTCCAAGATTCGTTCCAATTGGACCGAATCGGGTTGGTCATCATTGACGAACAACACAAGTTTGGGGTGACCCAACGAGAGGCCCTTCTTCGGAAAGGGCGCGACACCCTGGAAGCGCCCCACCTTCTGGTGATGACGGCGACGCCGATTCCCCGGACATTGGGTTTAACTCTATACGGAGATCTTGACGTCAGTGTTCTCGATGAATTGCCAGGCGGACGGGGTCAGATTCGGACTTATGTCCGCGCTCCAGAAGCTTTGCCGAAGGTTTGGGCTTTTGTGCAGGAGGAATTGTCGAAAGGTCGCCAAGCCTACGTTGTATACTCCCGGGTATCCGAGGCCGAGCAGGAAGAAATCAAGGCAGTCACCAAAGAATTTGGTCGGGTCGAATCCGCGCTGGCCCCCCATGCGGTGGGACTGCTCCACGGGCAATTGCACCCGGAAGAGAAGGAACGGGTGATGGCGGCCTTTCGCAATGGGTCAATCAAAGCATTGGTGACGACAAGTGTCATCGAAGTGGGGGTTGATGTTCCGAATGCGACGGTGATGGTGGTGGAGAATGCAGAGCAATTCGGTCTGGCTCAACTGCACCAATTGCGCGGGCGCATTGGGCGTGGAGGCCATCATTCCCACTGTATTTTATTGGCCCGACAAAAAACGGAGGAGGCCGTGGCACGGATGAAAGTGATGGCCGGAACGAATAACGGCTTTGAAATCGCGGAGGCTGACTTGGCTCTCCGAGGGGCGGGTGAACTGGTGGGACGTGACCAAAGCGGAATGCCTGATTTTCGCTTTGGGCATCTGGCGCGGGATCGCGACTTGGTGGAGACAGCGCGCGAACTGGCATGGAACCACTTGCGTGGAGCGGTCAATCCCATCGAGGGCTGAGCAGCACGAGCCAGGTGACGATAAATACCCAGGGGATGAGGAGCGGACCGCAATGACCCAGAATGATGGTCAGGGAAGAGCCGTGAATGGGCGGTAAATCGGCAGGGGTCCGGCCACGCGAGTGACTTTGCAATCGCTGCAAGGCAATGATGGCACCGAGAATGCTCGGATAAATTAAGAGCGCTGAAACCATGCCGGTAAACGGAAGGAGTTGGTAAAGAATCCGATTGAGTTTTGCATAAATTGGATTCACGAAAAGGACCGGTGCGTTCAGGGTGATGGCGAAAGCCGTCAACATGAATGCCTGGGAACTGACCAACCAGGACAGGCGGTGGTTGATCAACTGGTCCTCATGCTCAATCTCGCCGCGCAAGATACGATAAATCTCGTGGTTGGCCGGGAGTTTGTGATCGCTGCTCATGGCTTGGGAGAAGATGTTTCGGAAGATTCCCCGGTGGATGCCAATTGAAAAAGCTGGCGAAAGGCGGGCGTGAATTGGGACAGCGTTTCGCGGACTTTAGAGTTGAGCGCCACCACGGTCGAGGGCGAGGTCGCCACTGCACCATAGCGCCAGCCATTTTCATTGGCCCAGGTGGGTTCGGCGAGAACTTCGCCGATGCCGAGTTTTCGGATGACGATGTCCCCTTGATGGACCTCGATCGTTCCCGATTTGATCAAATAGATAGAGCCTGCGGGATCGCCGGGATGAAACAGGAAATCGCCTTGTTCCAGGTGCGCCTCAGGCAACGTTTGACTTGGGTCAAGAGAAATTAGGCTGATATCGCGGCGGAAGAAAAGGTCGAGGGTCCAAGCGGCGATCACTTGAATTTTGCGTTCGACACCCGGCAATTTGGCCATATAGACCGTCCGCCAGAACCACCATGCAAGAAATCCGGAAAATTGAAAACCGAGGACATCGGCGACTGCGGTTCTGTGGCCGATCGACGCCAATTGTCCAAGATTGGTAAAGCGAAATGGAAGAAGCTCGTCGCCAAGAAAGACTCGTTCCAGATTCTTCGCGAGTTGGGTCCCCTGACGAAGCGCATATTGAGCCGTGGGCGGACAACTGGGTTGGTCTCCTACAGGGATGGCGGCGCAATCGCCGATTGACCATACATTGGGGTGCCCTTTAATCTGCATGGTCGGCTCGGTCACCAAGCGTCCCTTTAATTGGGGAAGACTGTATCGTTTGGCCAATGAGGTGACTAACGGATGCGGGGCATTGCCGATGGTAGAGACTACGCAGCAGGTTTCGATACATTCGCCATTATCAATTACCGCCTTGGTGGCAGTGATTGCAGTGACCCGGGAATTGAGCCGGACTTCCAATCCGCGGGCCCGTAATTGTTCCTCGGCATAGCGTCCAAGTCGTTCGCCAATGTCTGGCAGCAAGAAGGGTCCACTGTGAACCAACACCACGCGAGATGAAAACGATCGAAGATTCTGATAAAGGGCTTTGACATCCGCGATCAAATCGAGGATTTGGCCGGCGGTTTCGACTCCAGAATACCCGCCACCCACGACCACAAACGTGAGGAGACGTCGAATAACGTCGGGGGAATTGGCCAGATTGGCCTCCTCCAGGCGGTGGATGAGTGTCCGGCGCAAATTGAGGGCATCCCCGACATTTTTGAGGATTAGGCCATGTTCGGGCATTCCTGGAACGCGACTCAGGTCAACAATGCCGCCGAGGGCGATCACTAGGTGATTAAATTCGATGGAGATATTCGACGTATAGACTCCTGCGTCGAGGACGATCCGGTGTTCCTCCAATTGAATATCGCGAATCTTGCCGCGCAGGACGTTGGAATGGCCGCAGAATTCGCGCAGGGGATTGACGACGCTCAAGGGTGAGAGGGCGGCTCCCGCGACCTCGGCCAGCATGGGCTGAAAAACCAAGATATTTTGGTCGGCAATGAGTCCGACACGTCGCCCCGCGTTCGGTCCCCATGCACGAGACAAAGTTCTGGCACAATAGGCTCCAGCGAAACCGCCTCCGGCGATAACCACATCGAATTTCATTGGCGTTATTTTCTATCTGAGTAGGACCGACAGCAGAAACCGGCGGAACGAGACCAATTGGTCAAGAACCTGCGGGACGGTTCTTCGATTTGTCGCTCGGGTCAATCAGATACCGGGTCGAAATCCAGGTCCGGGGAACAACGATGCCGTGAAGCGTTGGAAAATGCCTTCCTGAAAAGCAAAATTGCCCCCGGCTTTCGCCGAGGGCAACTGTGGATTTCAATCATCGTCTTCCTGAAGCACCCAAACTTAGGATTTTGTCCAACGATGGGGGCTTTGGTCGAAGATGATACAATTTTCGCAATATCAGGAGCCTACCAAGACTCCCAGTGTCAAAGAGACTGCTACGGCAAGAAATGCCGCCCGTCTCAGATTACGCAGCGTGCGCTGGTAACATTCGGCATTAGGATTTGGATTCATAACCAACGAGACGGACTTTGTGGATGTCACTCGACGGACGCAAGAAAAAGTATCGAGATTAATGCTTTTCCCTAGTCGCTCTCCCGAAGGAGGTTACGGACGTCGCGAAATGGCCCAAAGTGGGTGCTCGTCAGTTAGAGTTGGGTAGATACCGTGGAACTTCTTGGGATCGAAGGCCATCATCCCGTTGTAGTAGTAAAGCGGGATAATCGGTACCTCCTCGGCGACCAACAGGGACTCTGCCTGCTGAAGAAGTTTGCGGCGATCGCCAATCGCAGACGTGGCAGCAGCCTTGGCGAGCCAACCATCATACTGAGCATTGCGCCAGCCGGTACGATTATTTCCGTTATCGGCCGTGAAACAGTCAAGAAATGTCGTCGGATCGGCATAGTCTCCTATCCATGAACCACGAATCATGTCGTAGTTGAGCCTAGACATATCGGTCAGATAGGTTTTCCACTCCACCGGGCGGAGTTCCATGCTTAAGCCCAATTGGGATTTGAGCATGGATTGGACTTCGACCCCGATTTGTTCGTGCATTCGGGCTCCCCCCCCTCCTCCAGCATTGAACATGTAGGTAAAGCTTGGGAAACCGCGTCCTTGAGGGTATCCGGCTTGAACCAATAATTGACGGGCTAGATCGACATTAGCAGCCAATGCCGTTTGATAGGCTTTTTCGCATTCCACGGGGTTTGCGCCCGAATTCCAGGCGTCCAAGGCATTTTGCCCCGCGCCTGGCGGTGCGGCATATCCAGGAACACCGGGCGGAACAAGTCCTGAAGCCGGAGTCTCGCCCAACCGGGTAATTCGGTCTACTAACCGCCTTTTATCGATAACAAGTGCGATCGCCTTGCGGACACGAGGGTCCTTGAATGGCCCGCGGGTGGTATTAAATCGCATGAAGTAGTTTCCCAGATAGGGAAACCGCAAGAAGCGGGGATCATCTGCCAATCGGTCGTAGAGCTCGGTGGGAATCGAATTCTTGTCGGCGATGAAATCGACAGCTCCAGTCAGGAATAAATTGACCGCCGTTGTCGCCGAATCGCCCGGGAGCATATCGACGATTTCCATTTGGACGTTGGAAGCATCCCAATAGCGAGGGTTCTTCCGCAGGCGAATTCGGTCATTGGGACGCCAATACTCCAACTGATATGCGCCGCTACAGGGGACTGGCGCGGTACGAATCCATTGGTCGCCGTGCTGTTCCATCCAAAACCTAGGAACCACACACATGACCCTCATGGCACACAATTCGGGGAAAAACGGGGTTGGGTTTTCCAATTCAACCTCTACGGAATAGGGGGTGATTGCATGAATCCCCAAAGGTGGCAGATGGGCGCGGTTCGTGGCCGTCACCCACGCTTGGCCATGACGCACATAAAAGAAAAAACCGGCATAATCTGCCCCGGTCTCCGGAAGGACGGCATGATTCCAGGACCAGACAAAGTCGTCGGCAGTAATCGGCTGGCCAGTGCTCCACTGGAGATTGGTCCGTAGATGAAAGGTATATCGCTTGGCATCTGGAGAAATCTCCCAGGACTCGGCAAGTCCTGGAATGGCACGGCCGTCCTTGGGATCGAAGCGAGTGAACCCTTCAAAGAGAGCCGCAGCTACCCTTCCGTCGCCTTGGCCGGTCAGAATTTGGGGGTCGATCGATTCGACCTCCGGGCCATTGTGCATGACAAAATCGGCACGTGGTTCCGGGCGACAACCCACCCAGAAGGAGGCAAGCAAAACCAGAAAAACAACCGCTCCCACCGGGAAGCTATCAATTTCCCGGGCGGAACGGATCGTGAACTTGGCGATCACTGCCTTTGAATGTAGGGAAGAACGATTGTACCGCCTACCCTTTCCGCTTCCTAAAATCCACTATTTCTGCACGTTGCACGTGGCTGTAAACTTAGGCCGTGTTTTCAAAATGCATTTGCCTATCTGCTGGCCAAAACAGGCGGGGGCTTCGTTGCTCCTCGGTCACGTATTTCGTTGCAATATGCTCCCTCGTCGCGCCTCGCCCCCGCCTGTCTTGGCTGGCGCATATAGACAAAGCCATTTTGAGAACGCGGCCTAGGCGAATCCGCAAACCCGCTAGTTCTTGGTCGGCACCGGATTGGTCGCGGCAAGGTTGGCCTTGATGGCATTTGAAAGTCCGATAGCCGCTTTTTGGACACCGTTCGTACTAATCGCTGATGCCGCCGGATTGGTCGCCGAGGGTGCCAACAACGAGGAAAACGGCTTTGGAGCAGCGGGAGACGCGGCAGCGGACTGGCTCAACTCACGTTCGATAGCCGATCCACGTGATCGGTTTGCGTAAGCATTCATCCAAGTGAGGAGGACGCACAGGACCAGAAACGTTCCGGTGGTGTATTTGGTCATCCGGGTCAACGCGTTTCCACTTCCGGCACCAAACATGGCCACGGCGGCGTCGGCACCGAAGGCCGTGCCCATTCCGGCTTCTTTCTTGGGCAGTTGCACCAGAATGAGCAGACAAACGAGCAAACAAACCAAGAAAAGGATAAAGGTCAGGAAAGCGATGACGAAACTCATACCGGAAGTATTGGGAGAAAGACTGAGTAGAAAGAGTTATAAGGGAGCGAAGCCAAGTTGAGCGAATCGGATGACTTTTTCAGCCGACTAGCTCCTCGGTGAATTCCATGGCGAATGACCTTAGGCGGGGGATTGAAGCGTATTTTTGATGATATCGGCAAAATTGCGAACCTCCAGGCTTGCCCCGCCGACAAGGGCACCATCGACATCTGGTTGCCCGAGTAATTCGCGGGCGTTACCGGGCTTCACGCTTCCTCCATATTGGATACGGACACGACGTCCGGTCGCCTCGCCGTGCAAGGAAGAAATAACCGACCGAATAAAGGCATGAACCTCTTGGGCCTGAGCACTGGAAGCGGTCTTTCCAGTTCCGATCGCCCAAACTGGCTCGTAGGCAAGAACCGTTTGTTCGACCTGTTCGACCGTCAAGCCAGCCAAGCTTCCGCGAACCTGAGTTCCCACGACCTTTTCCGTAATACCCGCTTCGCGTTCCACCAAGGTCTCACCGACACAGACGATGGGCACCAAGTTATTGGCGTGAGCATTAGCGGCTTTGCGAGCGACCAGGGCGTCAGATTCGGATTGAAACTGCCGCCGTTCGCTATGCCCCAAAATCACGTAACGGACAGACAAGTCGCGAAGCATTCCGGGAGCAATTTCTCCAGTAAAAGCGCCGTAGGCTTGGTCGCTCAGGTTTTGGGCTCCCAGACGCAAAGGGGAGTCAAAAATGGCCTTTGATACGGCATCAAGAGCGGTATAGGGCGGACAAATAACGATATCGGCCTCCGTTACGGTGGCCAACTCGCGCTTGAGTCCGCTTACCAAGTCCAACGCTTCCGCGACGGTCTTGTTGCTCTTCCAGTTTCCCGCAATAATAAGTCTCCGCTCTTTATCCATGACAGACAAGAGAAGGACTCTATCTGGTTTTCACGTGGGTTCCAAGCGTTTTTGGACGACTTTTCCTTGGGTCAGGAGGACTCGGCAGTCGAGTAGGAAATTGGATGGGTTTCGAGTCCCAGTGTTGCGGTTAGTTCGCGGGAAAAAAACTCTAGTCCGCGCTTTTCGTCGGTTTCCATTTTGTATCGGATATAGCCGCCGAGATACCGTCTTCGGAATACAGGGTCAAACTCCACGCCATCGGTGGCCAGGCGATCGAGTTGTTGTAACCCGTCTCTTTGAGCTTGGCGCAATGCCATGCGAAGCCTCTGGCTATGACGACCACGGGGCAGAATCCAAACCGCAAAGACGAAAGGAAGGCCGGTCTGACGATACCATTCCATCCCCAAGTCGACGATGTGATGAGGATATTGCCGACGCCGAAATTCAATCGCAGGATTGCCGATCAGAAGAATGTTTCGGATTTCCCCGGCTGACGAATAACGGGAAAAGGGAACGAGTCGGGGAGCGAGCCCCCGCCATCGCAGGAGCAGTCGCAAGAGATTCACGCTTGTGCAGGAGGCTGAATCCACCGCAATTTCCTGGATGGAATCCAAAGGGTCTTGGTGAGCGAGGATAACGCTATAGACAGGTCCGCGGCAGGCGATCGCCACACCGTCCAGAATGTCCATTCCCGGCGAGAGGAGGGCTTCGGTAACACTCAGTAATGCTGACGACAGGTGGCCCTCCTTGAACCTCGAAGCCAAGCGGGAAGGGCACAACCGGACTAAGCCGTCCTCGAGTCCGACAGTTAATGGAACGGCATTCAGATAGGGAACAGAGCCAATCGGAAGCTCATCAAGTAGCACGAGCGAGAATAATCGATGGAGGAAAATGTGCCAACTCCCCACCCAGAGTTGACACCGACGATTCGTTGTTACCACTGTCGTCGATTGAAGCCGATCCCAAACCGGTCAACCCAATCAAGACTCATGCCTAGATTCGTACTCCGTCCATGAGTACTTCCGGTCATTCTTCCCGCGTTTCGAGCCTGACCATCGCAGCCTTGGGAGTCGTGTATGGCGACATTGGGACAAGTCCGTTGTACGCGCTCAAGGAATGTTTTTCCTCGGAACTGGGGTTGCCCGTGGTGAAAGAGAACCTCATTGGGGTTCTTTCCTTAATCATTTGGTCGCTGCTGTTGATCGTTTCCATCAAGTACATCGTTTTTGTGATGCGAGCGGACAATCGCGGTGAAGGCGGCATTCTGGCTTTGCTGTCGTTGGCCTTTCCAGAGCGGCGAAATCCGGTGAAAGGCAAGAAGTGGGTTGGATTCATGATTGGCTTGGGAGTGTTCGGGGCGGCGTTGCTGTATGGGGACGGCATGATCACGCCGGCGGTTTCGGTGCTTGGAGCCGTCGAAGGGCTGGAGGTAGCGACGCCCAAATTTCACCCGTTCATCGTTCCCCTTTCCGCGATCATCCTTTTAGGCCTATTTTCCGCGCAGTACCAAGGAAGTAGCGCCGTCGGGCGGATATTCGGTCCGATCATGGTGGTGTGGTTTGTCACCATCGGGTTATTGGGGATCAAAGGTATTCTTCTTCACTTGGATGTCCTGAACGCATTATTTCCCTGGCACGGCGGTGAATTTGTGCTCCTGCACGGATTCCTGGGCTTCAAGGTCATGGGGTCCGTCTTTTTGGCGGTAACAGGGGGTGAAGCGCTGTACGCCGACATGGGACATTTTGGGGCGCGTCCGATCCGTTATGCCTGGTTTGGGATGGTCCTTCCGGCTTTGCTCCTAAACTACCTCGGCCAGGGGGCATTGATGATCGACGACGCCAAAGCCAACGAAAACCCGTTTTTCAGACTGGCTCCAGGATGGGCACTTTACCCACTCGTTGGATTGGCGACGATCGCGGCCGTGATAGCCTCCCAGGCGCTGATCAGTGGGGCATTTTCGCTGACGATGCAGTCGATACAGATGGGTTTCCTTCCCCGGATGACCATCGACCACACCAGCGAACGGGAGCGGGGCCAGATTTATATGCCGCAAGTCAATTGGGCGTTGGCCATCGCATCGATCGTACTTGTTCTTGAGTTCAAGTCATCGTCTGCGCTTGCGGCAGCCTACGGAATCGCGGTCACGCTCACCATGCTGGCCACGACAACGCTGTTTTACTTTGCCGCGCGTCGTTTATGGAAATGGAGCCCTTGGGTTGCGGGCTCCATTTGCTCCGTTTTTTTCCTGGTTGAGCTGTCGTTTTTCGGTGCCAATGCCCTCAAGATTCTCAATGGGGGATGGTATCCGCTGGCGGTTGGCATTGTGTTGTTTACCCTGATGAACACGTGGAAAACCGGTCGGAGACTGTTGTGGGAACGGGTCCGGGAATCGGCTCTGCCGATTGATAATTTCCTGCAAAGCATGGACCGGCGGGAACCCGCCCGAGTCAGGGGAACCGCCGTCTATCTCACGGGCAACGTCGAGGCGACACCGCTGGCATTGTTGCATAATCTCAAGCACAACAAGGTTTTGCATGAGCGAGTGGTTTTCCTAACGGTGATTTTCGACGACACCCCCCATCTGGAAGAGGTAAACCGCATTCAAGTGGAACAACTTCGCAAAGGGTGCTGGCGGGTCTCCACCCACTATGGATTCATGGAAGACCCCAACGTGGTGGATGTTCTAAAGCGCTGTCGGGACTTTGGCTTGGATTATCACGAGGGCGAAACCACCTTTTTCCTCAGTCGCGAAACGATTGTTGCTTCGCGGAACCCGGGGATGGCCCGGTGGCGTGAGCACCTATTCGCCTTGATGTCGAGAAACGCCCAGAGTGCGACGGCCTTCTTTCGGATTCCGCCCAGCCGGGTGGTGGAATTGGGCATGCAGGTGGAGATTTAGATGGGAAATAGGAATCGGCTGATCCCACGGGGCCACAACCGGTTCCCGGGCAGCCAGGCAGGAAAAGGGACTGGAACCCAACACACTTCGCCAAAGGCCGTCGAATCAACTCCAATCCACGGGGCCTTGAACCCGCCGAGCTGCCCAAGAACGGCTTGTAGCCGAGTATAGAATGCGCCGTCTCAAGAGCGGCGACTACCAAGGCGGGGTGGCCCCCTTCCCGAGCCTTGATATGGCGCGACAGCGTCTTGGACTGCGGTTGTCCTCTACCGCTTTTTGCCTCCAAATTTGAAGGGCGCGCCAGTGAACTCTGGCCGCCCTCCAATTCACGGCTTTTTTCCAAAGCGCCAGAGGGCTGGCGCAGTCCAAGACCTGGCGGACATCCCCCCTGTTCTATAACTCGGGAAGCGCCTCGAACCGTGGTAGCCACAAAAAACACCGTACCAAACGGATAAAAACCACCGCTGCCGTTATCTAAGCGCGATTCTTACCTTTGGGTTCGCAGAAACAAAATCGGTATTCCCCCTTCATTTTCCGGACCAGAAATGGTTTTTTAGCAAAAGGTTCGCGTGTCTCATGTCGTGTTTCCGAAATAGCTTACAGTTTGCCGCGAGGGATTTTCGGCTCCCGCGAGGCGACGAACGACGAGCCTATCCGCAGTGGTCTGTGAGGAGTGAGCAACGAGGCGGGAGCCGGAAAGAGCCGAGGCCCTTCGGGTTGTTTCTAAAATGCCCCAGGGCTTCGTTGTTCGCCGGTCACGTATATCCAAATACTCGACCGCGTTGCGCCTCGCCCTTGCTTGTTTTGGCTGGCGCATTCAGGCAAAGCCATTTTGAAAACGCGCCCTCGGCCCGGATGCCGACGTTCACTGATGCAGGGAACTTGAATCTTGTCTGAATCAACAGGCTGACGATAGCATTGGCTTAAATGGCTGAGACCATACCCATGCTTCGGAAAGAGGAGCCGCTGAATCCTTTTCGACGCAACCTGTTAATCGCCGCTGCCGCAGGCCTGATTCTGGGGACTTATCTGCTTGCCCTGGGCGGGATTCTCGTGCTGGCAGGCTTGATTCTTCTGGACTTTATCCTGGTGATTGTTGCCCTCCGATTCGGTGGTGCTCGTATTTTTTTCCGTTGGGTGACGTCCCATTGTCAAGTCTTGATGATCTTCCTGCAAAGCGGTTGGATCAATCGGGGCGAATCGGAGACGGTCCTTCTGACAGAGTCGGATGCGCCTGAACTTTTTCGTTCCACCCGGGCGCTTTGCCAAACGGCAGGGATTGAGGTTCCCGACGAAATCCATTTGGCATTGAATTTGAATGCCTCGGTCCGTTTGCGGGGTCTCCGGAAGGGTAAAGGGCGATCCATTCTCACGGTTGGTCTTGATTTGTTGGCGGCTTTGAATGTGTCTCAGGTTGAAGCCGTGCTGGCGCACGAGATTATGCACGCGCTGCACGTCCAACGCGGGGCAACCCACTGGCTGCGGGGCGGCATGGTGCGGATTCAGCAACTGACGCTGAAATTGAAGGCAGTTGCCGAGGGGGCGCGCCAGCGTGGGAGTACGGCTGAAACGGCCGAAGAATTCTGGAAGCTCTCCCAGAAGTTGGCGCGTCAATGTACCCGACTTGTTGCCGCCTGTTCTCGACAGGACGAGTTCGATGCGGACCGAGGTGCGGCCGAGCTCTGTGGAACGGAAGTCTGCCGGAGCGCACTGATTACGACCGAAAAACTGGGAGTCCTTTCTCACCAGATTCCGCTTCGGGAGCGGGTGGCGCGCCGCCAGATGGGCGTTGATTTAAAGAACTGGCTGGTCGCGGAATTTGTCCAGGCGCATGACGTTGGAAACCCGGCTGGAAAGGGGCCCGAAAATGGGGTTGAGATGGATTCGACACTGAATCCGTATTCAACCCACCCAACACTGGCGGACCGCCTTGCCGCCTTGCCCCCGGTGCCTGGGCGGCGGTCGGTGAATGGCGAACCGGGATTGAGTCTGCTGACGAATCCCGAGTCGGTCGCTGACCGATTATTTGACACGTTAAATGGTCTGACCAGCCGACAGGAGGCCCGGGAGGGCAAGGTGCTTCGGCGAAACGGTCGGCGTGCTTTTGCGGGCGGTGGTCAGCAACCGTTAGAGCGGGTGGCCAATTTTTTGGTCATCTTGGGCTCCATATTCGTCGGCATCGGAACCTTGGCAGGCATCGCGTATTTGATAACACAGAAAGGCCATGGCGATGGCTTCTTTCTCGCTCTGGGATCGGGGTTGGTTTTCGTGGTCCCCGGAATGGTTCTTTATCGGCTGGGAGGTTATCGAGCCGACTTTGACATCCCCATTCCTGACCATAGCGCTATTCGTGCGGCCAACCATCGGCAACTCATGACTCCAGACCAGGAGAAGCAATTGGTGTCGGAGATCGAGGCGATGGTTCGTCCAGGATTGGATCGCAAGAAAATCGTCTCCATTTGGTCCGCGGTTGGACACGCAGCGATGGGTCAGTGCGATTATCCGAAGGCCTTTGTCGCGTCGCGGGCCTGCATCCGGATGGACCAAAAATCCATTCCGGCAGCGGCGGCATGGCTGATGTCGTGTGCTGTCTTGGGACATCATCAGGTCGTGCCCCAAACATTGGAGTTTCTGCGGTACCGGACTGGACTGCCCGCTGGACCATTGGCTTGGGCAGCCGCTTGGAGTTTGTTCTGCGTAGGGGATTGGGTCAACGCCGAGTTTTTCCTGGAGCGGTGCCTGGAAAAGCAACCCGAGCACCACACCCTTCATGCTTTGCTCGCGGTCGCTCTGATGAATCGGAACAAATTTCATGGAGCGGTAGCGCACGCGAGGGAGGCGCAGCGCATTCGCCCCAACGATAGGGACCTGACTTTGTTGCTGGCAAATTCCCTGATAAAGACCGGACAGGTTGTTGAGGCCACAACGCAATTAAAGCCGTTGAATGATTCCGAATCGGACGCCGGGCTTCTCCGGTTAAGATTGGAAATTCAGCTCTTAACTGGTGCCGAGGAGGAAGCGGTGCGGATTCGGAAACGCCTGGAGGAACTGGTTCCTGGGCCCCAAGGGCAGTTGGACCTGGCATCACTCTACGAGTCGAATCGACGGTACGGGATGGCCGAGGAACTGTTTGGGTCGGCGACAAGAGATGGTTTTTTTCCTACGGCTTGTTTAGGGCTGGCGCGAGGATGCGCCAGAAAGGGCGACTTTCCAAGAGCGCGGGGGCACATACTGAACGCGATCAACCTGTTGCAGCCCGTCGGTGTTGGAGGCACACCCGCCACCGTGCTTTTTAATCAGAGTCTTCAGCAACTGTTGTCACTCTCCATGCCGGTCGAAGGATGCCATCTCTGGTGGACCACCGTCCTGATCAGCCCACAGCAGGCGGTCCCAAGGGGAACACGATTCATCGTTGTCCACCGCACGCTCGAAGATGCGTTTAGGGCCCTAAGCGAGCTATGGGCGGCCATGATACCCGGGTTTCCGCCGCTCCTCCCCAATACGGTGGAATGGCGCGAGGGGCCTCGGCGGGTGCAACCGCAGGTTCCGGTCATACCCGGCGTGCATTCGGTTCAAATGGTGAAGTTGTAGTCCAGATTTTGCGCCTCTCCCATTCACGGCCGTTTCCAAAGCGCCAGAGGGCTGGCGCAGTTCAAGACCTGGCGGA
>CAILNN010000392.1 GCA_903835555.1 uncultured Verrucomicrobiota bacterium
AATTGGCGGCCATCTTGGGATCACTGGCTTGCGTTTGAAGTCATGCCCGTAGGGAAACTCCACCCCGTCTGGAAAATCGCTGGCTTGCAGTGATTCGACGGGCGTTCGAAATCGTCCATGAAACACGTTGTTTGTAACTCCAATGTGAGCACAACCCGAATTGAAAAAGAAGGGCTTTTGAACTGTTCCTGGGCTGGCAAATAGCAGATTGTGGTGGATATCGACATTTTCGGTTCCGTTATCAAGATAAATGATGCCAGAAAGTGGAACCCGCATGGCTTCGAGATCAAAGTCGTCATGCATCACATTGTAAGCAACCTGCGACCGGAGTCCGTTGAGTGTGCCACCACTGTCAAAAAAGCCAGTTATAAAGCCGGCATCCCGGGTCAAGAGCACGCCATTGTACAGGTGGTTGTAGGCGACTAGCGAGGCCATGTAGTCTGCTGGAGCCCGGTTCCAGGCGTGGTCCGTGGTTCCGTTGCCGTGGAAATTAAAAAAATGTCTTCCCGCGTTGGACATGGTGTTGAATGTCACGACATGGCCACCAATCAAGAGATGCTCGCTCTCGTAGTCCGCCACTCCGTCCGAGATGGCATTGAGGTATTGCCCCGAGTAGTCGACCTCATCGATAAGGCAGTTATGTATAATGTGATGATAGCCTCGGATTTGTACCCCGGCTCCGGCGCTGACATGGAGTCTGCATCCAATTAACCCGTTGTCCCTGCCGCTAACATAAATGCCCGCTTCACCTGCAGAAATGATATCGCGACTCTCCTCCGGGCGGTCCAGGTAGGCATTGCGCATGAAATGGGACAGGTACTCAAACTGACAATTTTCCAGGGCGCAATCCACGCAATTCTCCATGCGGGCGGATGCCGCAAAAACCTGAAGCCCAACGATGGTTATATAGGATTTATCGGAAAGATCGAGTGCCAGTTGCCTCGATTTCGCCTCAACGGATGCCAGCGATTTACCATCGGGGGGAATGAAGTAAAGTGTATCATCTTGCCAATGCCATTCTCCCGGCTGATCCAAGGCGTGGATATGGCCGAAAATCATTCCCCTTCCAAACTCGCGATCGTAATAGGTGTCGCCAGTCGCCCACCATTGCACCGTTCGTTTTTCGACATGAATTTCTCCATCCTTTGAGTTCTCGATGATCCCTGTTTGAGCAACGGCCCCGCCCCAATGGACCCCAAAGTAGACACCGCCCTTCCAATAGTCCGGAGGTTGATTTCGCAGGAGTTCGCTGAAGACCAGACCTGGACGGTTGGTCGAGATCCCTTTGGGGATGGAAAAGGACCCGTAGGTTGGCCATAGTGGAGAAAGTCCTTCTACTGGGAGTTCCAATCCTGGGGAAGGAGCATTCGGAAAGCGCGCTTCGATCATCACCCGGCCATTGGCAAAAACTTGATTTCGCCCGATTCCAAGCGTCCATTTCATCGGGGTCTTCCAAATATTGTTCGTGCTATCCCAAAGGACCCACGGCCCGACTGGCTCGAGGCCGGTTATGACCGCCTTTTCACCGGGGAATCCCCTGACAAAAATACGCTGCTTTGGTGTTCCGCTTCGGGGAAACGAGACCCGTTCCCGATAGGTCCCTTCACGAACGAAAAGTGTATCGCCCGGTTGAAGCTTGTTGACGCCCGTTTGAATCTTCGCGAAGGGAAACTCTATTGATCCGCTGTTTGTATCGCTTCCAGAAGGAGAAACGTAAAGCTCCTTGGGGAAGGCGACCATCTGAAGCGTCGCCCAGATCAGAACCAGTAAGCCGGTCCGCCAGAATGGAACAGAGTACTTTTGATTCGGTCCCGAGACACGCAGAATTAATACCATACCTCTCTGATGTGCCACAAAATTCCATTGGACGCCAATATAGATCGGGCAAATCGTGGTACTCGGTCACCACTCGATTTGGCCAGTGGATTTTCGATGGGATCGGGCCTTGGGCCGCAAGCATTGGTCTGTTCACAGGGGATATGACTGTATCACCACGCTTTGGGCTACGGCATTCCCTCGGTTGCGTAACTAAGTCGTGTGGACCTTAATCGGGGGCGTCGGGATCGAGGTTGACGCTGGAAGGCTGAGGATCAGCCCTGAGCCAATCGGTTCGGCGAGCACGATTTTCCCCGGACTTTTCAGCGTTGCGGAGATTTCTAGAAGAGTAAAAAGGGCATTGGCGACCTCCGGTTCGCGCTGAATTTCTGCCAGCGCACGCCCGACAATCTCCGGTCGCACCGCTTGCGCCTGACCCAACCGCTGGGCCGCTTGTTTGTCTGCTTCTGAATGGATAATGGCCACCGTGTTTTCACCCGCCTGCTTCATTGCTGCTGTGACTTGGCGTAGCCGGTTGACCACCTTGCGCTGGATTTCGTTGATCATTCCTTTGTCGCGAAAGGCAACCTTTCGAATATAGGTGGAGCCGAGGGCAAACCCCCATTGGGTCGAGGTGGGTGATACTTCCTCTCGGACTTTGCGGGAGAGGGCATCGCGGTCTTCCAGGAGAATATCGAGCTTGAGATTGGAGAGTTGCTTGACCACCGCCGTGGCGACGTTGGCCTTCAGCGACCCCATCGGGTCGGAATTGCGAAATAAGTAGGCGGCAGGATCGTTCACGAACATTTCGAACCAGACGCCGACACCCATGGGCGCACCTTCCTCGGAATTGACCAGTTGGTTTCGAAGATAGGATTGGTGGAGTCGGGTGGAGACCGTGTACGCCTTGCCGAAAAATGGGAACAACAACGCCTGGGGACCAAAGCGAATCAGGGGAAAGAACAATCCCGGCTCATCGACTTGGCCCACCACCTTGCCGAAGAACGTGTAGACCACCACCTTGCGCTCCGGCACGACACGCCAGAGTTGGAACATTCCACCGACAATGACCAGAAACCAGCCAACGATAAACGTGCCCAGGAAGCCCCCCAAGAGAGCAATAAAGAAATCCGGTATCATAGAATGAAAGGGAAATAGGTTCTGTTGTCAGTGAATTTGTTAGACCTTAAGTACCGTTTCGGAGGCCCGTTCACGCAACGGTAAACCGGCGTTTCTCAAGTAACTGTCCAGCGCGGGTTTACCGCCCTGGTTGTGCATGGCGGATAGGGTCTTTCCCAATTCCAGGAGGGGTGCAGCCTCTGCCTCGGCCCGATTGAGTGCTATTTGCACCGCTTGTTCTGCCATTTTGAGCTTTTGTTCGGCATCGGCGCGCGATTGGCTGATGGCGGCGGCCACCTGATTTTGGGTGGTGTTGATGGACGCCAGGGCTTCATCGACATCCGAAGGCGGGTCAATATTGGTGATCAAGGCGGCGTCAAATTCGATGCCGTATCGCGCCGAAGTTTTGCGACAGGCATCCTCCATGTGGCGATTGATGAGCGAAAGGTTGCGCCGAAGGTCATTGATGGAGACCCCCTCCACGGAGCCTTCAGCCCGTTCGCCGTGAAACGTGGCTACCCGGTCGCGGAGAGTGGATATAAAGTAGCCGACGACATGGGCGGCGGGATGGGCTACACCAAACAGATAGGCGTAGAGGTTCTGCTCGCACGGTTTCCAGCGGATTTGACCTGAAATGGAAACCGTCAGGTTATCCTTGGTGACCGCCTCGATAAAGGTCTGTTGGATATCCGGATCCCAGGTGATATCGACCGCTTGGATGGTCATATCCACCCGATATAGCCGCTGCCAGGGCCATTTAAAGTATGGGCCACCGGGCGGAATGACCCGGACCATGGGATATTGATACCGAAGTTTTTCCTCGCTGGTCAGCAATCCACCCAGATGCGGGTCGTCACTGGTGGTTCCAGCGAGCCGTTGGGCCTTGCCGAAGGTGGTCATCACACCGCGCTGGGTGGGGCCGATGGTATACACCCCGGCGAGCAGCGTGAGCAAAGCGGCACCAGCAACGCCAAACAGGATGCCGACAACAATGGGGATCATAGAACGTGGGGACGTGGCTTTTGTTTTAGCCGGCACACTCCAGCAAGGGATCGAGCAGCCGAGGCCACCAGCGGGTCCGCAATCTGAGCATCTATGCCAGCCATAGCGACTTGATTAACGCCGGATGAAATGCCGCAAGCGAGTGGATTCTCGCGGTCAGATTCCAATCGAAGTCCTGTCGTTAACGATAATCCCAAATCTCGATGAATCGTCTCGGTGCAAAGGATAGGAGATTCTAGCCCCTGACCTCTTCAGCAGGTGGGAAAAGAATCGCTTCAAATATCGGTCATCCTTTGTCGGAAAGCCATTCCTGCACACCGACCGGCGCGAAGCATTTCGACCACGCCAAGCCGCAAAGACGCAAAGGAAGAAGGGACACAAATCGTAGTTTCCATTCTTCTTTGCTCGCATCAACGCCCCGTTTCCAACGCTCGCAAGAAATAGGTCGAGGTCGTTAGGATAAGGTCACTCGTCAGGTCAATCTCGGTCGTATTACCCGCAACGGTTCGGATGGACTGCCAATGGAGCAGGTCTTCCGAATGTTCAATTGTGTACTGGTGCTGCGCCAAGCCGCGCAGCTTGACCTCCGTCTTTCCAGCAGCAGGAGTGGCCACCAAATAGGGGCGTCTAGGCGAAGGAAGAACGTGGATGCGGAGTTGAGTGGCGCTGCTTTTAGGTGGGTCACAGTTCCCGCCCCCCAGATACTGGTAACACCAATCATCGCCATAGGTATTCAAGCGCGGGGTATATCGAATGCCCATTTGCAAATGATTGATTCCGTCAGGAAAAGAAGTTCCACCCAGATTGAATCCCAACGGCGAATTGGGTGTTCTCCGGTCGATAAGTCCTAAGCCAAAATCTCCCCCGCAACCAGCTCCCCCACAGTTCAAGGTAGTTGGGAGAAGGATTATGGAGTCATTCTCTTGACAAAATACTTCAGCGGTGGGTGGCGGAGGATGAAACACACAACTAGCGAAGCCGCCGACGCTAACGGTGATAATCGACATTCCGCTAAAATTGACCATTCGAGAATCACCTTGGTAGACATAGTCGAATGCGTCAGACAAGCCGGTATTTTCGATATCGCCGAGACCGTCACCGCTCATGGCCACCGACCAGGTTTTGGCATACTTTGTGTCCCAAATGACCACCTGAAGGTCGACGTGTTGGCCATTTGTTACCCCGGGAAGAATTCTGATTCCGCCATCGAATGTGCCTGGGGCATTGGTTCGTATCCAAACAGGGGGCCCAACCGCAACCCATGCTGGGTTGGTGAAAGACGTTTCCATCAACAATTGCGCGTTCCAATGAGCGGATGTCGGGTCGAGCGGATGTTCCCACGCGCCGTCATAAAGCGCCAACGGAATCGGAGAAAGTCGAACATTACTGAAATCAACGGGGACATCTGCACAGATGCACAGAGACAGTGCAATCCAAAGGCAAAGGAAACGGAGATTCATTGTTTTTAAATGTTGTCCGGCAGCCACGGGATGTCAATTCACCGAGCGGCCGCAAGCCTCACGTATCCGAAATGGATTGAGTTAACCTCCTGCCTAAAAACCTCTTCTGGTCCGGCAAATGAAGGTGGAAGGCCAATTTCCCTTCTGCGAACCCCAAAGGGGTTTAGGACCACAGCCCGGGGTTGGCCCGTCTGCGGGCCTACCCCGGGTGTACGTGTGGAGTTTCATTCAACCCCAATGGGGTTGCGCCATTCACACGCTGAAGCATCCCGCTCGACTGAAAGACGCTCATGGTTGCGGGACCACCGAAGCCGAATCGCGGTTTGGCAAAGCAAACCGGTCATCGGTCAAGGTCTTAAGGAAGGCAATCAGCGCCCGTTGATCCTCACGGGATAATGGCACGCCACCGTCTGGGTGCTTGGCCAGATTGGGGTCCAACGTGTCGGAGCGTTTCACGCCCTGAACATAATGGGCGACCACCTCTTCCAAGGAGTTAAACCGGCCATCATGCATGTAGGGGCCGGTCGCCGCGACGTTTCGTAAGGACGGAGTCTTGAATTTTGCGCGATCGGATGTTCGTCGAGTAATGGCGCTGCGTCCGCTGTCGGCCGCATTCGCTTCCAGGTCCAGTCCATTGTTGTGAAATCCAAAATCGCTGAATAGAGCACCGCCGTGGCAGTGGAAGCAATCAGCCCCATACTGGTCATGGCGCGGATCGTATTCGGTGAAGAACAACTGAAAGCCTCGCGCCTCCTCTTCCGTCGGTTTCTCCAGTCCCGCTTGGACGCGGTCGAATTTCGAGTTACCGGAAATCAGAGTCAATAGGTATTGCTCTAGCGCCCTGGCAATCCGGTCGGACGTGATTTCCGGGTTCCCAAATGCCGCTTCAAAGGCGGTTGCGTAACCGCCTTGGACCAGGTTGGTGACCACCAGATCGAGAGTGGCATGCATTTCCACCGGATTTTGAATCGGTGCCAGGACCTGTTCCCGAAGAGAGCGGGCGCGTCCGTCCCAGAAGAAATTGGTTTGCCAGGCCAGGTTGAACAGTGGCATGGCATTTCGATTCCCTTCGTGGCCTTCCGCTCCCCGGCTGAAACGCTTCCCGGCATCGACGAAGCCTGCGGACGACTGATGGCAGGAGGCGCAGGATTGGCGTCCATTGATGGACAAGCCGGATTCGTTGAAGAGCGCTTCCCCGAGGGAAACGCCGGGCACCGTCAATGGGTTGTCGCGCGGTAGAGATGGCTGGGGAAAGCTGCGCGGCATTTGGAATCGATAGAGGGGAGCATTGGAGGCCACGACCACTGTGTAGCGTGGCACGGCCTGGGGGACGAACGTGTTGGTCGTTACGGCGGTGCTGTCCCACGCTTGAACGAGATTATCCAGAAGCTGGTCCGCCAGAGCATCGTTGGTGCGCGAATGGGTGGAGGCGGTTTCCTCGCCAGCGGCCACCGGACGTCGACCGCCAAATACCCGGTCGAGTTGGAGGACGAGTGAAATCTTGGCCGAATTCTTGATCCGCAGCGCAATAGGCACTTCGATCATTCGCAGGCTGCTGTCGTTCCCTAAATGGTACGAAAATCCACCGTTGGTTCCGTTGGCCAATCGCCAGTATCCCTCCAAGGACATGAAAATATAGCCGCCCTGCCAGCTCCAATGGAGACCATTGAGTGTTGGGTTGAGTGGGTGTTCGGGACCATAGGCGGAGGGATCGGCATGATTCACTTCGGGTGAAAGCCCTAGCGCAAATCGAAGCTGTCGATACTCGCCGTCGGGGACGCTGGTCAGGATGACTCGGTCCCGTTCCTGCCCGAGGCTCATGAAGGCGAACGAATTGGTCAACGGTACGAACGATCCATCCGCGCGGACCACGGCAAAGTTTGAGAGCAAGAAATCGAGCCGATCTATGCTTCGGGCCGTTGCATCGATGGGGGAAATATACGGTTTGCCCATCTGAACCTTTTCCCCAGCCCACCGGGTTTCCACGGTGACGTCCAAGGTGGCACCCCCGGCCAGGAAGGCACCCATCACCGCCCCGATAGACGCCAGGAAAAAGCGAATGATCGGTTGGGTGAAACGGGGTGCCTTCATGGCCAAGGGGTTTTAAATGGACTTGGGAGGATGCCTCGGGAAGCGGCTTCCGTTCTCGGGTTTGATTATTTAATCGTGAATCCGTTGGTTAAACTGAAGGTCACGTCGCCCATGCCTGGTGGACCCGGAAACACCACCGATACGGTGACGGCACCCGGCGTTGCGGTGCTGGGAATATTGAACGTTGCCGTCACGTTCGACCCAGACCGGGAGACACTGGTTCCGGCAATCGTACCCAGGGTGGCCGAGGTTGGATGGACAGCCGCCGGAGGGGCCATGGCGCCGAGTCCCATGGTTAGTGTGACCTGAGTGCCTCGGTTCCCCGAGGTTGGTGTGACACTCGATAAGGTGGGATTGCCACCACCCCCGGGTCCACCGCCGCCGCCACCGGAATTGCTGGAGCTATTGGTGACGGAATCGTAGCTGGCCAGAGCGGTCTGGCTGACCCGGAAGAACTTGGCGAGATCGGAAAGGGCGGTGGTGGTCTCCGCTTCGTTGCCTGTGGGTGTCACCCCCGTCGTTTGCGTGGTCCAATGCTTCAGGTCGGTCGTGCTATCCACTTGATAGGTTCCCCCCTCGACGGCACTCCAGACCAAGGTGACCGAGGAATTGGTTAAGACGGGGTTGGTCAAGGTCACACTTGAGTCAGGACCGCCAAGGAAATTGGTCGTGACCGTCTCGCTCACGGTTGTGACCCGGCCAGCCGTTACTGCACCGTAAAAAGCCCGTCCAATGTTGTAAGGGAATACCGGTGTCCCATCAGCCGCGATGCTGACAAAGTAGGCATAGGTCCCCTGGGGAAATTCAGGGGTCACGCAGTAGCGACCGTTGTATTCGTCCAAATCAAAGTCCTGACCTTGCTTGAAACCGAGGTCGCCGAGGTAGGCGTTATCCTCCATATAACGACCCAGCGGATAGGTGGTGGAGACGTCGGGACCGGTCGTGGTTCCACCAGACCCGTACAATCGGGTGGCCCAGGCCGGCAGGGCTTTTCGACCCACCGAGGTCAGATTATCCGTTCCTTGCTCTCCATTGCGAATGTGGTAGCCGGAGACCATTCGTTTCAATCCGCTCGCTGGATTGGTTGCGTTGGCATAGGCATACGGTCCATAGATGGGAAAGCCATCGGAAACCCAGCCGAGAATAGGAGAATGTGCAGTGACCGGATTGGTCGACTCGGAGTAAGTCTGAGTGGAGGTATTAAATTCGACATGGTCCCCCAGGAGATACCGCAGCGCAACTGGGTTGGCATGGTAGTGATAGGTGCCCGTGTTTTCTTGGTGAGCGTAAGCGGGGTCGAAGGTCGCACCTTCGTTGACATACGCTTCCCGATTCCAATCGCCGGTGCCGCCCACATCGTCGGTGGTCCCATTCCAGTAGTGGGCATCGCGGGAGTCAAACATGGCCACGCCATCGACAAAGAACCCGATGGTGCCATTGCCGGTCAGCGTCTTGGATGACCCAGACGACGGCAGGGAGGGATTTCGAGGAAACCGGTAATAGACATGCTGATTGGCCGGCAGATTGGGAAAGCCGACGGACCAGGGACCCATGATATGGAAGCCGAGTCCGGTCGTGCGGAGATAGACCCAATCGGCAGAGGAATCGATCTCCTGAACCCCGGAATAGGCAGGGAGGGACTGGGTCTGGGAGCCATTGTTCCAAGTGGTGACGGATTGGCGGGCGGTTTGGGCGGCGGCGTTGGTGTAAATCCGGGCATAGGCTCCGGACCGGGAGGTGATCCACGAATCAATGTGGGGATCAGATGCCTGGGCCACCCAGGTGGTAATCGACAATAGCGCGAGCAGACGATTTGGTTTCATACGGTTCTGGATAGAGGTTGAACTATCTGCACCCAATCAACAGGGGCCGTGTAAAGACCGTATGTAAACGATGGGGAGAATTGTAAAGCGTTGGTAAAAAGCGCTGCGGGCCCTTGTGGAGGGATATGCCAAGCATTGGAAAGTTTCGGAATCGGGCGACGGGTAAAACGGATAATGAGTTACAGACAGATAGGAGTCCCAGGTGGCGGACACCTATCCCGAAGACTTGGGGTCCAAGGCATTTTTCAGCCCATCCCCGACAAAACTAAGTGCGAGAAGTGTTGCGGACAGGACCGCCCCTGGACAGACCACCAGCCACCAGTTGATTTGCAACGGATTGATTTCTCCCGCTCCTTCAGCAATCAGCGTTCCAAGGCTTGCTTCCGGAGGTTGGATGCCCAGTCCCAGATAGCTTAAAAAACTCTCGTAAAGGATGATGGCCGGGACCGTGAGAGTCAGATAGACAACCGTAATACCCACCACATTTGGGAAAATGTGACGCCGCAATATCCGGAGCGGTCCAGCCCCGAGCGCCCGGCTGGCCAGGACAAAGGACCGAGTCCGCAGCGAAAGCACCTGGCCACGGATAATCCGCGCCATGGTCAGCCAGGAAACGGCACCCAAGCCGATAAAGAGGAACACCACCCGGACCAAACGCCCCAAAGAGGGCGCACTGGACGCGGCTACCGCCTTGACCGTTGGCTCCAGGGTCGTAATCAACACAATGACCAATACGATGCCGGGTAAAGAGTAAAGGATGTCGACGATTCGCATTAGGAGGCCGTCCAGTCGCCCCCCAAAATATCCCGCTACCATTCCCCAACTAACTCCGATGAGCAGGGATACTGAAGTGCCGACAACGCCCACCAGCAGCGAGATTCGAGCTCCGGCGAACACCCGGGTGAAGAGGTCGCGTCCATGCACATCGGTTCCAAACCAATGCGACAAGTCAGGCGGGGAAAATTGGGCGTCGCCGCCTTGTTCGGCCCCGTAAGGGCTCAAAACGGGGACGATCCAAGCCAACAGCACGAGCCCTATCAAGAAACAGGCGGAAACCACGACCACCGGTCGTTGCGAAAAAATTCCACGGCGCAAACGGGAGGTCAACCCAATGCCAGAGGGAATAGCGGTATTAGACATGACGAATTCGGGGGTCCAAGACCCCATACAACAGGTCGACGATCAAATTGAGCCCGAGCAACAGCACGGCATATAGAAGCACCAGACCGACGACCATCGGATAATCGCGGCTTAAGGAGCTATTGACGATAAAGACTCCAATGCCGGGAATCTGGAACAGATTCTCAACCACAAAGGATCCGGTGAGTAAATCCGCCAGCATCGGGCCGCTGTAGGAAACCACCGGCATGATGGCCAGCGGAAGCGCATGCCGGGTCCAAACCCGGAATGGGGGAAGTCCCTTGGCCCTGGCCGTTCGAATGAATTCACTCTGCAAGGTTTGGTGCATCCCTTCGCGCATCAAACGGGCCACCCGTCCGCTGAAGTAGAGGCCCAACGCCACGGTGGGAAGAATGGCCTTCAAGGGGTCCCCCCATAACCCCACTGGAAGCCAATGGAGTTGCAGGGAAAAAACCAGCACCAAGAGTGGGCCAATAACAAAGCCGGGAATACAGACTCCAACCAAGGCCAATAGAGTGCCTCCCCAGTCCGCCCAGCTTCCGGGCCGGACGGCACTCCAAAAACCGACCGGGATGCCGGTCCCCAAGGCGAAACCAAACGCCAATGTTCCGAGTGCCATGGAAACGGGCAATCCCTGGACCAGAATATCGGTGACGGTGTGATTCCGATACTTGAGGGATCGCCCCAGGTCCCCGGTGATCAACCCTCCCGGCTCCCGGTGCCATGCGCCATCATTCGCCCGCTTCCAGCGGAGTCCCAAGAATCGGAGGTATTGGAGACCCAACGACTCATCCAGGTGGTATTTTTCCCGCAATGCCGCTTCCACCTGAGGAGAAGCTGGAGCCCGCTCCCGATCAAACGGTCCGCCGGGTGCAACGCGCACCAGGAAGAAGGACAGCGTGGCCATAACCAAGACCAGTGGCGGAAAAAATAGCAGGCGGCTCAGCCAATACCTCACCGGCGGATCGTACCCAGACACCTGTTCATAGGGAAAGCGCTAGCTTTGTCCATCGACGATGGAAGGAAGAGACGAAGCCGGATTTTTTGACCCTTCCGTCGCCCCGCCCTATGCGTTCAGCATCGGACCATTGAGGATTCGGGTATCGAACGCGAATTCGTGGTCCTGCCATACCTGATTTGTCCATGGGTGCCGAATTTAAAGACTACTACGCCATCCTGGGCGTGCCGCGAACCGCCAGCGAGGATGAGCTGAAAAAGGCTTACCGCCAGTTGGCTCGGAAATATCACCCCGACGTGGCGACCGATAAACGCCAGGCGGAAGAGAAGTTCAAGGAAATCAATGAAGCCTACCAAGTGCTCGGTGATCCGGAAAACCGCCGGAAGTACGATACCCTTGGGGCGAATTGGAATCAGCCCGATGGCGTCCCTGGACCATCAGGACCCCGTGCCCGACGGGGCAGCCCACGGTCTGGCAGGTCAGCGGAATTTCAATTTGATGGCACTGGCTTCAGCGACTTTTTCGAGCAGTTCTTTGGTCAACACGGTCGGACCGGCGACCCCATCGGCGGAACGGCACGCCGGGGTGCCGATATCGAAGGCGATTTGGCCGTTGACCTCCATGAAGTCCTGGATGGAGCCGTTCGTTCGGTGTCGCTTAGGCATGAAGACCCCCGAACCGGGGAGGAACAAACCACTACCTTTCGGGTCCGTATTCCCGCCGGAGTACGGGATGGCCAATTGATCCGTGTGGCCGGCAAGGGCGAGGAGGGGTTGGGCGGTGATGCCGGAGACTTGCTGCTCCGGGTTCGATTGGTCCCACACCCCGATTATCAGGTGCGCGGTTCAGACCTCGTGACGGAGCTGGAATTGCCCCCATGGTACTTTGTCTTAGGTACAGAGGTCTCGGTACCCACCTTGAACGGGCCGGTCACCATTCGAGTTCCGGCTGGAGCCGTACCGGGACAACAATTGCGCATCCGGGGTAAGGGGCTACCGACCGACGGTGGAGGCACCCGGGGCGACCTTTTTGCCGTTCTCTCAATCAACTTGCCTACCGAAGTCAGTGAAGCGGAACGGGCTCTTTGGAAACAATTGGCCGAGTTATCTCAATCGAAACGATAAGTCGGTCCGGTACAGTTGTCGCCGACTCAAGGTTGGAAACACCTCGATGGATTCCACGTGGTCAGAACCCCTCATTTGGGCTATCCCTTCCACTGGTCGATGGCGGTTTCCGGCACATCGTTTGTTGGATGGGCTGAAAATGGAGCCGTCAATCAGACCAGTCTGTTATGGTTATGAAAGCGTTTCCTTGGCTTCAGCGGATTCGTGCAGCGATCGTATTGCTCCTTTTTGCTCTGATTCCAGGGTTGCCAACCCTCGGACAGAACCGTCTCGACCTCCTCTTCGCTTACGGTTCGGAGAAGGAAGAATGGATAACGGAAGCCACCGCTGCTTTTAATCGTGCGGGAATCAAGGCCACCGATGGACGGACCATTGTCGTCAAGGCCCTGCCGATGGGTTCCGGCGAATGCATGGACCGCGTCGCCAGTGGGAGTCTAAAGGCTCAGTTGGTCAGCCCGGCCAGTGGACTTTTCATCAAGCTTGCAAATTCCGAATCACGGACCAAGACCGGCAAGGATTTGGTCCCCGAGACCGAGAATCTGGTGTTATCCCCGGTGGTCATTGCGGTTTGGAAGCCGATGGCCGAGGCCTTGGGCTGGGGAAACAAACCGGTCGGTTGGGCTGAAATCCTGGCTCTGGCACGAAATCCCGAAGGCTGGGGAGCCCTAAACGCACCGCAATGGGGCCAGTTCAAGTTGGGTCATACCCACCCGGAGTATAGCAACAGCGGTCTCATCTCAATATTGGCGGAAACCTACGCGGCCACTGGAAAGACAGCAGGATTGAGTTTGGAAGATATCGGGCGTCCCGAAGTGGGCGAGTTTGTCCACGGGATCGAAGGTTCCATTGTTCACTATGGGGCTTCGACCGGTTTCTTTGGAAAGAAGATGTTCCAGCAGGGCCCAGGCTACCTCAGCGCTGCGGTGCTGTACGAAAATATGGTGGTTGAAGCCAACTCTGGAAAGTACTCCCTCCCGTTTCCGGTCGTGGCCGTTTACCCGAAGGAAGGAACATTTTGGAGCGACCATCCGGTTGGTGTGGTGGACGCTGCCTGGGTAACACCGGAGCAAAAAGCGGCGGCACGCCGCTACATTCGCTTTCTCCTGGCTCCCGAACAACAACGACGCGCATTGGCCTTCGGTTTTCGCCCCGGACTCGTGGATGTGGCTCTGGGGGCTCCAATCGACAAAGCACATGGCGTGGACCCGGCAGAGCCAAAGACAACCTTGGAAGTGCCCCGGGCCGAAGTCATTCGGGGAGTTGGGCGTCTTTGGGAAAAGAGCAAAAAGCACTCCCGTGTGGTCCTGGTGATGGATACCTCCGGAAGCATGAATGATGGCGGGCGGATCGAAAATGCTCGCAAAGGTGCGGCGCAAATGCTGCGGCTGATGAAAGATGAGGACACCTTTTCCCTATTATCCTTCAATTCACGCCTTACCTGGGCGATGCGCTCGCAACCGTTGACCCAGGGACGAACACTGGCAGAAAAGACCATCGCCAGCCTTTGGGCCAATGGCGGCACCGCCCTCTATGATGCCATCCTGGCCGCCCACGAGGACCTCCAAAAGGCCCCGGACAATGAAAAGATCTCCGCTGTAGTGGTATTGACTGATGGCCAGGACACCAATAGCAAGACGGCGTTGGAAACGTTGATGAAGGCCATTCGGTTCGATAGCGAAAAAAACAATGTGCGGGTTTTTACCATCGGATATGGGGAGGACGCCAACAGGGAGGTCTTGCAAAAGATTGCCGATTCTACCCAGGCCAAGAGCTACGCCGGTACACCCGAGAACATCGAGTCGGTGTTCAAGGACATCTCGACCTTTTTCTGAAACTGTTCTCCAATCAACCCAAGCCTGACGCTCCATGAGTGACGAACCCAAATTAACGATTCTGGGAAAGCTGTTTCTGCTGCTGTTCCTGGCTGCATGCGCGGCGGGTGCGTGGTGGGCTTTCACACCCCACTCCAAAGGAGGGGTAGCTGGTTTCACTTCAGCGTTCAATTCATCCAATCCGACGGCCCCGACGACCAAGTCCCCGACCGATGGCAATAGTACAGCCAAGTCAAGCGTCCTTGACGCTCCGGCGATTTCCTCAACAGGAGGCCCCATTGAAATCGGATTGGCCTACGGCACGGAAAAGAAGCGCTGGTTGGAATGGGCGGCGGAGGAGTTTCCGAAAACCGCCGAAGGGCGGGGCATTCAGGTCAATTTGATCCCACTCGGTTCCATCGAGGCAGCCCAGGCCATTACGGCGGGCGACAAGCGCATCGACGCTTGGAGCCCTGCTGCGGACCTTTATACGGAAACGTTTGCCCGTGACTTTGAACTCAAACACAGTCGCCCTCCCATCGCGCAGTCCGAGCAACTGGCATTGACCCCCATGGTCTTCGTCAGTTGGGGCGAACGCACCGACGCCTTTTTGACGCACTACAAGGAAATGTCTTTCAAGACAGTGGGGGAAGCGCTCAAGGCACCCGGCGGATGGGATGGTATAGCGCAGAAACCGGACTGGGGCTTCTATAAATTTGCCCACACCCATCCCAGCCAATCCAACAGCGGTCTGATGGCCCTGCTGCTGATGGCTTACGATTATCACGATAAGACCCGGGGATTGACCATGGCGGATATTCTCAATGTCAAATTCAATTCCTGGATGGTCGACCTGGAATCGTCCGTGGTCGAGTTCCCCAATAGCACCGGAAACCTGATGAAAGACATGGTGCTCAAGGGGCCATCTTCCTACGATTGCGTACTGGTGTATGAAAGCGTGGCTATCGATTACTTGAAGAATGCCGAGGGACGCTGGGGCTCACTCCGTGTGACCTATCCTCGAAAGAACCTTTGGAGCAACAATCCCTATTATGTTCTGAACACGCCCTGGAGCGACGGGCGGCGTCAGGCAGCCGCCAAAGCTTTCATGAAGTATCTCATGAGTGAGCCCGCTCAGAAGATGGCTTTGACTCACGGATTTCGTCCGGGGAATCCCGCAGTTCCCATCCTATTTCCCGAAAGCCCCTTCACCACCGGCCAGAAATTTGGCCTCAAGGTAGATTTGAACGGCATTTGTGAATCGCCCAAGGGAGAGGTTATCCATAACCTCCTGGTTGGTTGGAATAACAATGTTCGCGCCCATTAACCTCAAATCATTTCATCCATGTTTTCCCGACTTGGCAACCTGATCCACGGCTTTTTCAGCTTGTTCATCACCGGCATGGAACGCCGGAATCCCGAAGCATTGTTGGAGGTCGAAAAAGAGAATTTGCGCAAACAGATTGCCAATTACAACCAAGGATTGGCAGCCCACGCCGGACTTTGTGAGAAATTGGTGGGACAGATTCGTCGGCAAGAGGCCGAGGAACGCGATCTCAACGCCAAGGCCATGGCCAATCTAACCGCAGGTAATCGGGATGCGGCGGCACAATATGCGTTGCGACTGCAAACCGTCCGCCGCGAATTGGCGGAAAACCGGGCGCAGGCCAAGCAGGCTGAAACCACCTATCAAGAACTTCTTCGCGCCCGAGAAGTGGCGGTCAAGAATGCCCAGAGTAAAATTGAGTCGCTTAAGTTCGCCATCGACGACATGAAGATCAAGAAGGCGACGGCAGAATTGACCGAAATGGCGGGCGGGATGATTTCGCAGATTGGTTCAAGTGGGGATACCCTTAATCGGTTGCACGATATCGTTGAAGAAGAGCGGAACAAGGCTGCCGGGCGTGCGCGGGTGGCCCGCGACAGCCTGAACACCGGCGATATCCTGATGAAGGAGGCTGAGCAAAAGGCATTGGCCGACCAAGCGCTCGCCGAATTCGCCGCCCAAGCTGGAATTAATCTCGCTCCCGCAACGCCAGCGACTGCCACGCCAGGAGCCATTCCTACCCGGGAAGCCATCGGACCGACGCCCACCACGACACAGTAGGCGAATGTCTGGTACCTTCTGCACATGATGCGGTACCTGAAAGAGGCGTTTTTCTCCCGGGTTGAACTGGGATGGCTCGGTGCTGTGCCTGTCAATATGATCGCGTTTGTCGGTCTGTTGATTTTGGGCTTCGGACATCCTGGGTTTTGGTTTATCGGGGTCGGTTTGGAAGTTGCCTTTCTCTGGGGCTTGGTCGGAAATCAGCGTTTTCGCAAATGGGTGGACGCGAAATCGAGTGGGGAAGTTCAGGACCGGGAAACAGTTCAATGGGCAGAATTGTTAGGCCGCATGAACCAACCCCACCAAGCACAGGCCAAGCAATTGGCCAAACGGTGCGAACAAGTCCGGGAGACCTACCGGCTCAATCAAACCGATGAAGGCATCATTGAAAGCAACTTGGCGGCGCTGGGCCGCTTGCAGGCTATCCACGCCCGTCTATTGGTGGCTCGACAACAGATCGAGCAACGACAGGACTCCAATGATGAACGGGAACTGACCCGACAAATATCCGTCTTGGAACAAGAATTGAAGCAATCCAGCCTGCCGGACTCCTTGGCTCGGTCCAAAAGGGCGACCCTGGAAATCTTTCAAAAGCGATTGCGAGCCGTTCGGGCTCGTTCGATGACCCGAGAAGAGATCGACAGCGACCTCAAACGCATTGAGGCGCAAGTTGAACTGGCCCTGGACCACGCCACCATGCAAACCAAACCACCTGCCATCTCACTGGACTTGGAACTCACCTCCCAATTCATTGATACCAGTTCGATCGAGCCCGAACCCGCCGCTCCCGTTCGCCCGATCGCGAACTAGGGCGCGTTTTCCCACCTGGACTCCCCTTATGCCCAACCCACCGGTCGCACTCCCCACCTGGGTTCAGTCCGTTGTCGATCTTTACAATAGCCAGGCGCACAACCAGTTTATTCTGACTGGCAATGTTAACGATCGGTTTGGCTCGGGCATTGAGCCGGGAGCAGGTGGATGCAGCCTGGCGGAATACCTTCAACAAACGGTTGTTCCTCGGTACGAAGTCGTGCTGCGGTATGATCTGGGCAACGGATTGCGAATCGACCGTGGTGGCCAGATATTCAGCCAATGGCTCGGAGCCGAGACACCTCCACGGAATGCACGTCCGGCCATCGAATTCATTACCGCTTACCTTCGCTATTGCGCCAACTTGGCGGGACTCGGGCAGACTCGCGTCAAGGTGGCCGTGATATTGAATGACGCCGACCTGTTTATGCATGGCGACGACCGCGGGGCCGAGGCCAATGCGGCCGCGTTTCTCGTCCGTGAATGGAGTCGTGACCCAGGGCTAACGCGCCACGATTTGGTCAGCTTTATATTGGCCGAGAACCTGACCGAACTGCATCCGTTGGTCCGACAAAATACTCAGGCCGCCCGGGTGGAAATTCCACTTCCGACGCCACCGGAAATCGAGTTGTGGCTGGCCCAAAGCCGAGGAGCCGGCGCCTTGGCGCTGGCAGAGTTGGGGAGCGACCTGGGATCGGTTGCTGAAGCATTGAGTGGCACCACCTTGAATGCGCTCGATCGCATGGTTCGCCTCGCGGACCATCGCAAACTGCCGTTGAAAGCCGAGGAGTTGGGGCGGTTCAAAGCGGAAATCATCGAGCGGGAATGTCCCGGATTGGTCGAATTCCTGCCACCCAAACTGACGCTGAACAACTTACACGGACAAGAGGCCCTCAAGACGCATCTCCGCCAAAATCTGGCTCTTTGGCAGGCTCGCCGATTGGACCTGATCCCGCAGGGTTATCTGCTGTGCGGACCGGTCGGGACGGGCAAGACCTATGTGGTTAAGTGTCTGGCAGGGGAGGCAGGTGTGCCGGTGGTCGTGCTGAAAAATTTTCGAGATAAATGGTTTGGCAGCACTGAAGGCAATTTAGAGAAGATATTTCGCACCCTGCGGGCATTGGGACGGTGCTGCGTCTTTATTGATGAAGCAGATCAATCGCTCGGCAAGCGCGATCCTGGAGGCACGGAACCGGGAGTATCGGGACGCATCTACGCCATGTTTGCCCAGGAGATGAGTGATCCGGCCAATCGTGGACGGATTCTCTGGATATTGGCCACCAGTCGGCCCGATTTGGTGGAAGTCGATCTCAAGCGCCCCGGGCGGATCGATGTGAAGATTCCGCTCTTTCCGACGGCAACCAGTGAGGAAAGTTGGGCCATGATTCGGGGGGTGGGAAAAGGCCGAGGCGTCGAGTTACCCGAAAATCCGCCCGAGACATGGGCGACCAAGGTTCCGGACCTAATGACAGCGGGTGAAATTGATGCCTTGCTGACCCAAATCCAGCGGGAAGCGGTGGCAGGAAAGACCAGCCTTTTGGATGCGTTGGGACGTCGCTTTACACATTACCTCCGACCAGTCGGAGAGGCAGTCCTCTGGGAGCAGACTCGATTGGCGGTGGCGGAATGCAGCGATGCGGATTTTATCCCGGAGCGATTTCGGGCGATTGGAATGGCAAAGTGAACCCACGCAGCAGGTGGATCGCGGCATGCTGTTCGTGAATCTCCAACTCCAGCCGTCTGACCCCACCGGGAAAGACGGACTCTTGGAGGGACGTACTATCAACTATCCGAGCGCACTTGCAAAAGTTGAACCTGGAAACACCGATTCGACTTGCATCCGATGGCCGGTCCCGCAACCCTAGACTGGTGAGTAACTCGGTCATGTCCGAAATATCGCCCATTTCATCCACTGAAGGGTCTGAAGCGTTCCCTACCGAGGGGCTGCGGTTGGACTCTAAGTGTTTGCCTTGGCTGATTCCGGCGGGATTGGTGGTCCTTTGGTGGATCAACGACCTTTCTTTCCAGTGGGCTTCGCTGGTGGAATACCAATTTGGCTGGATCGTGGTGATGCTCACGGCCTATCTCGCTTGGGAACGGTGGCCTACGCGTCCGAAAGTAGACGTGCCCATGCCATTCTGGGTCTGCCTGTTGATGTCTCTTGTCGCGATGCCCTTGGTGGCTTCTGCTGAGCTTTACAAGAACGCCATCGCTCGCGTGCCTGCAGCTGCCTTTATTCTCAGTCTCGGCTGCGGTTTGTTTCTCGCCGCCAATTTACTGCTGGTATGCGGACGTCGGACTTTCCGTCATTTCCTTTTTCCCTTCTTGTTTTTTTTCGTTGCGGTACCACTACCCAAGACGATCTGGAACCCGATTGTTTTCGGTTTGCAGCAGTTCGTTACGTGGATTGACGTCGAATCGCTTCGACTCATGGGAATCGCTGCCGAACAAAGCGGGAGCGTGATCACATTGGCCAATTGTCAGGTGGGCGTTGATGAAGCCTGCAGTGGCGTCCGCAGCCTTCAATCCAGTGTCATGGCTGCACTATTCGTCGGGGATTTGACTCTCAAGTCAAACACCTGGAAGGTCATATTCTTTGGTGCTGGCATTTCTTTGGCGGTGGCGGGTAACTACTTGCGGTCCCTCTACCTAGCCTATAGCGCCCATATCGGTGGTCCGGAACAACTCCACAAGGTTCACGACACGGCGGGCTGGAGTGTCCTGGCATTCACGGCTGTTGGATTGATTCTGATTTCAATGATTATCACGCGCTTGGAGCGCTATTCGGAAGCTTACAAACAAAAGCTCTTGGCGGAACGGTATCGTTAGGAAGCGATGGAGGCTCCATGGTATGTCGCCCATACGCGGCCTAGGGCGGAAAAAAAGGTAGCCGAGTACTTTCGACAAGAAGGCTGGATCACGGAACTGCCACTCTATGCTAGCTTGAAGGTCTATCGCGGAAAACGGGTGACCTTTTACAAGACCTTGTTTCCGGGATATCTCTTTGTCCGCTTACCGGAAGGCCAAGTCCCCCGGGCACGCCAAAACCAGCATGTGGCCCAGATTCTAGTGCCTCCAGACCAAGCGGAATTTGCCGGTCAGCTGGAGGCGATCTTGGCTGCTCTCAACGGCGAACGCGAGATTAGAGTTGCCCCGGCGGTGCTGGTGGGAAAATCTGTTCGTATCATTCAAGGCCCGCTTCGCGGGGTGGAGGGGGTGGTGGTCGAACGAATGGGTGTATTGGAGGTCGTACTACGGTTGGATTTCATCGCCCAAGGGGCGGCTGTTCGAGTCGCGGCTGATGAACTGGAGTTGATATAAACCCCTTTTCCATTCGATAAAGGGGTTGGTATGCTGACTGTTCACGAGGCCCGTTTATTTGGCTTCTGCGGTGCGCTTGGCTTCCCAGTCCCGGGACTGCGGTTGGCCATCACGGATAGACTCGATCTTGCCGGTGATCTTGTCGGCAGACACGACGCCCGAGAATTTGTTGGTCGTTAGATTGCCGTTGTACTCCCGCACGAGGCTGAATGAGAGCTTGTCTCCCTCAATCTTACCTTCGGCGATGGGCGTTTCGACGGCTTTGCCGTCCCGCCCAGGCGCGGACACTTTTCCCGTCAGTTTGGCACCTTCGGTCTTGAGGGTGAGGGTGCTGACGCGGTCGGGTCCACCATTGCGACCGGGCGTGGACCATGTCCAGTTGCCGGAGGCGTCAGCTGCGTGTGCGGCGGTGGCAAGGAGCAGGAGCGCCGTAGCGGCGGTCCAACGGAGAACGGATGATGTAGGATAATGGCTCATGGCTGTCTGTTTGTTGTTGTTTGTGTGCATTTCGGAGCAAGTGGCGCAATCGCGCCGCCCACTGCCTGAAATTGGGTTGAAGAGGAACGGGTTTTTCATGGGGAAATTGTACCCGCCCCGCGATCGCCACTCAGCGAACGGGGCGGGACTGGCAGCAGTCACACGTCTCGCACGATCCAACGCCGCCAAATGTTTCCGGTACTCCTGCCAAATCAGGCGGGGGCGAGGCGCGACGAGGGAGCATATTGCGACGAAATACGTGACCGAGGAGCAACGAAGCCCCCGCCTGTTTTGGCCAGCAGATAGGCAAATGCATATTGAAAACACGGCCTAGGAAGACCTTGACCAAGCAAAGCTACTCTTGTAATCTCTACTTTGTCAATAGAGAAAGTAGTGATTTGGAATCGCAGGGCGTCAAATCGACCGTAACATTCCCGATCGAGGCAGAATTCGCCATCGATGGAATTTCAGTCGGATACCGTTAGGAATCAACGTCCTAGAAAGCGAAAATCATTGGCTGCTGTTCGGATCAAAGGAATTGCGGAGGGACGTGGAATTGTCGGCCCCGTCGGTTTTACTTTTGACCGGAGGCTGTCCTTCTCGACAATGCTAAGCAGCTTACTCAGCTTTCTATGCCCACCACCGCCACTCGGCTGAACGTTTTCACCGAATCAGTCATTCGCGGGATGTCCCGTCTCGCGACTCGTCATCAAGCGATCAATTTGGCGCAGGGATTCCCTGATTTTGATCCGCCGGAGGAACTACTGGTCGCATTGGAACGGGCAACCCGAGGTCCATATCATCAATATGCCGTCACTTGGGGAGCCCCACGATTTCGTGAAGCGTTGGCCCGCAAGATACAGCACTTCAGTGGGTTATCCGTGGACCCGGAGAAAAACTTGGTAGTGACCTGTGGCAGTACGGAAGCCATGATGGTCGCCATGATGACAGCCTGTAATCCAGGTGACAAAGTCATCGTGTTTTCCCCCTTTTACGAGAACTATGCGGCAGATGCCATCCTGTCGGGGGCCATCCCCATCTATGTCCCGCTGCATCCACCCGATTTCAAATACACGTTGTCCGAATTGGAAAAAGCCTTCGCACAAGGGCCAAAGGCCATCGTCGTCTGCAATCCCTCCAATCCGACCGGCAAGGTTTTTACTCGGGAAGAATTGATCGAGATCGGGCGTTTGGCTGAAAAGCATGACGCGTTTGTCATCACCGATGAGGTCTACGAACACATCATCTACGCACCCCATCGGCACGTCCATTTTGCCACCCTCCCCGGAATGGCCGAACGGACCATCACCTGCAATTCATTGTCCAAGACCTACTCGATCACCGGATGGCGGCTCGGATATGTTCACGCCATCCCGGAGGTGATCGCGCAAGCGCGCAAGGTACACGACTTCCTGACGGTCGGTGCCGCCGCTCCGTTGCAGGAAGCAGCCGTGGCGGGGTTGGAGATGCCGGACTCCTATTATGCCGAATTGACCGATATCTACGCCGCCAAGCGGAGCCTTTTTTTGGAATATATCCGCCAGACTGGACTGCCTTTCACTGAACCAGAAGGTGCGTACTATGTGCTTCTCGATATCAGCTCCCTGGGATTGGGTTCAGACTCTGCGGCGGCAGAATGGTTTGTTCGTGAAGTGGGAGTCGCCGGGGTGCCGGGTTCGAGCTTTTTCCGGGAACCGGTCAACCATCTGATTCGTTTCCACTTCGCCAAACGCGAGGAAACCCTCCACCAAGCTGGTGAACGATTGTTGCGATTGCGTGATCGCCTTTCAACAGCGTCGCCTTCAACCTCAGCCTAACTATGTCTTCGTTATTGGATGCCCTCGGAACTCTGAGGGTCGCTGCGAATGGTTGGTCGGTTGAGATATTGGACCAGACCCGGCTTCCCCATGAGCTTGCGATGGTCACTTTGTCAAACTGGCAGGCTGCTGCCGAAGCGATTGTGACCATGCAAGTGCGCGGTGCTCCACTCATCGGGGTAACGGCGGCTTACGGTCTGGCCCTGGCTCTTCATACGGATCCATCCGATACGCATTTGGATCAAGCTGCTTCAGGACTATTGCACACCCGTCCAACAGCGGTGAACCTCCGGTGGGCTTTGGAAACGGTTCTATCTCAAGTCCGTCCGTTACCGTCGACAGAGCGTGCAACAGCCGCCTATGCGCTCGCTGCCCGCTTAGCCGAATCGGATCGCGATACAAATCATGCCATCGGCGTCGCGGGACTCGAGATTTTCCGTTCCCTGGCATCCCGCAAGAATCCCGATGAACCGCTCCGAGTGATGACCCATTGCAATGCGGGTGCACTCGCTACGTTGGGGTGGGGAACGGCTACTGCTCCGATGTATTTGGCACAACAAGCTGGCCTTCCAATTCACGTCTGGGTGAGTGAGACACGCCCAAGGAATCAGGGGGCCGCGCTGACAGCATGGGAACTCGGCCAAGCGGGAATTCCCCTGACCGTAATAGCCGACAACGCCGCTGGCCATTTGATGCAGCGAGGATTGGTCGACGTGGTCATTGTGGGAGCCGATCGGGTTACTTCAGCGGGCGATGCTGCCAATAAAATTGGAACCTACCTAAAAGCGCTGGCCGCTCATGCCCATGATATTCCATTTTATGTGGCATTCCCCGGAACCACCATCGATTGGACCATTTCGGATGGTGTTCGGCAGATACCGATCGAACAGCGATCGGCTCGGGAAGTAACCCATCAGGTCGGGCGTCTCGCTTCGGGTGCCCGGGCAGAAGTCGCACTAACCCCGGAGGGCACCGCTGCCCGTAACGACGGGTTCGATGTAACTCCAGCTCGTTATATCACCGGCCTGATCACGGAACGCGGTATTTGCCAGCCAACGACTGAAGGGCTTCGACACCTTTACCCGGAAGCGATTCGGTAGGTTGCTCGTTTCAAACGGTTAATAGCCCTTGGCTGAATGTGAACACCGCCCGCATGGCCGTATTTGCAGGGCCGGGTCGTCCCATGGCCTTGTCAAACCGGGCATTGCCTGCCCGGCTTGCGCCTGGGGAACTATTGGTTGAAATCCAACTGGCAACCATCTGTGGATCGGATGTCCATACGCTTGATGGGCGTCGTCAGGAACCAACGCCCTCGGTTTTGGGCCATGAGGCCGTCGGTCGGGTTGTTGCCGGTGGTGCTGGTCGCGAATCGTTTCCGCTGGGTAGTCGGGTCACTTGGACATTGGCAGATAGTTGCGGAAGCTGTCGACCTTGCCAGGATTGGGGTCTTCCCCAAAAATGCAGCCAGTTATTCAAGTACGGCCATGCCGCCCTTGATGACGGTACAGGGTTGAATGGGTGCTATGCCTCCCATTTGATTCTTCGTAAGGGGACCACGGTCATTCGCGTGCCCGACGCGATTTCAGATGCGGTGATTGCGCCCGCCAACTGCGCCTTGGCCACCATGGTTTGTGCAACCGAGTCACTCCCGATTCCATGCCGGACTGCCGTCATTCAGGGAGCGGGACTTCTCGGCCTTTATGGATGTGCCTTGCTTCGCTCCCGAGGGGTTGTCCGGGTTTTTGTGGTGGATACCAACGAACGTCGTCTTCAACGTGTGCCCGACTTCGGTGGGGAACCGGTCCTGACATCGATGCGGGGAATCGTTCCGCCCGGGCAGGTCGATGCGGTTTTTGAAGTTGCCGGTACGTCCAGCGTGGTGACGGACGGGGTCAACTGCCTGCGGCCAGGGGGGGGCTACGGTTTTATCGGCATGGTGCATCCGGGCACCCTCCTCCCGATTACCGGCGAGGCTATCATTCGGAAGTGCCTGACCATTCGCGGATTCCACAACTACGCTCCCCGACACCTCCAAGGGGCAGTTTCCTTTCTGGAACGGCATATCGGAGACTATCCTTGGGAATGCCTCGTGTCCCCGCCCCACTCGCTTTCAGCTATCGATGCTGCTTTTGATGATGCACGGCGAATGACCTGGCCACGGATATCGATTAAGCCATGAAGCCGACGGAAATCGCTTCTCCCCGGTCCGTTTTGCGGTGGCAATGCTGGTTTTCGAGCCCGTGGTTCCTTTCCTTTTGGTGCACCGTATCTGCGTTTGGCGCTTACGGATGCATGTATGCCCTTCGGAAACCGTTTACGGCTGGAAGCTACAGTTCGGTCCCATTCGAGGGTAGCCTGAAAACATGGCTGGTGCTGGCTCAGGTGGTGGGTTACACCTTGGCAAAACTGATTGGAATTCGAGTCATCTCAGAAATTCCATCGAATCGGCGGAGCCAATTCCTTCTGGGTCTGATCGGAATGGCTGTCGTCTCCCTTCTTCTCTTCGCTGTGGTGCGACCCATACTCAAGCCGTTCTGTCTTTTCATCAATGGGCTGTCGCTGGGGATGGTTTACGGTTTGGTTTTGGGTTTTCTGGAAGGTCGCCGCCTGACCGAAGCCTTTGTCGCCGGTCTCTGCGCCAGCTTTATCCTGGCCGATGGCTTTACCAAATCTGTCGGAGCCGACCTGCTGAAGCGCGGCATTCCCGAAGCCTGGATGCCGCTGATGGCCGGGCTCATGTTCCTCCTGCCCATGCTCGGTTTCATCTGGATGCTGCGTCAAATACCGCCTCCTTCTTCGGATGACGTGCTTGCACGCTCAGCGCGAACTCCGATGAACTGGCCGGATCGGCGGCTGTTTGTAATCCGACACGGCCCCGGCCTGGGCGGGTTGCTTGTGATGTATGTCTTGGTAACCGTGCTCCGAAGTCTGCGGGCTGATTTTGCGCCCGAATTATGGGCCGGACTGGGTGCCCGTCCCGACCCGTCGGCATTTACACGGTCGGAGATTTGGGTGGCGCTTGGGGTCTTGCTGCTTCACGCGGCGTTGGTCGGGATTCCCAACAATTGGCGCGCCTTCGTCTCTGGGTTGCTCTTTTCATTCATCGGTCTGGCCATCCTGGCGGCAGCGCTGACCATTCAGCAGCATCAGGTTCTCACGGCTTTTCCGTTCATGGTCCTGATGGGGGTGGGATTGTATCTACCGTATGTCGCGGCTCATACGACATTGTTCGAGCGGCTCTTGGCGATGACCCGGGACCGTGGCAACATGGGCTTTCTCATGTATCTGGCGGATGCCGTCGGATATTTGGGATATGTCGGCGTGATGCTGGTGCGTCAGTTTGTGCCGGTTTCCACGTCGTTCCTCTCCTGGTTCGTTTGTGTCGCGTGGATTGTCGTCATCGGGTCCGCCATGGGCCTTGGAGTTACCTTGGCTTTCTACGGGCGGCGACTTTCGAGTTTGCGTCGTTCTAACTAAGCCCGGCCAATTCACCCGTGCTATCCGCAAACCGCTCGGCCTTGACCCCCATCCGATGCAGGAGCGATAGATGCAGATTGCTCATCGGATGATCCTTGGGAAACTCCAGGACTTTGCCCGGTGAAAGACTGCCACCACCGCGTCCGGCCAAGACCAAGGGCAGATTGTGCGGACTATGGGCATTCCCGTCGCTCATTCCCGCTCCAAATAGGATCATCGAATGGTCCAGGACTGTCCCTTCGCCTTCCTGATAGTGACTGAGTTTATCCAACAGGAACGCATACTGGGACACGTGCCATTGATTAATCTTCTGATAGCGGTCCAATTTATCCTGGCGATGCTCGTGATGGGAGTTTTCATGATGGCTACCCAATCCCGCCTCCAGAAATGAAAAATTTCGACCGCTGACAGAATTCCCAAACATGAAGGTGCTCACTCGGGTCGAGTCCGTCCAAAAGGCGAGGGCGATCAAATCCAGCATCAGACGGACCTGCTCCGTGTGATTGTCATGCCGTTCGCTAACCCGGGCCGGGTCCTGGTACAAATCAATGGCCTTGCCCAATCGATCGATCTCTGCCCGAACCTGAGGGTCTTCGGCATTTTCGGCCAGTTTGCGTTTGCGATCAAACTCCAGCCGACGTTCAACGGCGCGGACACTTTCAAAGTATTCTTCTAGTTTTTGCTTGTCCTTATGACCTAATTTACCTTGCAGCCGACGAGCGTCTTCCGCGACCAAATCCAGCACACTCTGGTCGTTATCAATAGCTCCCTTGCGTTCCGATGCCTTGGAACGAAACAGTCGATCAAAGGCCAGTTTGGGATTGATTTCCTTCGCCAGCGGTGTCGTCGGAGATGCCCATGAAATATGAGCCCCATACAATTGTGTGAACCCAACGTTGGTGTCGACTCCCGTGGCCGGCGGTTCGATGCCCAATTCCAATGATGGCAGCGGTGTCGTGGCTCCCAGATGGCGAGCCATGACCTGGTCCATCGAGGTGTTCCCGGAACAAATGTCATTGCCGGTAGTCCGGGTGATGGTGGTCCCAGTCAGCCAACTGCCGGTTTTGACATAGTGTCCATCGCCTGTGTCTGCCGCTGCATGCCACAGGTTCTTGAGCACCAAAATCTCCCGCTGCAATGCTGCCAATGGCGACAGTGTCTTCGAAAGCGTGAACTGGCTTCCCACACCCTGAGGTGTCCATTGGTCCATGTTAGCCCCATTGGCCATGTAGAGGGCGGCAAACCGAACCGGATGTTCCGCCTGGGCGAGGTCCTTTCCTTCCTTGGCCATGGAGGTCCCCTCCGCAAGCGAGCGCAGCGGGCGCATCGCTTCCAACCAAGGTAACGCCACGGTCACGCCTAATCCTCGGAGCATCGTTCGTCGGGAAATCATCAAGTCGCCCATGCTCTGAACCTATATCCGGATGGGTCGATGCCGCAAGATATCTACCGGATCGATCGCAACGCGGATTTTGCAATGGACGAACCGTGGTTCTGGTGCTTTTGTCCCATTAGACCTCAGAAGTATATGAATACGACACCCTTCCTGACTGCCAATTTTGTCGGTGGTTTCTTGTTGGGCTTGGTTCTGCTCGGGCTGTTGATCTTGGTCTTGAGTCGCCTGACTCGAACCCAAAAGGTCTCGGGGATGGGGTCGTTTATCGGTAAGGTGGCCCACCGGCTTTTGTTGGTCTCTGCTTTTCTCTACCTCTTCAGGCTGGTCTTGGCGGGCATCCTGGGAACGGCCCCAGGGTTGCTTCTAGTCCTCATTCCCGGCAGCGTGTTGATCCTCATCATTCTGTCCCCTTGGTGGTTGCCCAGTGTGGTGGGCGGTGGGCTGTCACCCATAACCAACGCCTATACCGGCGGAGGAGAAGTGGAGGATTTGAAACCATTCTATGCACGGGCGGTGGCGTATCGGAAGCGAGGTCAGGCGGACGATGCCCTGGCGGAAATTGAGGAACAGTTGAAACGATTCCCGGGCGATTCCCAGGGACTGATGATGTTAGCAGACCTGCAAGCCAACGAATTGGCCGACCTCCCCTCTGGTCTTTCGACCTTAGACCAGATCGTAGAAAAGCCGGAGGCTCTGCCCGAAGATGTTGCCCTGGCTTTGCAACAAAAGGTGACCTGGCAATTGGAGCGCCTAAAGGACCCCGATGCCGCACGGCAGTCCTTGGAGCGTTTGGTCGAAGCTTGTCCAGGAACACAGGC
>CAILNN010000393.1 GCA_903835555.1 uncultured Verrucomicrobiota bacterium
AAGGTTTGGGCGTGTGGGCAGTGCCGGGAGCGGATGCACGTTCAGGGGTGGGAGAAACGGCGCTGGCGACATTTGGATAGTTGCCAATTCAAGACCTGGGTGGTGGCCGAAGTACCGCGTGTGATTTGCCAACAACATGGGTCGCAAACAGTGCCGGTTCCCTGGGCGGAGAAGTTCAGTCGATTTACCCGGCTTTTTGAACGCCTGGCGATTGATGTTCTTCTGGAATGCTCCGTGAAGGCCGCCAGTGAGATGCTGCGAATCAGTTGGGACGAAGCAGACGGTATCAAACAGAGGGCGGTGGCCCGTGGTCTGGAGCGCAAGGAGTCGGAGCCGCCACGGCTGTTGGGAGTGGACGAGAAGAGCGCAGGAAGGGGACAGAACTATGTGACGGTTGTTGCCCGCATTGAGCCAGGTAAGCCAGCAACGGTGGAATACGTTGGAGATGGCCGTAAACAGGAGGCTTTGGATGCCTACTGGCAAGGTCTTCCTGAAACCCATCGCGAGGCGGTCGAAGCGGTGGCGATGGACCTTTGGGAGGCTTATAGAAATTCGACTCTTGAGCATGTTCCCGGGGCCGAACTGAAAATTGTTCATGACCCATACCACCTGATGAAGCACTTGGGAGATGCGGTCGATTCAGTTCGGCGACAGGAACACCGGGTACTTCTTGGGCAGGGAGATGACCGCCTCTTGGGAACCAAGTACCAATGGCTGCGCGGATGGGAAAACATTCCCGAGAGTCAACGGGAGGCATTCGATCAGCTCAAAGGCCAAACTCTCAAGACAAGCCGAGCTTGGGCTCTGAAGGAAATGTTCCGTGACTTCTGGAGCTCGCCCACCGAGGTCGAAGCACGCGACTACTTCCAATCCTGGTACGCATGGGCAATCCGCTCCCGATTGGAACCGGTCAAGAAGGTAGCCCAAATGCTCAAGCGCCACCTGCCTAATATCTTAACCTACTTTACCCACCGAATCACCAACGCCGCCCTCGAAGGTCTTAACAATCGAATCGCTGGCCTGGTCAAGAAAGCCTATGGCTACCGCAATCGAGAACGCTTCAAGACCGATATCCTCTTTCATATCGGGGGTCTTAATCTTTATCCCACGGCCTGACAAATCCCACCAAAATGTCGGAAGAGGCCTTTGAAAGAGCTTGGCGGATGCCCAGTTCATAAAAGACGTTTGGGTTCCCGAAGGTCAAGTCAGCCAGTACGATATCGGCTTCATACAACCATTCGTTGTACATCAGATCAATGAGGCCCGGCCTATGTAGTTCGTCTGCTCGTTTGATATCAAAGTCCTTAGGTATAGCGGGTTTTATCAAACCGCTCCATACAGAATCGAAATCGATTTCGACAGTTCTATCAGGGAAATCCATATCTAAAGGAGCCTTTCGCTTTCCATAGGGCATGGCGATAAAGAGACGCTCTTTTGTCATAAGCTTAGTATAGTATAAGGGATGAAAGGTCGCCGACTGGCCCCTTTGAGGCCTAACGAAAGCGGTTCGCTCAATCGCTTTTGTTGGGCCGGTCTTTTTGTGATCTGACTTCATGCCAGATGGAACTGACTCGATCCTTGAACGGCGCTGATTCCACGAACTGCTCAATCAGTCGAATCGTATCCCGCTGGTAATCCAGCAACCGCATCGCCATCGGCTTGTCGCCCGCATGGAAACCAGGGAACATGTGCTCATCGAGCCGTATCTGCAGATGGACTGCCGACAATGCAGTGGTCAGTATTCCTGCAACATCCGCTCCTACTGTAGGTCGCTCCATATCATGCACGGCCTGCTTTGCATCCCGGTCGAATTCGGTCAACATGCGGTGCTGGCTCTTGGAGAGACGAACTGGGCGTCCTTCGCGTGTGGCTCGATGCCGTGTGATTCCCTCAGTGAACTCATCCTGCATACGGGCAAAACCCTCCGCTCTCTGTGCAAGCTCCTCAAGCAACCGCATCACATCTGGGGACTGCGCTTGCTTCAGCGCAATCCTCGGAAACTGGTCGGGCAGAGTTGGCATAGACGTGATGAAGTGGCCTAGACCCTATGGCTCAACAACGAGCGGTTGAACGTGGGTGACGAGTCGGGCGGACGTGGGGCTCAAAGCCGCGTTGGCGGGTGCCAGAGCTACAGGGTCGGCGTCCAGTGGCTCCCGAATTGGAAACTGACGCAGCCCGCTCGCGTTCGGTCCAGTGATCTCATTGGGAAAACGCATTTATTGATTCCCTTGGACAATGGATGACT
>CAILNN010000394.1 GCA_903835555.1 uncultured Verrucomicrobiota bacterium
GTCCATCCACGTGGCATCGGCGGGTTTTCTCCTGCCTGGGCGTCATGTTGTTGTCTGCCCATGCAGCCCTTGGACAAGGGTCCACTGTCGCACCCACCTCCGTTCCCTCCGTCGTTTCCACCAACACCACCACCCGCCTAACTCCGGAGCAGGTCGCCGCGAGACTGACCGAATTGCGATCTAAAGCAGAGAAAGGTGACCCCATTTCCCAAAACATACTGGGTGACCTTTATGGTCAAGGACGAGCCGTTAAGGCTGACCTCGGGGAGGCCGTCAAGTGGTACCGCAAATCAGCCGAGCAAGGATTTCCTCCAGGCCAGTTTAACCTGGCGCTGGTTTATGAAAACGGTGAAGGTGTTCCCAAGGATCCCAATGCTGCGGTGAAATGGTATCGCAAGGCGGCAAAAAAGGGATATGTCCCGGCAGAATACAATCTCGGCTTGATGCTGTTGAAGGGAATCGGAGACAAAAAAGACGTCTCTCAGGGAGCGCAATGGATAAAGAAGGCTGCTGAAGGAAATGACACGTTGGCTCAGGTCGCACTCGCGGGTCTCTATCTCAATGGAGAAGGATTTCCAATGGACAAGGTCGAAGCCCTCGCATGGCTGAATCTGGTTATGCGCAATCCCAATTATATCAACGACTCCATTCAAATGAATTATCAAGGCATCCAAAAGAGTCTGTTGCCGAACCAGATCGTGGAAGCCAGAGATCGATCCAAAATCTTGGCCGAGGAGATCGGCAAACGCCTCCAGGCCCAAGAAAAAATTCACTCTGGAGTCCACCCATCGAAATGAGCGGGGTGAAACCATCTTCCCTGGTCACCTCGGATAGTCATTCAGGGGCGTGATGAATGGGACCGACCGTTGATGCAGCCACAGGGTGATCAACCCGGAAGTAAACACCGTGCACGCCATGCCAAACAGCAAGCCGTGATCGCCCATAATGGACACGCCGAGCACCACCAGATGACTCAGGAGTGCCGCACCCATGGCTGCCAAAGTTAGGAAACAGCCAATCCAAACGGTGCCCGGCAGCAGCAAGAGCACCGCTGCCGATAGTTCCCAAAGCCCCTGCCCATATCGGCCCCATGATTCCATGTTCATCTGGGTGAAAATCCAGATCGACTCCTTTGCCCCGGTAAACTTGAAAAACAAGGTTTCCAACATGATCCCAGCGGCAATCAACCGAAAAGCCCAACTCACCATCAATTCCCGGCGGGTTAATTGTGATTCCGTATCGACGTATTCTTCCGTCAACTTCCGATTCAAAGAGTGTGCCATTTCCGATTGGGTCGATCTCAACCATTCTTTCTTACAGGTTAATTTTGATATCGACTCGATGCCTTCCTTCTACGTTGTTAAAGGCGTCAGCACGGGTAAATCCGGCACCATCCGAATTTTACTTCCGGCACGGTAGCCGCAACGACTAGGTTGATCTGGAAATGAGTCGGAAACACGGTGAACCTCATTTCGGCCATGAATCGACAACAGAATCAGCAGGACGTTGGGCTAAAACCTGAAAAGCTCGCCTTGGCTCGGCAGGCGTTTCGGGAGTTTCACGCCCAGTGCTTTTGGTTCATGCGAATGGATGCTGAAATCGAGGCGGACGATGTACCCTACATTTGCGAGCGTTTGCGCGCAGATGGTGGGCGGCGCGGCTTCTTTCTTGCCGCTGAGATATGCCACTAGGGGATTTCGAAAAGGAAGTGCTGCGACTGCTTGCTGCAAACCGCAATCCGGAAAGTTATGTCGCCGGTGCCACGGTTTTTCTCCGCCGATCAGACTCCCATCGCCAGTCTCAGGACATCGACGTCTTTCACGACACCCTCGAGAGCTTAAACTCAGCGGCTCTTCAGGATGTCGAAGTTCTGGAACGGAATGGCTATCAAATCGAGTGGACCGAAACGTTCGAAACCATCCGACGAGCCAAGGTTTCTAAATCGGGCAGCACCACCCGATTGGATTGGGCCTATGATTCTGCTTTTCGATTCTTCCCGGTTCAGCCGGACGCCGAACTCGGTTTTGTCCTCCATCCCTTGGACGGGGCGACCAACAAGCTCCTGGCATTCGCAGGACGGGGCGAGTTGCGAGA
>CAILNN010000395.1 GCA_903835555.1 uncultured Verrucomicrobiota bacterium
AGCTTTCATTCCTTTACCGTCACCGCGCTGGGCAAATCGTGGAATCCCAATCAGTGGGCAGGCTATACCTTCTGGGACCTGACCCAAAACCAGGCATTAGACATATTGGGCAACACCGAGAACACGGTTACGGTTGATCAAAGGATCGTGATCAATCCCAACGACACCTTTCTCATTAATTTCAGTTGGACACCAGACGGCACCCACTTGACACAAGGTGCGCAAACATACCTATCGACCAACGTATTCCCAGCAAGTCTTTTTGCACCGTATTGACGGGTAGCAAATATAGTCGTCTAACCATTCGAGAGCGGGCTTTGCCCGCTCTTTTTGTTTTTTGAAAACGCGTCATTATCTGGTTGTCTATTCAAGAAGGATCAGCAGGATGGAATCTAATCAGTACGCTGGTCCCTACCATGAAGACACTCTTTTCGCTTATCGGCATTTTGTGGATGACCTTTACAATCGGAGCCGAAGGAATCTGCGAAAATCCGTTCAATACTCAACCGGACGTTTTACTCGGCTTCCGGAAACCGGGGGCCGCTACCGACCTCTTGGTGGATGCAGGTCCGTTGTCACAGTTTATCGGGCAAAGCGCCCCATTCAAGGTCAGGACATTGAGAGGCAGCGGTCTTCGAAGCATTTTTGGAACAAACCTCACGGGTCTGCAATTCGCGGCATTTTCCCTGATTCGAGTGGGCCCACCCCAAAGCGAGACCTATCAGAGCCTATTTGTGACACGCGCGTGGCCAACTCATGCAGTTCCTCCAATTCCATGGGGGCCATTTGGCAGCGCACCGCTTAAGAACGTAGGAGATATTATTTTCGGCATTGGTGCCAACATCGCTCCATTTGAACAACCCCCTTTGTGCTCCACCAATGCACCGGGAGCTTACGGCGTGGAGCCAAGCAACTCGAGTCTCAGTTATTCGACCGCAATGGGAGCCTCCGGTGACCTGAATCGGACATTTCCCGGCACTGTTGAGACGAAATGGCCGGCGGCAGCATCGCTGGGGAGCATTTCCGTTCGTACCGAATTCTTTCAGTTGGCGGCAAATCGGCTCCCTTCCCGGAGTATAGGGACCTTCGACTGCCTCGGAGACTATGAAATCTGGTTCACACCGGCCTCGGCCACTCCTCCAATTGATCTGGTCATTCTCGAAATAACCCGACTCGGCTTCACCAACACGATTACGTTCTCCACCCTGCCAGGACTCTATTCTTATAGCCTGTTATGCGGCCCGTTCACTGGAGTATCATCGCCAGTTTCCCAGTGGACCCAAATCGGGGCATCCGTCACCAATTCGGGAGGAATCATGAGTTTGATCTATGTATCGGCGGACCCATTCCAGTTCTACCGTGTTCAGGCAGTGCCGTAGCTCGAATATTAGGGCGTTGGATATTTTATAACACTTTGACGATCAAGACAGTCAGATCGTCGGCCTGTGGTTCCGGAGCTGCAAAATCCCGGGCGGCCTGGCACAATGTCTCGACCAATTCGCGAGCGCTTTTCGTTCGATTCTGTTTCAAGACTTCCGCTGCCCGTTCTAGTCCGAAACATTCCCCATCTGGACGCATGGCCTCATCAATTCCGTCGGTCAACATCAGCAAGATATCCCCGGAAGACAATGCGGTCGAATCGCTGGTAGGATAGGGAATGGTTCCCTGTTTTCCAAAGGGCCGTCCCGACCGCTTCAGTCTGGCTTTTATGTTGCCCTCGCCGTCGATCAACAGACCGGGAGGATGGCCGGCATTGGCGAAGGTCAAGGTCCGTTCGATTGGGTTCAATCGGACCACCAGAACCGTGATGTACCGTTCGTCGCCCAGGTCTTCCACCAATAACTCATGAGCGATGGTCAGCATCTCCCCCGGGTGAGCATGACGTCTGGCCAATGGACGGAGGTACGCCCGGGTTTCTGCCATCAGAAGAGCCGGCCCAACACCGTGCCCGCTGACATCGGCCACAACCAAACCGAGGCCACCATCCATCATCGGAAGAAAGTCGAAATAATCACCGCCCGCCGATTCGGCCGGATGAGAGATACCAGCCAGGTCAAACCCGGGAAGAGTAGGAAATGATCGGGGAAAGAGACGCTGCTGGATTTCACGAGCGGCGGCAAATTCTTCCCGACTGCGCTGCAATTCGCGCTCCGCCCGACGTCTTTCCGTCACATCACGAAAAAAGGCGACGATCCACTGCTGGTCGCCCATTCGCATCGGTGTGACTGCCAAATCAACCTCCACTGCCGAGCCATCGGAACGACGAGCAACGGCTGTATAGGGCATGGCTCCAGAAGGAGCACTCACCCGCTGCCACCAACTTTGCCGAGGCAAATCTTCCGGCTGAAATAGATCGAGGGTTTTGCCCACCACTTCCCCCGGGTCCCAACCAAAAACGCGACCTACGGCTGGATTGGCAAAGCGGATGATCCCATCCAAATCGAGAAGTACCACAGCGTCCGTCGAGTTTTCCCAAACAGATCGGTAACGCAGTTCACTCTCCTTTAAGGTGGCTTCCGCTTGTCGCCGGGCGCGTCGCGATGCAGCGTCGCGAAGCTCCCGATCAACGGCTGGAACCAGCCGCCCGAGCGAGCCCTTCATGATAAAATCCGAGGCACCGGATTTCATCGCCTGGATTGCCACGCCTTCCTGGATGCCACCGGAAATAATCAGGAAGGGAATATCGAGTCCGGTCCCTTGCAACAGTTCCAAGGCTTCTGGTGCACTGAATCCAGGCATGGTGTGGTCGCACAAGATGACATCCCATGGACGCTGCGTCAGCGCCTGGAGGAAGGTTTCCGGCTTGTCGACCCGCTCTTGCGTTACCTGCCATCCACCCGCACGGAGGAGTTGAATCAAAACTGCCGCATCCACCCGTGAGTCCTCCACGATCAAGGCCCTCAGGCCGGGACGTTCAGGTTGGCCAATTGCAGGTGAGGCAGCTGGTTGGGATTCCATCGACATTCCAAAGGTAGAAAAGCCGGCGCATCGGTTCAACCCCGTGCATCAGTAAGTTTCAGTTCGCACCCTGGAAAATGAGCCCGGCCCTATCACGGGGGACACTCTCCCTCCACCGCTCCTGCTTGGATTCGGTCGTTTCACCGGGCATCTTGGGGAGATGCGGCCCATTTATTTGGACTACAACGCCACCACTCCCCTCGATCCAGCAGTCCGCACGGCCATGGAACCCTATTGGGACAGGGTGTGGGGGAATCCATCCAGCGTGCATTCCATTGGCCGGGCGGCCCGGGCCGCTTTAGATGACTGCCGATACCGAATGGCTGCCGTGTGGAAGAGCAAGCCGAGCGAAGTCGTGTTTACCAGCGGTGGGACGGAAGCCAACCATCTGGCGATTGTTGGCACCGCCCGCCTTCGGCGCTGCCACGGACGGCACTTGCTGACCTCTGCTGTTGAGCATCCGGCGGTCCTCGAAACCTTTCGCTTTCTTTCCCGTCACGAGGGATTTGATCTGACCATCCTGCCGGTCGACGCGTTTGGTCAGATATCGTGTGAGCGTCTCGCGTCTGCTCTTCGTCCTGATACGATTCTGGTTTCGGTCATGACCGCCAACAACGAGGTGGGAACGATTCAACCGGTGGCGGAGATCGGACGAATTTGCAGGCAACGGGGTATTCCTTTTCACACCGATGCGGTACAAGCCTTTGGAAAACTGCGTTTTGAATCCATCCACCAGTTCGAGGCCGACTTGGTCACCGTGTGCGCGCATAAATTTCACGGCCCCAAAGGCGCGGGAGCTCTATTCGTGCGTTCGCCACTTCAACCGCTGGCAGTACTGGTGGGCGGCGGTCAAGAAAATGAGCGGCGGGCCGGAACTGAAAATCTTCCGGCAATCATCGGCCTAGTGGAGGCCTTCGAGCGATTTGTCCCGCAGCCCGTCTTTCCGGCGGAGCGACTGAAGTTGTGGACTCAACAATTGGCTGCGGCAGCCAGTGCGATCCCGGGAGTGACGCTACGGGGACACGCCGTCGATCGGTTGCCCAATACCCTGGCGTTCACCGTCGTCGGTGCGGACAGCATTGCCTTGATGGCCGCCCTCGATTTGGAAGGTATTTGTGCTTCCAGTGGTTCCGCCTGTTCTGCGGGCTCGCTGGAGCCAAGCCATGTGCTGGAAGCCATGGGCGTCCCGAAAGCCGAAACCAACGCTCTGGTGCGGCTTTCACTCGGGCGTGAGACGACAATTGAAGAAGTTGAAACGCTCCAGCAAGCCCTTGCCGGAATCCTCAATCGGCTACGGGGAATTTGACTCGGATGCCCCCCGACTTGGCGGGAAAATGCCAAAGCCCGCCAGTGCGGCGGGCTTTGGCAACCTTGAAAGGAGTCCAGACGGTCTAGGCCCGTTCCATGTACTTCCCATTGCGGGTATCAACCTTGATTTTCTCGCCTTCCTTGATGAACAAAGGAACTTGAACGGTAACCCCGGTTTCGAGGACAGCCGGTTTCATGACATTGTTGGCCGAATCACCGCGAACACCTTCTGCGGATTCCGTGATTTTGAGAATCACGCTGGCGGGAATCTCCACCTGTATAGCCTTGTCTTCCACGAAAGTCATCTGAACCGAACCATTTTCGATCAAATACTTGGCGGCATCGCCGACCAGTTCCGGTGCGACTGTGACCTCCTCAAAAGTTTCCGGGTTGACGAATACGAAATCCCCGCCGCTCTTGTAGCTGAATTCCATGCGATAGGTCGTCAACGGAACCGTTTCGACCTTTTCGGAGGAAGCAAAGCGGACGTCCATGCTTTTGCCGGTGCGAACACTGCGGAGGATGCCCTGAACGAACGCCCGCAGGTTACCTGGAGTACGATGCTGAACTTCCAGCACCACGCAGATTTCGTTGTTGTACAGGATCGCCATCCCTTTGCGGATTTCGTTAGCGTTGACGGCCATAAATCGAGATAAAATTGAAACGGATAGGACTACTTCAGCGACGGAAAAGAGCTGGGATAATACGCCATCCTGATATGGTGGCAAGGAGAAGAACGGGTAAAGCTGGCTGGTTGGTGACTGGTATTGGCCGAACCCGCTTTGACAATCCCCGGTGATTTTCGTAAGAAATTTTGATGGTCGACAACCTATTTCCATCGGGTCCCTGGACAGGATATTACAATTATCGACCGGGAGGAAAACGGCACCCCATGGATTTGCAGCTCCGATTTGAAGCTGGATCGATAACCGGCACAGGAATCGACGATGTCGCGCCCTTTCTCATCCGTGGAAAATACGATGCCAGCAACCTGGAGTGTTTCTGGACCAAAACCTACCCGGGTTCCCATGAAGTCGCCTATCGAGGATTCCGGGAAGGAAAAGGCATCTGGGGAACGTGGCACATCCGCTCCTTCAATCGCGGCGGCTTTCACATCTGGCCACTCGGCGGGGAAGGGGTGGCAACGGAAACCCGGACCGAGGCAGCATCGGATAGGGTGGAAACCCCGAGAGAGGGCATCTTGGTTGGGACGCCCGGGGCTCCAGTTCCACATCATTGGGCAATTAGAGAACGATGGACGACCCCGTGGAGCAGCCGGGTCGGTTGTTGGGCACATAATCCATCAGGTGCGAGATCGGGGTTGAAAGGCGCGGGGTATCCGACAATATGGAAACAAAACTTGCGCAAATGAGGAAGTCCGGTATGGTTTTCCTCCCGATGGACCGCGGGGTGGAGCAGCCCGGTAGCTCGTCAGGCTCATAACCTGAAGGTCGTGGGTTCAAATCCCGCCCCCGCAACCAATTTCAAGGGTTTACGTACGCGTAAACCCTTTTTCTTTAGCAATTTAGCCACCTTTTCTCCCTATGGCTCCCTACCGCCGGGAGCCACCCAAGACCCCTGAAATACACTGCAATTGTGTGCAACACTGGGAAAGGTTTGGAAACTTTGGTGCACTAAATCGACCTGCAAAGGCCTCAAGTTCAAGTTTGGTAATAGGGAAAAAGGAGTCGAATTTGACATGCCCCAAGGC
>CAILNN010000396.1 GCA_903835555.1 uncultured Verrucomicrobiota bacterium
GGACGTTGCCTCAACGCCTCCAGGCCATTCTGGCACTTCCAGAGAACGAACGACAAGCTGCGCTTGCAACACTGTCGGCTCAAGACCGTCAATTGATCAAAAAAGTAAAGCCGCATCGGCGCTGGTGCGCCTGCAATGGCTGCACAGTCTCCAGACGCATCCTTCATGGGAAACAGCCGAAAGCGCTGCTGTCGTTAATCTACCTCAAGATGCCCGTTACACAACCGGCCCGCAACTGGTCCCTTGCTGCCATTGCGCTGCATCATCAAACGGATTATGACCGGTTCAAAGCAATCTACGACCGTATACCAGACAGAAGCCATGTCATCAGCCACGCGCTGTGGATCTGCGATAAGATGGGATGGCCTGATGTGGTGAGTGCAAATCACCTCGCCGCCTACGACTACCGCTGTGAGCAGAGGCTGAAGGGTCTGAAGCACCGTCGTCTGGACCTCGAGTCCAAGATGGCGCTGCTCAAGGAGGAGTTCCTCGAAAAGCAGGACATCACCGCATCCACTCTCCTGGTATGATGAAGACGACGCCGATGAGTGGTACAATTCCGCCATCATCGAAGAAGAGGTTTTTGAGAGTAAATGATGATGTCTCGTTGCGTTTTCATAGATTGAAACATCTTCATGCTCTTCTCAAGCACCTTGATAGCTTCGCCGTCCGCAACACGCTTGCCAGCCCGGTCTTTGAGTCCGGACTGCGTGATGGACACGATCGCCTTGCTCAGGTAGGCGTTGGCGATATTGAGTACCGTGTGTGATTGAAGCGCATCACACGTATGGTGGGTGAAATGGCTGAGGACTGTCTGAGGCGTCAATTTGGCAAAATCATCAAGGACATCGCCGTGCCGCGAGATGAGCTCTACGCTATTTGCAGCCAGCGCATGCAGGTTGGTTGAGTCGAGGTTGCCTTTCCAAAAATCTCTCAGTTCGTCCAGTATATTTTGCGTCTCCAAGTCGGGCGATCCCTGGTAGAGACACAGGGGACAGTTCCCCTGGTCCGCATCGTGTTCAAAATTGCTGAACCGTGCGCTGAGTCCGCCATGTCCGAAAGAGATGGAGAGTCCGGGCGAGTGGTCGGAGCTCGCTTCTGTCATTTTGTGGTGCTTTTGCGAACATGCTTATAGGGGCGTGATGAAAAATTCGAACATCGTTTGGCCTGGGCAACCCCCCGAGGACTCGCGCATGCTGCTTGGTGCTCTGTGCTGTTTAGCGGCGATTCTAGAAGTCTCGGGGGATGCTGGAGGAGCGCGCGCGGGCGCCTCGAGGCTGTCGACTCAGGGGGTGATTTTTCTCTGGCGAAAAACTGATGCGGACATCACTTAAGAGAACGAACGATTACCGCTAAATGGCGCGTTATTCAAGCGGCCCACTTGGCCCTCCAATCCGTCCTCCAGCATGGTGCGCCTGGTATCGCCAGTACAGTCCTCTCGTGCCCCGGAAATACGACGACGAGCGAAATGCCTTGGTTATTTGTGGAACTTCAGCTATACAATACTTCAGTCCCAACTACTACCTTCCAGCGAATCTGTCGCTGGAATGCGCAGTCATCGAGCGCTTCATAGACCTGAGCTATCTGGAGCGCATTGGCCCCAACACACAACTCGCCATATTTGACGGCTGTGACCTGAAGGAATTGTCCAAGGCCTCAAACAAAATCCGGGACCTGCTCAAGCGAGTGGCGCTCATCTTCTACGTTCCTCGACCCTCTCCAGACTATTCGGCGCGTGAAGCCATCGCCCGGATTGGTCTGGCTGACCCTGGCATGGTTCCGTTCTATTGCATCTCCGATTCTGACCTCGCGCCAGAGCCGCCGCGCGCAGCTCCGGTTTCAAGGAGCGTCCTTCTGCCGCAAGAGGTCGCCGCCTCTGCTGGCTTTAAACTGATACTCCGTCTTCAACGAGAGCAGCGCGACGCGCTCATCGACTCCCGGCTGGGACCTCTTGCCAAGCGCATGAAGAAGGATATAGAGCCATCTTCTTCATAGGCGCAGCGTCCGTAATCGCAACGTGGAGCGCGTGCGCTGCGCTTGCTCTCTATAGAAATGAAATTCGCGGTAAAGGGCCGTGCGCAATGGGCCGCAGATCAAGAAGGGGGTTTGCCGAGCTGCAAGCTCCCGATACGCGATGATCGGCACGTGGCGACATCCGGGAGGAGTTCTTGTGTATTAAAAGCTGTCACTCGCGTGTTGCATGCATTGTTCTGTTCCGTGTGTGATTTGGGTCACACTTATCGCTTCAGGCTTGGCTCGAGGTCGAAGATGACATTGAGGAGGTGTGGCGGGAGCATATCCAGAACCTGCTTGCGTCGCATTGGCGAGAGAGCGCTTAAGCGCAAGGTCGCGCCGCAGCTCGCTATCACTTGCACGCCATTCACAGCGACCACGCGAGCGCGAAGGTCAGGGTGTAGGTCGAAGGTGCATGTGTCGTGCGTGCAAGAGACGTGCGCAAGCATGTGGAGATCGTCAGCAGGACCAGCCATGGCGATCGCTCGTATAAACCTATAGGTGAAGATCAGTATATGAGTATATGAGACGATCCAGCGGCGCGCACACGCACCGGGAGACAGGAGGGGCGGAAAGTGGCGCAGCCGTTACAAAAAAGCGCTGAAGTAGGGGTCGGAATCGAGTATTTGAGTATATGCATGGGGGTTTGCAACCTAGGATGTTTCCACTCTCCAAGAGCGGTTTCGCGGCGAATTTCAAGGTGACGTTGGAAAACATCTAGGTTGTAAACCCCCATGCAAGGCGGATCCGGCTACCCCCTGGCGCCACAGCGGGGCGGCTCGGGGTGAGTGCGAGCCCA
>CAILNN010000397.1 GCA_903835555.1 uncultured Verrucomicrobiota bacterium
CAGATTCCAAGGCGGAGGCAGGGCAGCCGTTGGTGCGGACGGGCTCAACCACCGGCTGAAAACATCACAATTCCAAGAGCTTTTCTAGGTGCCTTTTGATTCTCAGGTTGATGATGAACCGAATGACAGGGCCGACCATGAACCAGTTGATTCCGAATTTTTTAAGAATGTCGCTACTTCGATCCAGAAGTTGATTACGCACGCGTTCGCGCACACCACGGTCCATGTCCCGCAACTTTAGACCGGAAAGGGAAGCGTCTTTTCCCCGGCTTGGTGCCGGCGTCCAGCGCAGACCATTGGGAAGGCCCAGAATGCCCTTCGAAGTTAAAAACGCCTGGGCCTTTTCCCGCCCGACCTCGTAATCATGCTCGCGATAGGATCGGTCGAAAAAGCCGGCAAAAGCAAACAGGTCCGCACCCGCCAGCTCCTTGTCGGCTGCGATGATGGAGTAGATCGTCATTTCATCGGTCTCGCCCAATCCAGCGGCGCGCTCGAAGGTCAAAATGGCATCAATCCAGGCATCCTTAACTTCGGAATCGAGTCCCCGGTAGGTATCCGCGAACTGATGTCTGAGTCTATCCCGAGCAACCTCGATTTCCTGTTTGGAAGGAAACAGCGCATCCAACAGCGGTTCTGCCACAGACGTCAGGCTATGGGCGATAGCCCGTCCGTCGGACTTTTGAAGCCGTTTCGCCAAACCCGTAGCCATATCGTCGAGCACGCCCACCTCGATGTTTTTTTCCTCGGCCAAAAGCAAATCCGGGAAACGGGCCTGATTGAAAATGGCTCCAAAAAGCCGTTTTGCCATCGACGAGAAATGAGCGTTTTTGGCATTGAAAACCGTATTGGCTGCGGACGCCTTTAAATCTGGGGCTACGAAGAGGAAAAACCGCTGTTCCAAATTGCGATGTTTGTCAATTTTGTCGACCAAACGCTTGGCCAGGCTAATCGGCTCGTTTTGGAATGTGCCGCCGTCGGTGTAGGCGAATTTTAGCTCGGACGAAGGCGTTTTGACCTGGTCTTGCAACCCTAACTCCGAGGCATCCCGTAGGAGGTCAACCACTCGAAACGCAAATGGAACGGCACCGCATGAAACTGCGGCAGCGCACACTTTGTCCCAGATATCTCGATTGTCAGACGCAGGACGTTCGGCGGCGGGAAAGCTGAGAATGAATTCATCCTTATGACGGGTATAGGTCAACGAACCTGCGGGAGATACCTTTAGGCTGTAGTCGATACCGTTGAGGTTCGCCAACGCCAGCCCTAAGCTTAGGTTATTGACATCCACGGCGGCGTGTTTGGAAATTGACCGCTTGCCGCTGCCGCTGTATCGGTCGGTCACAAGCTTTTGGGAGATGTCGACGATGGTCTGAGACGAGAGAACGGACATCGTCGGCGCGTCATGTCCATGAAAATGGAACAGCCGCTCAATGTCAATTTCGGCGACCCACGCCTGATAAAATGCATTCTCGTATGGGTCCGCCAAGGCACCCTCCTCGTACAACAACTTGTGGACGGCAATCGCGGCCGTCATCCCACCGGCGGAAGCGCCCGTGATCACATCGATATAAACTTTTTCCTCTTCCGGCGTCTCCGGATGGCTGTTGTGTTGGCGAAGGGCGCTTAGAAGTTCGTATAACACTCCGGCCTCATAGCTCCCAAGCGAGACCGCTCCGGATATGGTAATGGCAAGTTTCTTGCACATGCTTATCGTGAATTGGGAATGGATTTCTTGAAAGAGGTTCAGCTCAGAGTGTCACCCTTTTCAAAACACCGCAATTGCGTTGTAGAAAAAATCCTCAACATGGTTATGGTTTTGCTTTGGGCCACCTTTGAATCAACGCTGCCCTGGGGCATTTTAGGCGCAACCCGCA
>CAILNN010000398.1 GCA_903835555.1 uncultured Verrucomicrobiota bacterium
GTTTGTCTCGGGTCTGATGGACCTCACGTTTGGGGGCAAAGCGGTAAAATCGTATCAGCCTCCCAATATCTGGGAACCGGTGGCCTATTCCGGGTCCAACACGCGGGAATACAAGCAAGACAGTGGTTCGGCCCTTTATCGGCGGAGCCTCTATTCCTTTATGAAACGAACGGCCCCTCCCCCGTTCATGGGGACGTTTGACGGTCCCAGTCGCGAGCAATCGTGTACCCGGCGTGACCGGACCGATACGCCCCTGCAAGCCCTGCAATTGATGAATGACGTTCAGCATTTCGAAGCGGCCCGGGGGCTTGCGGAACGGATGCTGAAGGAAGGCGGAGCGGCGGCACCGGATCGACTGGAGTTTGCCTACCGGACGGTTCTGTCGCGTCGTCCGTCCCCGCAGGAATTGGAGATTGTCACCCGGGCGTTATCGATGCACCAAGCCCGCTACCAGGCCGACCCTTCTGCTGCTCAGCAGGTCATCTCCTTTGGTGAATCCAAGCCGGACCCCAAGCTACCGACAACAGACCTGGCCGCCTACACGCTGACCGCCAATCTGCTGCTCAACCTGGATGAAACCATCACCCGGAACTAGCCCATGAACCCACTTCTAGAATATCAGCAGATTCAAACTCGCCGCCAGTTTTTTGGCCAAACCGGGCTGCGCCTCGGTGGAGTGGCCATGGCGATGATGAACCTTCCTCGATTGGGAGGCAATCTGGCCGCATCGGTCGGTGGATCGTCAGAACGGGTTCACCCTCCCCTGCCTGGCCTGCCCCACTTTGCGCCAAAGGCCAAGAACCTCATTTATCTGCACATGAATGGGGCACCGTCGCAGTTGGACCTTTGGGATTATAAGCCGCAGTTGGACGGCTATTTCGACAAGGATTTGCCCGACTCGGTGAGGCAGGGGCAGCGAATCACCACCATGACCTCAGGTCAGGCACACTTCCCCGTTGCACCGTCGATGTTTAAGTTTCATCAGGCGGGACGATGCGGGCGATGGATCAGTGAGCTGCTGCCACATACCGCCGGGATTGTTGATGATCTTGCGTTGATTAAGACGGTGCATACCAACGCCATCAACCACGACCCCGCCTGCACGTTTGTGATGACGGGTAGTGAGGTATCGGGCAAAGCCAGCTTGGGCTCTTGGCTGGCCTACGGATTGGGCAGTGAAAACAACGATTTACCGGCCTTTGTCGTCCTGACTCCAACCTGGTCGTCCAAATCAGCCGCCCAGGCACTTTTCACCCGGATGTGGAGCAGTGGGTTCCTGCCGGGCCGCTACAACGGAGTGGCCTTACGGTCAGTGGGTGACCCGGTTTTGTATATCCAGAATCCGCCTGGAGTTATCGCTTCTGATCGGCGGACCATGCTGGACGCACTTCATGAGCTGAATGACTCGACCCACCAGCGGTTTGGTGACCCGGAGACACTGACCCGGATTGCCCAGTATGAGATGGCCTTTCGGATGCAGGCCAGCGTACCCGAATTGGTCGATTTCAAAGGAGAATCGAAGGCCACTCTGGAACTGTACGGAGACGACGTCACGAAGCCTGGCAGCTATGCCGCCAGCACCCTACTCGCGCGGAGGATGGTTGAACGCGGCGTCCGATGTGTTCAGATTCTGCATCGTGGGTGGGACCAGCATGGAAGTCTACCGAGCGAGATTCGGGCGCAGTGCAAGGATATCGATCGGGCGACGGCTGGCCTTGTCAAAGACCTCAAGGAGCGGGGGCTCCTGGATGAAACGTTGAGTGTGTGGGGCGGCGAGTTCGGACGAACCGTCTATTCCCAAGGAAAGCTGACGCGGGACGATTACGGTCGGGACCATCATCCTCGGAATTTCTGCATGTGGA
>CAILNN010000399.1 GCA_903835555.1 uncultured Verrucomicrobiota bacterium
AATGTCACGGGCTTCTTGACCTCCAACGAAGGTAATGATTTCCGGGATGCCCTCCTTGCATTGAACCGACTTGGATATGCCGTCGACTCTTTCATAATCGATGCAGTACGATTTGTGCCTCAAAGTCGGCAACGATTGTTCGTCGTAGGCATCAGGTCCAACGATGTTTCTGCGCTCAATGACACGCCACGTTTTTACGAAGGCGAAGCGAGACCGCACGCCCTAGCAGATTTCATCCTTTGGAATCCCGAGATCAATTGGTCAATCCGACCTCTGCCACCGTTGCCAAATCCGAGGCACAAGATCGAATCGATTCTTGAAGAATTGCCGCTGAATTCCAATACGTGGTGGAGCAATGAACGTTGCGTCTATCTTTTGGACCAAATGAGTCCAAAGCATCGGGCCTTGGCCGATGAAATGGTTCAGGGACAGGAAACACGCTATGGAACTGTCTTCCGACGCGTGCGAAATGGGAAATCGATGGCTGAATTACGCACGGACGGAATTGCAGGTTGTTTGCGAACGCCACGGGGTGGGAGCGGTCGGCAGATTCTAGTCGCCGCCGGTCGCGGTAAATTCTCGGTACGATTACTGACCCCCCGGGAATGTGCGCGATTGATGGGCGCAGATGACTACACAATCAAAGTGCCGCTAAATCAGGCATTGTTTGGTTTTGGCGATGCGGTTTGTGTTCCTGTAATCGAATGGATTGCACTCAACTACCTTAATCCAATGATGGTAGAACGGTTCCAGGAATTGAACCGGATGCTTCGTCCTATCTCGTTGGTGTCCTATTCGAAGGCCCTTACGAAAAAGGTTAGTCGATGAGCGCAACCACCAAGGCCCTCGAAGCTCTCTGCAAAAGGCATCCTAGATTTCTCAAGAAGGGAGGACTTTGTGTCGGTTTGGTCGTCACAGAAACCGCAAAAGCAAGGGGTCTTCCTTTAGAGCCAGAAGCTCTGCGGACCGGCGAAGGAGGCCAGGTAGCTGGGTTGGGCAAGTCAGCTGTTCAAAGTACCTTGCGCGCACATGGTATCTCAAAAATTCTCGCTGAAGAGGGCGGACGGACGAGTCGAGGCAGCCTTGGCCTGATGCGGGCGTATGTGGATTGCCTGAATGAGCTACATAAACAATCTCGTTTAGACCTTGGAGAAGCGCAAGCATGGTGGATTGATCGTGTCCGCTCCCACTTTGCTTCCGAGGGCCCAAAATTTCATTTTGATATCGGTAAAGCGCTATGCGCAAACATTGGCGACCTCTTGAGCCAAGCGCGGGATTTACAAGCCGACGCCGGAGGTGCGACTTACGTTGGTGCCATGCTACAGCACATGGTTGGAGCGAAGTTGGATGTCGTGCTAGGAAAAGGAAAGATTCAACACCATGGCTCTTCGGTCGCCGACCAATCCACCGACCGAAAGGCAGATTTTCAAGTTGAAGAAGTGGCGATTCACGTAACAACCCATCCAAATGAAGCGTTGATCAGGAAATGTGCCTTAAACCTTCAGGACGGTTTGAAGCCGATTATCATTACGATTGGAGATGGTGTTGCCGGGGCCGCCTTCCTTCTCAAAAGCTCAAACCTAGCCCATCGCGTTGATGTTCTTGATATCGGTCAATTCTTGACTGCCAACATCTACGAGCGAAGCCTTTTCAAGGCAGCGGATTGCAAGGTCACGCTTTCCAATCTACTTGAGCGCTACAACGAAATTGTTTCTTTCTGCGAAACCGATCCAACGCTCCGAATTCAAGTAGGTAGTTGAGCCTCCCGTCAAGCTGGCCTTGACCAGCTCTTGGTTGCCTGAGATCGAGGCTCCTTCGGGTCCGATGTGGTAAGACCGAGCGAAGCTGGTCCAGATGACACCTTGGAAGGCCCGTCAAGATGCCATAATTTGGAAATCATGTCGACCAACCCCATACCTTGCAAATCACCGGCCGGTATTTTTCAGCCTCGGATTGACCTGGCCCGGTGCGAGGGAAAGGCGGACTGCCTCCGAGTCTGTCCGGTCGAGGTCTTTGATGTCCGCCGACTCACCACCGAGGAAAAAGAAACCCGGACGACGTTGACCCGGCTGAAGCTTTGGTTCCATGGTGGGAAGCAAGCCTTTGCCGTCCGTGCGGATCGGTGCGAAGCCTGCGGGCTTTGTGTCCAAGCCTGTCCTGAAAAGGCCATCACGTTGGAACGGGTATCGCGCTGAGGAACCAGCGAAGCGAAAGAAATGGATTCTATTTGGCCGTGCGCAGCACCTTGCGCAGGACCTTGCGCTTGGTGATGGCGGTGGCTAGGGTCCTCGGGCCATGACGTTGACTGAGAAAATTTTGGCACGGGCCTCCGGTAAGGCGCGCGTGTCGGCTGGGGACAATATTTGGGTGAACGCGGACGTCCTGATGACCCATGACGTATGCGGTCCGGGGACGATCGGCGTGTTTCACCGCGAGTTCGGACGTCAGGCCAAGGTCTGGGACCGCGAACGGGTGGTCATCATTCCTGACCACTACATTTTCACCGCCGATTCCAAATCCAATCGCAACGTCGATATTCTGCGCGAATTCGTTCGGGAACAGCAGATTCCCTACTTTTACGACGTCATTGATGATCCCAATGGGTCGTGGAAGTTCGACCCCACTCAAGGTCTGCTCAATCGCCAGTACGGGTCACAATATGCCGGCGTGTGTCATACCGCCTTACCCCAAAAGGGCCATACCCGCCCCGGGGAAATCCTTTTTGGAACCGATTCCCATACCTGCATGGCGGGCGCTTTCAACCAGTTTGCCACTGGCATTGGCAACACCGACGCCGGGTTTGTCATGGGTACCGGCAAGCTGTTGATCAAGGTGCCTGAGACCATGCGTTTTCGTCTCGAAGGCAAACTCCAACCTGGCGTGATGGCCAAGGACATCATCCTCCACATCATCGGGGAGATCGGCTTTGACGGTGCCACCTACCGCGCCATGCAGTTTGACGGTTCCGGTGTAGCTTCTCTGTCGATCGACGACCGGATGACGATTGCCAACATGGCCATCGAAGCAGGTGGTAAGAACGGCATCTTCCCCTTTGACTCCCGCACGGCGGAGTATGTCGAATCTCGGACCCGCCTGAATGGCACCCGGTCGAGCTATGAACCGGTCGAGGTGGATGCCGACCAAACGGTGATCGGCGAATGGGTGATTGACTTGGACCGGTTGGAGCCCGTGGTCGCCTGTCATCCCGACCCGGGTAATCGGAAGCAGGCCAAGGAGTTGGGGCATGTCAAACTGGACCGCGCCTATATCGGCTCGTGCACCGGTGGGAAAACGAGCGACTTTGTCGAATTCGCCCGGGTGATCCGGGGCAAGCGGGTCTCCATCGACACCTTTGGGGTGCCGGCCACGCCCGAGATCGTTCATGACCTGCGTCGGACCCGCTGGGGTGGTCGCACCGTTTGGGACATCTTGCTGGACGCTGGTGTCCAGATGACCGAAAACGCCGGTTGTGCAGCCTGTCTCGGCGGCCCAGTCGATACCTTTGGCCGGATGAACACGCCGCTGAAGTGTATCAGCGCAACGAACCGGAATTTCCCCGGACGCATGGGACACAAGGAATCGCAGGTCTTCCTGGCCAGCCCGGCGACGGTGGCCGCCAGTGCCCTGGCCGGAAAAATCACCGATCCGCGCGAGTATTTGAGCAATTAGGCAGATTTCATGCCGAAGGCATGATAGCCAGTAGGCAGTGGTTGAGGCTCAGAACTCCTGACCTCAACGGAATGGATTAGGCCCGGCTGGTTAAAAAAGGGGCGAATAGACGTAGCACCGACATTCCTGTCGGCTGAACCGCAGGTCTCCAGACCTGCTTGGCGGTCCGAATCACACCCCCCCTGCAAATTAGCCCGCGAGCGGACCAGAAAGTCTTCGCCATAGTGATTGGGACCACCATTTTTCCACCCACACCTTCAATCAAAGCACGCGGTCAGGAGTGCTGAGGCTTAGCCTCTGGCTTCATTCCGGCCAAACCCATTTCCTAATGGGCCATAAACTGCTCAATGGATCTTAGTCGCAATCCACAGCAGCCCAATGGGAACAACCGTGCCAAGGACCAAAGCCACGCTAACGGCCACTAGGGACCGGGCAAAGCGAAAAGCCAGGATCAATCCCAGGACTAGCGTAACCCCGATGCCAACCGACATGGCAATGACGAGCGCTTTGAAGGCTTTGGGCGACGCGGTCTGATTCAGGGCACCGGTTTTCGGATAGATTTGGTCGGTGTGAACGACCCGCATCTTTTGGACCACGGTTTCTGCATCGCTGGGACTCTTCAGTCGTTCGGTATCGACCGTCTGGTAGCCCCCGGTTACGACAAAGAACAGGAGAAGCGGAGCAAAGAAGACGCCGAGATAGGTGTGGAGGGAACGAAGGCGTCGCATGGTTGGTCCGGCTAGAAAGAAGTGGCCAACTACTTGATGATCGGTATTTTGACCTTGGTACCGACCGGCACCCGATTGGCATCTTTGATGTTCGGATTGGCTCTAAGCACTTGGGCCAGCCGGACCTTCAATCCTTGAGCCTTATTGTACTCGGAAATCACCAAGCTGAGAATATCGCCCTCTTTCATGGTGTACTCGTAGTAATCAGACGGTAATCCGGTCTCGTCGCCAGAACCCTTTCCACCGCCATTTGGACGAGGTCCCGATGGCTCGACAGGCGGGGGCAAGGGTACCGGTTTGTTTAATTGACGAACAATTTCGTCAAGTTTCTCGCGAACGAGCAGGCCATCGGCGGCCCGGCGCTTGTCTACTTCCTGGATTTGCTCCACCACCTTTCGCAGGTCATCACGGCTGGCGTATTCATGGGCCGTTGCCGCTGCCAATCGCTGCTTTAATTCCGTATTCTCAGCCCGAATAGCCGCCAGTTCTTCCCGCAGCTTGCGCATGTCTGCCGTCAGGGCGTCGCGACTTTCGGTCAGGGCTGCCACTTCGGACTGCAACTGTTTGAACGATTCGACGTCCACCTCGGCCCGAAGCCTGGGTGCGAGAAGGCCCAAACCGATGAGGAAGCCTGCAAACCAGCGGCGAAAAGCAAAATGATTCTCCACGCTCCTGACCTTAAGAAGAGAGGCTCTAGGTAGCAAGCGTCCGACGCTTTTCTCGATTCTTTCCAATCTTGCTATCATATCATCATATCGCGATGCGTTGATTTGATGCTTGAGTCGCCCCCTGGACCCACTAAACTCTGAGTCGAAAACGTTATGGTCGATTCCACGCCTTCGGTCACATCCTCCGCACTTCATCCGTTCGAGGCCCTTCTTCATGAACGGATTGCGATTATCGATGGGGCGATGGGGACCATGATCCAACGGTATAAGTTGGGTGAAGCCCAATATCGTGGCGAGCGGTTTGCCCGTTGGAATGGGAAAGACCAGAAAGGCAATAACGAGCTGTTGCTGCTCACTCAGCCCCATATTATCGAGGAAATCCATCGGCAATACCTCGAAGCCGGTGCCGATGTTATCGAGACCAATACGTTTGGTGCCACCACCATCGGGCAGCACGATTTCTTGTTTGCCCACCACGAGGGTCGAAAAGACCAGGCCTTCTTTGATCGGGTGGTTCAGGACCCTTTCCTGCGTGAAATCACACGCGAAATGAATCTGGCAGCGGTCCGGGTCGCCCGGGCTGCGGCGGATCACGTTACCCAGGCGACAGGCCAACGCCGGTATGTCGCCGGGGCCATCGGGCCTATGCCTGTCACTGCCTCGCTTTCACCGGAGGTCAACGATGCGGGTTTCCGGTCCGTCAGCTTCGAGCAATTGGAGCAAGCCTACCGAGAGCAAGTGGAAGCCATGCTGGAGGGTGGAGTCGACCTACTCCTGGTTGAGACCATTTTTGACACGCTCAATGCCAAGGCGGCCTTATTTGCTATCCTCGGCGTGTTTGCCCGCACCGGTAGGCAATTGCCCGTGATGATTTCCGGCACGATTACCGATCGTTCCGGCCGCACGCTGACTGGCCAGACCGTCGCGGCCTTTTGGAATTCCGTTTCGCATGCGCATCCTCTGACCATCGGACTGAATTGTGCCCTCGGCCCGGCCGAGATGCGCCCCTTTGTGGAGGAATTGGTCAAGATTGCCCCCACCTACACCTGTTTTTATCCCAATGCCGGATTGCCGGACCCGCTTTCCGAGACTGGCTTTCCCGAGACGCCGGTCACACTTGCACCGAAGCTCCGGGAATGGGCCGAGGCAGGCTTCTTGAATGTGGTCGGCGGATGCTGCGGTACCACCCCAGCGCACATTCGAGCGATTGCCGAGACCGTCCGGGGCTGTCGTCCACGGGTTGTCCCCAAGGTCGAACCGTGGCTCCGGTTGTCGGGCATGGAAGCCTTTGAGCTCAGCCCCATCACCAACTTCGTCAATATCGGCGAGCGGACCAACGTCACTGGTTCACCCAAGTTCGCCAAACTGATCCTGGCTGGGAACTATCAGGAAGCCATCACCGTTGCGCAGCAACAGGTAGAGGCCGGTGCACAGATCATCGATATCAACATGGATGAAGGGATGCTCGACGGCGCAGCCGCGATGACCCGCTTCTTGAATCTGATATCGTCCGACGACGCCATCGCCAAGGTGCCGTTCATGATCGATTCGTCGAAGTGGACGGTCATTGAAGCCGGATTGCGCTGCCTGCAAGGAAAGGGCGTTGTCAACTCAATCTCGCTTAAAGAAGGCGAAGAAAAGTTCCTGGAACAGGCCCGATTGGTGCGTCGTTACGGAGCGGCCGTGGTGGTCATGGCCTTTGATGAACGCGGTCAGGCGGATAGTTTTCGGCGTAAGACGGAAATCTGTGAGCGAGCCTATCGATTGCTGGTCGACCAGGTTGGATTCCCCCCTCAGGACATCATATTTGACCCCAACATCCTGACCGTCGCGACCGGCATCGAAGAGCACAACAACTACGCCGCCGACTTCATTGCCGCTACCCGTTGGATCAAACAGAACCTCCCCTTGGCCAAGGTCAGCGGCGGTATCTCCAATATTTCCTTCAGCTTCCGAGGCAATAACGTTGTCCGAGAAGCCATGCATAGCGCCTTCCTATACCATGCCATCCGGGCAGGACTCGACATGGGAATCGTCAATGCGGGCATGCTGGAGGTGTATGAGGAAATCCCAGCCGACCTGTTGGTCTTGGTGGAAGACGTCTTGTTGAATCGTCGCGCCGATGGCACTGAGCGCTTGGTGGAATACGGCGAGCGGCTGAAGCAAGCGGGAGCGGCTGGTGGCGCGACCCGGGAAAAGACCGCCGAAGAATGGCGCAACGGAACGGTGGAACAGCGCTTGGAACATTCTTTGGTGAAAGGCATTGATGTCCATATCGACCAGGATATCGAAGAAGCCCGGGTCAAATACGGGCGCCCTCTGACGGTGATCGAGGGACCGCTCATGGCGGGCATGAGTGTGGTTGGCGACCTCTTCGGTGCTGGCAAGATGTTCCTGCCGCAGGTGGTGAAGTCGGCCCGGGTGATGAAAAAAGCCGTCGCCTACCTCACTCCGTTCATGGAGGCGGAAAAGGCTCTGATGGCTCAGCAAGGCGAACAAGCCAAGGCCCACGGCAAGGTATTGCTGGCCACGGTCAAAGGCGATGTCCATGACATCGGCAAGAACATCGTCGGGGTCGTTCTCGGCTGTAACAGCTATCAGGTCATCGATTTGGGAGTGATGGTTTCCTGTGATAAAATCTTGGCCGCAGCCCGGGAGCATCAGGTGGATGTCATTGGTCTGAGCGGACTGATCACACCATCGCTCGATGAAATGGCCCACGTGGCCCGCGAGATGGAGCGCCTCGGATTCCGGATACCGCTGCTGATTGGCGGAGCCACCACCAGCAAGGCCCACACAGCCGTGAAAATTTCCGGACATTACAGTCAGCCTGTGGTTCACGTACTGGATGCCAGCCGGGCGGTGCCGGTGGTCAGCAACCTCCTAAGCCAGGAAAACAAGGCCGGGTTTGTCGCCCAATTGAAGTCCGACTATGACCTCCTCCGGAGCCAGCACTCGGGTCAACGCCAGAAGCTTGTGCCGCTGGCCGAAGCGCGGACGCGAGCCCCGAGACTCTCTTACACCGATTTGCCGAAACCGGCATTCACCGGTATCCGAAAGCTTAAACAGGTCTCGCTGGCCACGCTGCGCGAGTACATCGATTGGTCACCGTTCTTCCACACCTGGGAACTTCGCGGGCGCTATCCCTCCATCCTGGATCATCCCAAGCACGGCGACGAAGCCCGGAAGCTATTCGCCGATGCCCAAGCCTTGTTGGACCGATTGATCACGGAAAATCTCATCCAGGCACGTGGCGTCTATGGACTGTTCCCGGCCAATCGGGTGGGCGATGATGTGGAGATTTATACCGACGAAACGCGTTCTACGGTTCAAGCTCGCTTTCATTTCCTGCGTCAGCAAATGGTCAAAGAGGATGGCACCCCCAATTGGTCGCTGTCCGACTTCATCGCCCCGAAAGCCACCGGGTCAGGTGAAGTTTCAGCCCCGGACTATATCGGAGCGTTTGCTGTTACCACCGGTCACGGTTTGGCGGAGGTGGTTGAAGGCTTCAAGCGGCAGCACGACGATTACAACGCCATCATGGCCGAGGCCCTGGCCGATCGATTGGCAGAGGCGTTTGCCGAATACCTGCACCGAGAAGTGCGACGCGAATGGGGCTTCGGACGCCATGAACAACTGAGTGTTGAGCAGCTCTTGAATGAGGAGTATCGGGGAATCCGCCCGGCTGCCGGGTATCCTGCCTGTCCGGACCACACGGAAAAGAAGACCCTTTGGGAAGTGCTGAACGCCGAAGCCCTCACCGGCATTCGATTGACGGAAAGCTTCGCCATGTGGCCGGGATCTAGCGTCAGCGGACTCTATTTCTCCCATCCCGAAGCCAAGTATTTTGGCCTGGGTAAAGTGGACCGCGACCAGATCATCGACTTGGCAGCCCGCAAAGGGATGAGCCTGACCGAGTGCGAGCGCTGGCTGGGACCGAATCTCAATTACGATACGGTGGGCTGATGATCGCGCCGCCTCAGGTGTTGGATATGAGGGGATGTGGCCTTGGCTTTAGTAGTCGCCGCTCGTAAGGCGGCGCTAACTCTCCTCGGCTGATACCCGTTATTGGATAGATCGGCGGGGCTTCGACCTTGGGGACTGGTGATTGGGCGCGGCCTTGGAGAAGTGGGTTGGGTTTTAGCTTCTTCACCCGCCTGGCTGCTCGGAAACGGGCTGCGGCCTCGTGGGATCAGCGTCGCCTGACGAGCGACGACTACCCAATACACGGTGGCCATCGTCCCTGTAGCCAACGTGAGTCGACGCTGATCAATTAGCGAGACAGCACTGAAAGAGGACGAGTCCGTGATGTCGCTCAACGAACGTCGATTGGGCCGCCAGGTCTTGGAGTGCGCCAGCCCTCCGGCGCTTTGTCTGCCGGTGAGCTTGCACCCTTCCGAGGAGCCGTTTGAACAACTTCAATAGACCATCCTCGGTTTGCGGCAACTCCGAGAAACCTCCGTTTATTACAGCTTCTTGATCCGGATGTTCTTGTACAGCACCACGCTCTTGGGGTCGTGGGCTTGGAGCGCGATCGTGCCGCTGTTGAGCTTGCGCTCGAAATCCTTGCCCGGTTGGCGTCCGGCTTCCTCGGTGTAGTCATTCACCAACTTGTCGTTGATGTAGACCTTGATGTTGTTGCCTTTGACCACGATGTGTTGGGTCCACCATTCGTTGTCCTTGGCGAATTGTTCCTTCACGTCCTGAACGGCATAGACGCTGGCGGTCTTGCGCCAGTCGGAGTGAGTGTTGTTGACCTGGATTTCGTAACCACCCCAAGGCCAGCCTTCATCCTGATATTTGGTGTGGATGTAGATACCGCCATTGGAGCCGGGCTCGGTCTTGACGTCGACTTTGAGCTCGAAGTCTTTGAAGGGAGCCAAAGGTCCGTAGTAGTAGATATGGCTGCGGTCACCGTTGGCGCGGAAGGCTCCATTGACGATGGTCCAGGAGTCCGGGCGCTCACCGGCACGCCAGTTGGTCCAGGTGCCGTCAAAAATCGGGGTAAAACCCTCGGCATCGACAGCGCCGGTAGCCACTGCGCTGTGGTTGTGGGCGGCATCGCCGGACTTGGAGCTGCCGTCGCTACTCGTGGAGCAGCAGGTCGTAGTCGAGCAACCGGTGAGCAGGGCGGCGGCGAGTATCGCGCCCATGGCCAGGGAGAGGGAGAGTTTCATTTGCTGGCGGTCAACCTAGGAAAGAAACGGGCCTCCGGCAATCGGATTTGCCTTGGTACGCGGTGCTGTCGTACTTGCCATGGTGCCTGCTACGGTTAGCCTGTCGCCCTATGAATGAAGGCGTGCCCCCTCCGCTACTGCCGCCCCAACTGCCGCCAGCTCTGCCACCTCCACCTCCGCCAGGAATTCCCTTCCCAGTCGCTCAACCGCCTCCACCGAGGCGCGGATCGGGAATTTGGCTGGCGCTGGCGCTGGTTCTTCTGGTCCTGCTGGTGGTAAGTGTCATCGCTAATTTCGCGCTGATTGGCTCGAAGTTCAGTCGCTTTTCCCAGCTCAAGCGTCATCACGGGCATGGCTCGCAAGACCTCGAGGAAGTGGTCTTGGAAGACAATGATTCCACCAATAAGGTCGCCGTTTTCGATATCGCGGGGGAAATCACCGGGGAAACCGGGCGGGGCGAGAGTTACAGCATGGTCGAGCTCATTCGGCATCAACTGGACCGGGCTGCCGAGGACGAGGTCAAGGCGGTCATCCTAAAGATGGATTCGCCGGGAGGTGAAGTCTTGGCCAGCGATGAGATTTATCGCGTCATCCGACAGTTTCAAGAGACCAATGATATCCCCGTGATTACCAGCATGGGGTCTCTGGCGGCTTCCGGTGGTTACTATATTAGTGCTGCGTCGCGCTGGATCGTGGCCAATGAAATGACCATCACCGGAAGCATCGGAGTCATCTTTCACACCTACAATTACCGGGGGTTGATGGACAAGATTGGCGTCCGACCCAGCGTGGTAAAGAGCGGTCGGCTCAAGGACATGCTCAGCCCGGATAAGCGTCCGGAGGACGAATTACCCGAGGAAAAACAGATCCTGAGCAACATGATTCAGGAAAGCTTTACCAGATTCAAGACGGTGATCGTGGAGGGTCGCGGTGCGGCTGCGGCCAAGAATCGCGAGGAAAACAATACCGACGGTCATGAACTGGCTCCCAATTGGACCGATTTTGCCGATGGCCGGATTTTGTCCGGTCGCGAGGCGATGAACCTGGGATTGGTGGATGAGCTGGGTAATTTCGACACGGCGGTTGAGCGGGCGCTGACGCTTGCCCAGATCAACGACGCCAATTTGGTGAGCTACGAGGCCCCGCAGGGGTGGGCCGGATTATCCCGATTATTCGCGAAGAGCGACGCACGAGCCCTGAAGGTTGAGATCGGCGGTCTCGAGATGATGCCGCACCTGGCCCCCGGTCGACTCTATTTCATGTCGCCACTGCATTTGCACTAATCCTCAGACGAGCGTCAAAAGGGCTGTCTCCGAACGCAAAGCCTCACGGGGAGGGGGAAGTGGTGCCAATTCGACGGTGGGACAAGGGCGGTCCTGGTCGGTGTTTTCAACCCGGATATGGGTGGCACCGATACCGGCGAGTTTTTTTGAGACTTCCTTGTGAGCCAGTTCGGGCCGATTGCAGTCGCGGCTGAGATGGCCGAGGTACACCCGCTGCAAGTGGGCGTGCGCCAGTTGAACGGCCGCCTCGGCAGCAGAAGTGTTGGAAAGATGGCCGTGACGACTGAGGATACGCTGCTTGGTGCTCCAAGGGCGCTTGGTATCGGCTTGCAGCAACGCCAAATCGTGATTGGCCTCCAGGACCAGTACATTGGCCGAACGCACTCGTTCGAAAATCAGTTTGGTGACATGCCCTAGATCGGTCAGAAATCCGATGTTTCCCGAAGTGGTCTGGAGCAGGAATCCGACCGGATCAACCGCATCATGAGGGATGGCAAACGTTTGGATACCGATACTTCCCAAACTGAAGTGGTTACCCGTCTCGAACCGGCAGAAGTTGAACCGAGTCTCGGGAAATTGACGCTGGATGGCTTCCTGCGTCAGGCGATTGGTATAAATCGGTATACCAGACTTTCCGCAGAGCGGCCCTAGTCCGGCGATGTGGTCGCCATGTTCATGCGTGATGAGAACGCCGCTTATTCCTTCCGGCACTCGACCGAGAGTGGCCAGCCGCTCGCGGATTTGCCGCCCACTGAAACCTGCATCAATGAGGAGGCGTGTTTCTCCCGCTTCAAGGTAAGCGCAATTGCCGCCACTGCCGCTGCCCAGGATGGTAAACCGAACCGACACCAACCCACGTTAGAGACTTGAGCCCCATCGGCAAGCACACTTCGCGCCAAGTCTTGTTTTCCTTTCGGCTTACTGTAGTCTCCAGAGCACATGTCCCAGGGGCTCCATCTTTCGCAGCGGCTATCGCAGCAAATGGTGCTGTCGCCTCAGCTCCAGCAATCGCTGGCGCTGTTGCAGGCTCCCGTTCAAGAGCTGCAGGCATTGGTGCAACAAGAGTTGCATCAAAACCCGATTCTCGAAGCCGACGAATCGGGCGAAATCACGGCGGAAGACCGCGAGCGGGTGGAAGACCAAGCCAATACTCAGCTCGACCCCGCCGAACCTCCGGCTGATACCCGCTACGACCCCGCCACCGAAAGTCCTTCCGATGGACCAGTCGATAAATTCGACGCCGAAATCCAACGGTTGATCCAGATGGACCAGGAATGGCGGGAGCATTTCTCTGCCGCGAACTCCTCCCAACGATTTACCGCAGAAGATGAGGAGCGGCGCCAGTTCATGTTCGACACCCTCACCGCCGAGACCTCGTTGCAAACCGAACTGCTGGAACAGGTTCGGATGGCAGACTTGGATGATCGTCAGCGGCAGGTGGCGGAGCTGATCGTCGGCAACATCGATGATCGCGGATACCTGCAGCCCAAGCTGGAAGAGCTGACCTTTTCGACCGGCATTCCACAGGAGGAATTAAAAGTCGCGCTGAAGGTCGTTCAGTCGTTTCATCCCCCTGGCGTTGGAGCTCGTGATTTGCGGGAATGCCTGCTGCTTCAATTGGAACGCGCGGGTCGCCAGGAGTCGCCGGAATACGTGATCATCCGGGATCACATGGAAGCCCTGGGCAAACGCCGCTTTCCCGAGATTGCCCGTCATCTTGGAATTTCCGCCAATGAAGCCCAGGAAATGGCCGAGCGCATCGCGCAGTTGGAACCACGTCCGGGACAAGTCTACGCACCAGACGAAAGCCAGTACGTTGTCCCGGAAGTCACTGTTGTGCGGGAAAAAGACGGTGAATTCTCTGTTCTTGTCAACGACGACAACCTTCCACGCCTCCGGATCAGCAACCAATACAAAGACCTCCTGGGTCAGGCGGACACTTCCTCCGAAGTTCGTGAGTATATCCGCGAAAAAATCAAAGCGGGCAAATTCCTGATTAAGAGCATTCATCAACGGCAGAGCACCATCCTCAATATCGCCCGGGAAATCGTGGCCCGGCAGCGGGAGTTCCTTGAATTGGGGGTGGCGCATCTCAAGCCAATGACCATGGTCCAGGTGGCGGAAGTGGTCGGGGTCCACGAAACGACGGTCAGTCGGGCAGTTTCGGGCAAGTTCATGCAGACCCCGCAGGGCATTGTGGAGATGAAATACTTCTTTACCTCTGGTGTTTCGATGGCGTCCGGCGATTCGATGTCCAACACCAGTGTGAAGACTATTCTTAATGAATTGATCGCCAATGAGGACAAGAGTCATCCGCTATCGGATGAAGATCTTGTTGCCCGGCTGAAGGACCAAGGAATTGTCATCGCCCGGCGAACGGTGGCCAAATACCGCTCCGAATCGAACATTCTGCCGAGTCACTTGCGGAAGCTGTATTAATCTCATTTCGAATATTTCGATCGAGCCGCAGAGCCCCACCTGTGGCGTTTGGGGTCGGGCGAAGGATAACTTGCACGAAAGACGTTGTTCGGACCGTCTCCGGCTCGACAGAGTCTCGCTACCGATGTTGTTTTGGTTCAATAGATTACGTGTGATATGATCTCCATTTTTCGAGTCGAACAACCGTTACGTCGCCTCCACCCCGTCTTGTCGGTGATGCTTGCCGCCACTGTGTTAGCTTTCAAGGCCTACGCTGATGGCCCCACTCGCGCCCAATGGCCACAATTCCGTGGAGAGTCGGGCTCGGCCATCGGTACCGGGCAGCCGCCAGTTGTCTTTGGCGCTTCCTCCAATCGCCTTTGGCAGGTCGATGCCCCCACCGGCAATTCATCCCCAATCATCTGGGGCAACCACCTGTTTATCACTGGGTTGGAAGGTGATGCCCTGGAAACACTGGCCTACGACCGCCAGACAGGAAAGCTGCTGTGGCGTCATTCCGTGGCGGCCGCAAAACTGGAAGCCACCCATCGACTCGCCAACCCGGCCACACCCACCGCGGTAACCGACGGCGTGCGCGTCTATGCCTATTTCGGTTCTTACGGGGTTGTCGCCTACGATTTTGATGGCCGCGAAGCTTGGCATCGCGAGTTGCCAACCCCGGTAGTTGAGTTTGGAACCTCCGCCTCGCCGATCCTTTCGGGTGACCTTCTTATCCTGGCCCGTGATCAAGACACCGGCTCCCACCTGCTCGCGCTCCGCAAGGATTCAGGCGAAGTCGCCTGGCGAATCGAACGTCCGGAGTTTCGCCGAAGTTTTGCGACTCCGTTTCTATGGAAACACGACGGCACGGAAGAACTAATCGTTCCGGGCTCCATCTGGCTCAAGTCGTATAGTCCAACTACCGGTGCAGAAAACTGGACCGTTAGCGGGACTTCGCGGGTGGCCACCAGTTCACCGACCGCTGGGGACGGGTTGCTGTTCAGCGCCAGTTGGAATGTCGGCGGCGATACTGACGACCGTGTGACCATGGAGTCCTTTGCCGATGCGGCAGCGAAATACGACGCGAATCACGATGGGCGATTCGTTCCAAGCGAACTGCCCGACGGTCCGGTCAGACAGCGTTTTACCCAGATGGACCTCGATAAAGACGGTGTCGTCACTTCGGAAGAGTGGGAAACCATGCGACAAATGTTCGCCAAGGCTGGAAATTCCGTCTTTGCCGTTCGTCCGGGGGGCCATGGCGATATCACGCAGACCCACGTGGCTTGGCGGGTGACCCGCAGTCTGCCGTATGTGTCGTCGCCTCTCTTTTATCAGGACCGCATCTTCACCATGAAAAATGGCGGGTTGGCTTCGTGCTATGAAGCCAAGACTGGAAAACCATTGTATCAGGATGTCCGGGTTGGGGTCGCGGGAGACTATTATTCGTCCGCCGTCGGGGCCGGAGGACACGTCTACCTGGCCGCCCAAAACGGCACGGTCCTGGTGTTGCAAGCTGGGGACACGCCGGAGGTCCTGGCCCGGAATTTATTGGGTGAAGAGATATTTGCCACCCCGGCCATTATCGATGGCACCCTTTTCATTCGTAGCGCGACCAAACTCACCGCCTTTCGGCAACTGGATTTGCGGTGAAATAGGTTGCGGGGCAACCAGGCTGGGGCGCGAAACCCGGCTGGAAACGGTGGCAGTGCATTCCGCCCCAACGTTTCGAGTTTGTAACCTCGTGGACGTGGGAGCGACGCAACAGTTTTCAACAATACGGGTGTGATGGGGAAGCTTCAAAACCGGCGGCTGCAGAGCAATGGGCGATTGCGATTAAGGGCCGAAGAGGACGAGCTCAGCCTTGCTTCAGGGTGTCGTCTCCGCCGGGCATTCACGCTGATCGAACTGTTGGTCGTCATCGCGATCATCGCCATTTTGGCGTCCATGCTTTTGCCAGCGTTGGCACAGGCGAAGGGAAAGGCCCATCAGGTGCAGTGTTTGAATAACCAAAAGCAACTGGTATTGGCGACCCATTTGTATGTTTCGGACAACACGGAGTGGATGCCTCCCATGCAAATTGAATTGGTCAGCGCCCGACCAACCTGGCGTCCGTTTCTCTTTAAGTATGCTGGTAAGACGGCGGGACTTTTTGATTGTCCGGCTGAAAAAAAGGATGTGTATGCGCTCGGCAATCGAGTGGCACCCTTGCCGCCCAACCCAAAGGTGATTGGCTTGGCAGTAACCGGAGAAAATGAATTGGGCAGTGGCATTGGAGCGGTCAATGTCCATTGGCTAGCTGGTGGCGCACAGCCGCCCTTTGGGCGTCCGGCACCGGATGAAAACAACTTATGCCGTTGGGACCGCCTGGAGAAACCGGTGCAAGTCATCCTCTTTGGAGATGGACATAGCGATTTTGACCAACTCTGGCCGGACGATCATTGGTGGATTTGGAAAGAGTTGGGCAATGCCAACACCAGCGGCTTCAACCGGGCGGCAGAAAAGGACCCGGGAGCGACTCGGCACAACCGTAAATCCAATTATGCGTTTGGTGATGGACACGCGGAGTTGTATGACCCGAGTCGGATTCCGTGCAACAACGAGAGCTGTTGGTGGTCGGTCAAGGCGAGTCCGCATTAATACGTATTGATCTTGAAATCCGGGGTTATGTCATCGTCGGTCAAAATCGCCATTTCGTTGGCGTTACTAGGTCTCGCCCTGTGGATCTATCGGTCACTCAGCCCTGCCGATGATAGCCGCGACGAAAATGCTTTTTTCTACGATCTGACTGAACAGAAGCTCTTTGTGGTTCCGCGAAAGTCTATTCCGCCCATCGATGGCATCCATGGCAAGCCGATGGCCGGTGTGCGGGCAATCGTTGTTTCGACCTCAGGGGATCCGGCTGACAAAAAGCATCAAAAAATTGGCTACCTGGAGAAATATACTCCCGAGTTGAAGGCGATCTTTGAGGAGGTGCAACGAGCACGCTTGGAAGGTCGGGCCGCCGAGGCCCGCATTGACCGCGGACAAGTGCCGCACAATACCCTCGTGCGGCGTCTGCAAGAGTCAGAATGGCATCCATTGGATTCCGCAGAAGGTGAAAAAATCACCAGTGACTGGAACGTAGCGGGACCAGACGGGCGGATGCCGGTCATTTGTTCGCCGTAGGAATCCTAATCAAGCGGAGCACATAAGCTTGTGAACGGCGCAATCCTGTTGGGGAGATGGGAAGTCCGCCAGGTCTTGGACTGCTTCAGTCCTCTGGCGCTTTGGAAACGGCCGCGAAATGGACGGCACCGGGAGTTCAATGAAGCGGTCTTCAGCTTTCGAGGAAAAACACGCCTTAGTTCTACTTTGTTAGGCTCTTGCTGTAAGCTAGTAAGCAGTCACCTCACGGGCAAGGAAAGTCATTATCGGCCATGCTGAAGGCATGGTCCCCGGTTAATGGTCTGTGTCACAATTGAAATGAATGACCTATGACTTTTGCCAGAAGCCTAACAAAGTCGAATTAGGGCGTCTCCCATTCCGCAAACCGCTTCCGGCGTTCCTCGCGATAGTTGGTGATTTCGAGGCGGATGCCGTCGGGATCGGAGAAAAAGATGGCGTGGTAATCGGGGGCATATTCCGGAAACAATTCCGCAGCGGAGCAATCGATGCCCAGTGCCACGAACCGAACAGCGATGGTTTCGAGGTCGGCAACGCTTTCCACTCGAAAACAGAAGTGATGAAGGCCGGGCGACATGGGATTATGGGGCGTCGACCTATCGTGCGATGGCCTCAGAACAAAACCAAAATGGCGGTTGTAGTATTGAATATGGGGATCACCGTCATTGAGGAACTGGTTCTTTTTAAACCCCAATGTCGACATAACCTTGTCATAAAAGGCCTCCGAGATTTTTAGGTTTGAGACCGCGATATAGATGTGATCGATGCCAATGATTTCGGGGTCCATGGGGGATTAATCTAACGATTCAAGGTAGCTCGTGAGTCGGTCTTCGAGCAGGTCCATGAGAAAGCCTTCGATATCATTGCCAAGCGAAACCAACGCCCTGCGTACATTCTCTGGGTTATATTTGTGGATGTATTCCCAATGGCCCGTGGTTCGGTTCTTAAAAGCGATGCAGTCAGGAGTAAAACTATCGTGATCTGCCCAATACACTCTTCCGGAAGGCGAATGAAAACAAACAGCGTTGCCTCCGATTGAGGTTGCTACGACGAGGTACCTATACGGACGAAGAAACGAACCAGGTGCGGCACCTTCAGCCATTTCCTGCCGGATGGCCTCCAAAGGCAGGAGGCGAACGCCTGAACAATAGAGCACTTCAACGGGAATGCAGGTGCGCAGGTAATTCGCGATGGTTGGTTGTTCCAAGAAATCGGCTAGTGCAACCAGGGCAGCATCTTGGAAGAATTTAGGAGCCTTCCCGGATTTCCGCACGATTATATCATGGACGTTTTTCAGGTTCATACGATGGACGGGTGATACTGGCGAGCGGTTTAAAATCGTGCCTGAAGTCACAGGGCTCAATTGAATTGCTTTGCGATTTTGCGCTGTGG